>LADO01000025.1 GCA_000961595.1 Peptococcaceae bacterium BRH_c4b
TATGAAAGGATGGAAACATAATGGCACTGGTACACACTGATTATGTTAGCAGGCCCAACGTGGTTGGAGGAGCCTACAACACTTTCTGGGCCCCCGACGGCACGGCCTTTACCCGGTTTGCCAGCACTTACACAACGCTTTCGGCTCCCGCCACCCCCAGCCCGCTGTGGCCCGCACCTGCCGCCCCCGCAGCAGACCTGGCCCAGTTTATCTGGCGGGCAAGTCCACCCGCCACAGACTTTTCCGCCGGCGTGATCCTGCAGTTTGAACTGGTGGATCCGGTGGTATTTAACACCACCCTGGGCATTGGTGCAACAGTTGATGCGGTGGTTTACGTGATGGCGGACAATGCCTTTAACATTGAAGTACAGTTCAGGAGAAGTGTGACCACAGCTACTCTAACCCAGATATTTACCCTGAGCGACAATCCGCTGCCTATTAACACCCCGGTACCGTTTTCCCAACCCTTCGGCTGGCAAAACGTTTACATCTATTATTTGACTGATGTGTTCAACGGCGCTGTTCTTACCGGTGAAGACATCGATATAGACTTCCGGGGTAAAGTGTCCAACTATGCGCCGGGCGCCGCAGCGGCGGCTACCAACACAGCGGGGATTATGTTACGAATGGACGTGTTAAGCCTTGTCACAGCAAATGGGTAACTGATGTTGGAGGACATGAGCAAATTGTTTGCGGCTGAACTGAATAAACTGCCTGTTTGGGAAAAGGAGTATTATTACGGCGGATAGCGGCAGGCATACTATCCGCCGGTTTTGTTTGCTTCCACAAAGAAAATCAGATCATTTTTTGGCTTATGTGTCAATTTATGGTTTGTTTTTATACATTGTACCAGTGATGTATTCCTAAATTACTTATCATTATTATGAAAGGATGGAAACATAATGGCACTGGTACACACTGATTATGTTAGCAGGCCCAACGTGGTTGGAGGAGCCTACAACACTTTCTGGGCCCCCGACGGCACGGCCTTTACCCGGTTTGCCAGCACTTACACAACGCTTTCGGCTCCCGCCACCCCCAGCCCGCTGTGGCCCGTACCCGCTGCCCCCGCAGCAGATCTGGCCCAGTTTATCTGGCGGGCAAGTCCACCCGCCACGGACTTTTCCGCCGGCGTGATCCTGCAGTTTGAGCTGGTGGATCCGGCGGTATTTAACACCACCCTGGTCGCTGGTGCAACAGTTGATGCGGTGGTTTACGTGATGGCGGACAACGCCTTTAACGTTGAAGTACAGTTCAGGAGAAGTGTGACCACAGCTACTCTAACCCAGATATTTACCCTGAGCGACAACCCGCTGCCTATCAACAGCCCGGTACCGCTTTCCCAGCCCTTCGGCTGACAAAACGTTTACACCTATTTCCTGCCGGACGTGTTCAACGGTGCTGCTCTTACCGGTCAAGACATCGACATAGACTTCCGGGGCAAAGTGTCCAACTATGCGCCGGGCGCCGCAGCGGCAGCAGCCAACACGGCGGGCCTCATGTTCCGGGTGGACGTTTTAAGTCAAACTTAATATTTAGGTAACAATTTTTATATTTAAACGAAAGGATGGGAAATTAATGGCAACGCTTCACGCCAGCTATGTCAGCCGGTCCAACCTTGCGGGCGCCCCGTACAATACTTTCTGGGCCGCAGACGGCACGGCCTTCACCAGGTTTACTTCCACTTATACCATGGCATCGGTGGAGGCCCCGGGCAGCCCCTTCTGGTATTACCCCAGCAGTCCCGCCACCGACCTGTCCAAATGGATATGGCATGATCTGGCACCACTCACGGATTTTACTCTGGGTGCAATTTACCAGAACGAACTGGTGGATTTTGCTGTGTTCGGAACACCTGTAGCTCTGGGCGCAACGGTGGACGCCCTGGTTTATGTAATGGCGGACAATGCCTTCAGTATTGACGTGCAGTTCAGGAGAAGCGCCACCACCACTACCACCACGCCAGTTTTAACACTGAGTGACAACCCGCTGCCCATCGGCACTCCCCAGCCGGCGTCGTTCCCCTTTGGCTGGCAGAACGTTTACGTGTTCGACTTGCGTAATGTGTTTGGCGGTGCGGCTATTGGCGGCCAGGATATAGATATTGACTTTAGGGGCAGGGTTTCCAACTATGCACCCGCCCCAGGGGCAGCCGCAAGCAACACCGCCGGGATATTCTTCCGGGTGGATGTATTCAGTAATGATTAATTTATGACCGTTAATAATTACAACCAGCTAAATGACAATGGGTGCAGCGTAACTGCACCCATTTATTGTCTTTTTTACCCCCGCTTCTACAATTGAGAGCTTTCCCGGCAAGAATCAATGTCCATCGGTCCTTGTTTTTGTAACATTATTACCTTTTTTGCCATAGTATGGAATATGTCTGTAGCCGCTTATTCAGGTTTAAGCAGACACAATCCGCAGAAAGGACAATAATATGGAGACAGTGGCATTTATCAGTTGTGTAAATGATCAAAGCCTTTTTGACGCATGCTGCGGCTATATTCACGTACTGGATAAAACCGGGTTCCAGTTCGAGGTTGTACCGGTGCATAACAATTACAGTTTGCCTGCCGCCTACAATGAGGGCATGCGTAAATCCCGGGCAAAATACAAAATTTACCTGCACCAGGACACCTTTATTCTGGATGTGAACTTTCTCCACCATATCGACAATATCTTCAAAATAAACCCCGCTATAGGCATGATCGGGGTGATGGGCGGCAGGTACCTGCGTATTGACAGCAACCCCATGCTGGTGTGGGACTGCCAGGAAAGCTGGGGCTGCATTTATCATTACGGCCATCACAGGATTGACCGGAGAATAAACCCCACGGGGGTTTACGACTGGGTGAATTTCATTGACGGCTGCATAATGGTGACCCAGTACGACATTCCCTGGCGGGAAGACATATTAAGAGGTTTTCATTTTTACGATTTGTCCCAGAGTGTTGAATTCTGGAAAAAAGGTTGCGCGGTGGTGGTGCCCAGGCAGACGACGCCCTGGGTGGCGCATCTATCCGCTTCCGGCATAACCTATCCGGAGTATGAAAAGCTGCGCCGGGTTTTTGTAAGGGAGTATATTAACTATCTCGTGCGGCCCGGGCCCGGGGAAAACACAAAGAGTATAGTATTCAACGGAAAAAGGTATAAATTCAAGGTTTGATTTTTTCATCACCTTTTTTGAAAGGGTTGAATTTATGGTTTCTGTAGCTTTTATAACCTGTGTCAACAATCCTTCTGTATATGAAGAGTGCCTTGCCCATTTGCACCTGCTGGATAAACAGGGGTTTCAGGTGGAGGTGGTGCCGGTGCAGAGCGCTACAAGCATTGCCAGTGCTTACAACGAGGCCATGCATAAAAGCAAGGCCAAGTACAAGATATATTTGCACCAGGACACATATATAACGGAGCCGATGTTTTTGCATTACATTCATAAAGTTTTTTCTGCGGATCCCGGCATCGGCATGATCGGTGTTTTGGGTGGCAGGACGCTGCCTCTGGACAATAAGAAGAAAACGTGGCTGTGGGATTGTGTGGAGGTTTTTGGAAATGTATTTTTACCAAGGATTAACCAGGCACTGGGGGGTAAGCTGACCGACCAGCCCTACGAATGGGTAACCGTGGCAGACGGCTGTCTGATGGCAACCCAGTACGATATACCCTGGCGGGATGATATTATTGACGGTTTTCATTTTTATGATAATTCCCAGAGTCTTGAATTCTGGAAGAGGGATCTGAAGGTGATGGTACCCCGGCAGGAGGTGCCCTGGGTGTCCCATTTGTGTTTTCAGAAGTGCGATGACGAATATTTCCGGCTAAGGGATAAATTCGTGGCGGAATACAGGCAGTATCTGGCCACCAATGTGCGGAGCGGCAGGTACACTTTTGCCCATAACAATAAAAAATACAGGTTCTCATTAAACATTACAGAAGGAGCTCCGGTGTAATATGTTGAGACTAAATATCGGCTGCGGCGGCAGTCTTATGGAAGGCTATACCAATGTTGATTTGTATGTAGCGCATCCGGCAGTGCTCAATGCGTCTGCGGACAGCCTGCCGTATCCCGACAACAGCGTGGATGAAGTATTTTCTTCACACTTGCTGGAGCATATATCGCATTTGCAGACGGAAAAAGTGCTTGCCGAGTGGTTCAGGGTGTTAAGGCCGGGCGGTATGCTACAGCTGGTTGTTCCCGACCTGGAATGGTGCCTGCGCAACTGGCTTGCTTTGCCTGAGAGCCAGAGGTGGGGATTTCCTCTGTGCACTTTGTTCGGGCTGCAAACCCATCCGGGCGAGTATCACTACACCGGGTTCACGGTGCCAAGGCTGACGCAGCTGCTGCAGGCCGTGGGGTTTGCCAGCGTGGCGGCGGAGAGCCGTTATGATCCGGTTCATATTCAGAACAGCATTTGGGCCAGTGCCCTGAAGGGGGCCGCCGGGGCAGCGGCGCCGGGTCACGCCGTTTCGGGCAGGACCATGAAATTCGGGGGTAAAGTGTATAGATTTATCGGCAAGTGATTTTTTTGGTTATAATGGCCTTTTTAAGGGGTTGATAGAATTTGGTTGCCAGAAAATTTACCCTGGACGGTGGCGGGGAAGATGAAAACCTTTCCGGCACTGCAAAAGATGACACTCCACAAACCAGTATAGTGATTGTGGCCTGGAACAACATAGAGTTAACCAAAATGTGCGTGGATAGCATTAGGAGATATACGGAGCCGGGAACTTACGAGATCATAATCGTGAACAACGGTTCCACAGACGGAACCGCTCAGTGGCTGAAGCAGCAAAAGGATTTGAAAAGCATATCGAATGGGGATAACCTGGGTTTTGTCAGGGGCTGCAACCAGGGCATCAAGGAGGCCGGCGGGAGTGACGTGCTTTTGCTTAACAACGACACTGTGGTAACCCGCAACTGGCTGGCCAATCTGCGGCGATGTCTATACAGTTCTCCGGATATAGGGGCCGTGGGGGCGGTAACCAATTATTGCAGCAACAGCCAGGCCATTCCGGTGGGCTATAAGTCTCTTGAGGAAATGCATGATTTTGCCAGGCAGAACAATAACAGCAATCCCCAAAGGTGGGAGGAGCGGCTGCGGCTGGTGGGTTACTGCCTACTGCTCAAGGGTGAGGCAGTTAAAAAGGTTGGACTGCTGGACGAACGGTTTAGCCCCGGAAATTATGAGGATGACGATTACTCCTGCAGGCTTCTGCAGGCGGGCTACCAGCTGATGCTTTGCCACGACGTTTTCATTCACCATATTGGCAGCGCCACCTTTAGGGGGGACCCTGCCGCATATACAGCTTTGCTGAAAGAAAACGGTAAAAAGTTTGAGCAAAAATGGGGGTTTAATTCAACCTGGGCCACCTTGATCAGGCATGAAATTGTTCAACTGATGAATGACCGCGGATGCGCCGGCATCAACGTGCTGGATATAGGGTGCGCCTGCGGGGCCACCCTGCTGTATATTAAAAATCTGTACAAAAATGCAGGGCTATACGGCGTGGAAATAAACAAAAACGCGGCGGAAATAGCCGGTTCGTTTGCCAAGGTGGCGGCGGGGGATGTGGAAAGCCTGGAACTTGACTACCAGGAGGGGTTTTTCGATTATATAATTTGCGCCGACGTGCTGGAGCAGTTGAAAGACCCCTGGCAGGTTCTAAAAAAGTTAGGCAAGTACCTAAAGCCCGGCGGCAGGCTGCTGGCCAGCCTGCTCAATGTGATGCACTACAGCGTGATCAGGAATTTGCTGTACGGCATGTGGACCTACCAGGACGGAGGAATTCCGGGTATTAACCAGCTCAGGTTTTTTACCATCGGTGATATTATTAATATGTTTAACGGAGCGGGTTATGAGGTGCTGAATGTAGGCAGGATTTCCTCGCAGATATCCGGGGAGGACGAAGAATTTGTAAAAAAACTGACCGACATTACCGGCAGCAAGTTTGCCGACCAGTACGGGGCTTACCAGTACGTTGTCCGGGCCGGGGTAAAAAGAAATGTCCCCAATTAATGTGTTTATTTACAATGGGCGATGGAAGTGGAGATAAATGCATGCTAGTTCATATAAAAACATGGATAATTTTGTTGATAAATATCTGAGTATGTTTGAAAATAAAAATTTAGAAATTATTGATATTGGCAGCCAGGATGTTAATGGTTCGTATAAGCCGTTATTTTCTAATCAAAATTGGCATTATTGCGGCTGTGATATAGCAGTAGGTAAAAATGTAGATATTGTTTTAAACAATGTCTATGATTGGAGCAATATTGAATCAAGCTCTTTTGATGTGGTTATATCAGGACAGGCATTTGAGCACATAGAATACTTCTGGATTACAATTATGGAAATTGCCAGGATTCTAAAGGAAGGCGGCCTATGCTGCATTATTGCGCCTTCGGGAGGAGTTGAGCATGGCTATCCCGTTGATTGCTGGCGCTTTTATCCCAGTGGCTTTAAGGCTTTAGCCCGTTATTCCGGATTGGAGCTGCTGGAAGTATATACCCAATGGAATGAACAACTCTATCCAGACTATGATCCTGCATGGAAAGACACTGTTTTAATTTGCCAAAAACCTATTATGACAATGGAGCAAAAACAAAAATTTAATTTAAAAAACAAAATATCTAAAAGCATATTAACTTTGAATATTTAAGTTCATGGAAGAACTAATCGTATGTAACTGGCTGGAAGGTTAAAATAACCGGACTGCGTGCGCAAAATGTTTGCTTTTTGGGATAGTGGATAAGGGCACGGTGGTGGCGCTGTACAACCGGGTGGAGTCTCTCCTGCACTCCCGGATAAAAGAAATAGTGGGAGGTAACATATGAGTTACGAGGGCAAGGTCATAACGAGCGAAACCAATTCTGACAGGCGGGTGTACCTGGTAGAAAGTGGAGAAAAGAAATGAATACTATCTCCCTCGGAATTTCAAAGACTGGGTTTTCAAGGGAGCGACATCATTAGAGTTAGCGACGAGGAATTGGATGCAATACCTACAAGTGATGACACTTTCTCGGCAGTTGACGAGGATTAAAAAAACGCCACGAAACAATATGGAAACCGCTGGCAACTTAGTAAAAAATATATTTCAGGCTGTGGCGTTGAGATCGGTGCGCTTCATAACCCCCTGCCTGTAACCAGTTCGGCCAAAGTCAGCTATGTCGATATACTTAGCGCCGAAGAGAACATTAAAAGATACCCTGGCCTTGAAGCCGGGAAAATCATTAAAGTAGATATAATTGATGACGGAGAAAGACTGGGGAAAATAGAGGATAATTCACTTGATTTTATTATTGCAAACCACTTTTTGGAGCATTGCCAAAACACTTTGGGGACCATTAGAATACATGTGCAAAAAATAAAAAGGGAAGGCATTCTATTCTATTGTGTACAAAACAGAGATTACACCTTTGACAAAGAAAGGCCGCTTACTACTTTTGAACATTTAACAAAAGATGATGGCGGGGAAAGTGAGCATTTGGATCATTATAAGGATTTTGTTCATTTTGTAAATAAAAAATATGGAGAAGAGGCGAAAAAACACATAGAAAAACTTATTGAAACGGATAATCGCATTCACTTTCATGTTTGGGATGCGTATACATTAAGAGACTTTTTCGCCAGGGCGCAGCAACACCTGGATTATTCATTCAGCATTGAGTATTTTGCTGAAAGCGGGAACGAATGCGCGTTTATTATAAGAAAAGTGGTTTAAGGCGGTGGCGCTAAACACCGACCCTAAATAATGCGGTGCATCCATATATACCGTAAAATTCAAAATTTTTATCAAGGCCATCGTTGACTGCCTGAAAAACGCCATAATCCTTTTCATCCGGATTTATGTTTCTGATATCGTTGTAGTCGTGAAACAGACAAAAGCCTCCAGGCGCAACTATGTGCTGCAACTCTTTGCACACCTCAAAAACTGGCTCATAGGCATGGGAGTGGTCAATAAAAATAAAGTCGAAATTTTTTCCCTCTTGAGCCAGCTGGCAAACATAATTTACTGCATCGTCTCTGATCACGCTTACTCTTTCCTGTAGTCCTTGGTTGCTCAGGGTTTGTTTGGTTGCCTCAACGGCTGTATTGTTTAAGTCTATAGACAGAATGTTTTTTTTAAAACCGGAATCGTAGTTTGCTTGAGATAGGATCGATGTTGAGAGGCCCTTGTAACAACCCAATTCCAAAATGTCTCCCCGGGCAAAAAATGACATTTCATATAACTTAAGGGCATCTTGCCTTCTTAGCCAGCCATCAATACCCATATCTATTAAAACATCACTTTTGACCGGGCAGATGGAGTAATAAGCATGATTGTCATTTATAAACTGTCTTTTGTAGTCAAAGGTTGGTTGATATTCAGCATGCTTACCTAAATTGTTTAGGCTTAAGTACGTTTCTGGATGTTTTGTTGCCTGTGGTTTTACTTCTTTGAACTTTAAAGACATGCATTTAACCCCCCATATTGGTATTAATACAAAAATATAAAAAATTTTATTTATTGTTTAATATTATATGGGGGCAACTCAGAAGTGCCAATAAAAATGCGGCGGGGAGGGAACGGCTGGATGCCCCACCGATTTTTTAACAGTTTTCCGGGATAGGCATATACTGTTTTAAAGTAATAAGGCGTATTCAGTCCCCAACTAATACTACAGCGTAATATTGCTTATTTCGCTATGCCCGCTACGCCATGGGGACGGTTCCATCGCTTTCCCGATTAAGGTATGGGGACACACCTCTATTTAGGGCTAGACTTTGGGGTTGGAGGAATGTCCCCGATTCTACTTCGCTGCGCTTCGGAAGCATACGTTGGGGACATTCCCCGCAGGGGTGTGTCCCCGTACCTTATATCCGTCCCCATGGCTCCGCTAACTTTTAGTTTACGCTGTAGTACTAAAGTAATTTTAAACGAGGTTCGTGGATGAGTGCAAAAATAAGTTTATGCGTGATTGCCAAAAACGAGGAGCAGAATATACGTCGCTGCCTTGATAGTGTTAAAAAAGCGGTGGACGAGATAATTGTGGTGGACACAGGATCCACCGATGATACAGCCAGTATAGCCCTGGCCTGCGGGGCAAAAGTTTACCATTTCCCCTGGAACGGCAACTTCAGTGACGCCCGTAACGCTTCCCTGGACCACGCCGGCGGGGACTGGGTTCTTTACCTGGACGCGGATGAAGAGCTGGCGGGGGAAGAAAGCAGGGGCGGGTTGCGCAGGGCGGTGAAGGATGACTCCGTTGAGGGCTATTTTTTAAAAATAATCAATTATCTTGGCGCGGAGGGTCACATAGAATCTCATCAGGACGTGGTTTTCAGGCTTTTTAGAAACCGCAGGGAATACAGGTTTCAAGGGGCGATACACGAGCAGGTGGCAGAGGCCATAAAGGAAAAAAACGTTAGCGCCGTATTCCGCCTGGCCGAAGGAGTGCTGATAAACCATTACGGTTACCTGGACAGCAGTGTGGACAGCAGGGACAAAATCAACAGGAACCTGGGGATAATAGCAAAAGAAATGGAGCGGGAGCCTGGAAGCCGGGAGTTGAGGTTTTATTGCGGGGTGGAGCTATACCGGGCGGGAAGATATATTGAAGCCGCCCGGGAGCTTTCTGTGGCGGCGGAGGGCATAGACGTTGATACCATATACCTGCCCAAGCTGGTGCGTTATATTATCATGGCCTACCAAGCAGCCGGGGAGCCGGAAAAAGCGCTGCGGACAGCCCTGGGGAGTATGGACTTTTTTCCGTATTACGCGGATTTGTACTATTACGCCGGGCGCATGTATATGGAATTAAAAAACTACGTATCCGCCCGGGATTATTTGCTAAAGAGCGTGTCCATGCCGGAGCAGCCTGCCCATTACGCATCCTTTAACGGTGTCAGGGGGTTCAGGTCTTATTACCACCTGGGTGAAATAATGGAGGAATTTTTTAACAGCAGCGAGGCATTGAAATTTTATTTGGCCAGCTTCCGCGACAACCCCGATTTCACTCCGGCGCTAAGGAAAATTGTGCATTTGCTGGAACCCCGTAGAAATACGGAACGGGCCAGGAAGTACCTGCAACAGTTTTCTTTCTGTACTCCCCGGGCCAATATGCTGGCGGGTGAGCTATTGTTCCGGCAGGGGGCTTACGGCATCGCCCTGGAATATTTCCAAAAAGCCGGAGAAAACCAGGGGGCGACTTCAGAGCCGCAGTTATGGGTGGCAGCCTGCCATATTCAGGAACGGCGCTATAAAAAGTCGCTACGCATTCTGAAGTCGTTTAAACCGGGGAACCGGCTTTATCCCCGGGTTTTGATGAACAAAATACTTGCCTGCTGGCTGCATAGCGATGCCCGGCAGGTACAGGCTCTTGCAGAAGAAATGGCGGCTTGTGGGGTTTCGGAAGACATGAAAAATGTAGCCGGCATATTGGCGTACGCGCCGGAAAAGGGGAATAGACTTAACCGGTTGCTTCCGGGGCAGGAAGGCAGGGAATTGTTGCTGGACATTGTAACAAGGCTCCTTGGCATGAATGAAACGGACAGGGCGTTGTGCCTGTTGTACAGTCTTGACCCCGCAAGCTTATCCGGGCTGCTGCTGGACATGGCCCGGATTTTTCATGAGTATGATCAGGGGGTCGGTGTAATAAATCTGTTAAAGCAAAAAACAACTGACAGCGAAGATGGGGAAACTCATTTCCTTATAGCTGAAATATTGCGGGAGGCCGGAAAGTGTCTGGAGGCCGGATTGCACTACCGCCGCGCCGGGGAGCTTGACCCGGGTGTTTCCCGCTATTACCTCCGGCAAAATCATTTGTACCGCCACCGGTGGGAACAGTTGCTGCAGGAGGCAAGGCATAAATATCCTGATGATGAGAATTTAAAAAAGCTGGGGGAGGGGGTGACGGCTCACTGATGGAAGCCGCCATTTCTCTGGTGATGATTGTTAAAAATGAGGCTGCCAATTTACCTGTCTGCCTGGACAGTGTAAATGGACAAGTGGATGAAATAATTATCGTGGACACCGGCTCAATCGATGGTACTTGTGCTGCAGCAAGGCGCTACACGGATAAAATATATCATTTTGCCTGGTGCAACGACTTCAGCGCGGCCAAGAACTTTGCCATTGGTAAGGCAGCGGGAGAGTGGATACTGTCCTTGGATGCAGATGAGGAGTTAATCTCCGGCACCGGGGACCTGAGAGGTCTGGCCGCAGGGGCAGAGCACGGGGCATACCTGCTGCCCATGGACATACCCTCCATGGAAGGCTCCGGCGGGTACAATCGGTTGCTGGCGCTGAGATTTTTTAAAAACCGGGAGCGCTACCGGTATCGGGGCAGAATACACGAAGCCGTTCACGATTCGGAAAACGGACTGGTGGGAGTTGTCCAGGGGCCTTTAATCCGCCACAAAATGGTGACTCTCCGGGAAGGTAACTGTAAAAGGGGCCGTAATCTGGCGCTGTTAAAAAAGGTGTGCGTTGAAGATCCGGATGATTATTTTTTGCAGTACTGCCTCGGGACGGAATGGATGGCCCTGGGCAAGCCTGAGCAGGCGTTGCCGCCTTTGCGGCAGGCCTGCCAAAACCTGGCCGGTAATAGCCCTTTATACCATACCGCTGCTTTAAACCAGCTGATTAACTGCCTGAAAACCCTTGGCCGGCATGATGAAGCTTTGTATGTTTGCCGGGAAGGGATAAACTGTTATCCCGGGTATGCGGATTTGTATTACCACTGCGGTATGCTTTATATTGAAGAAAAGGATTACCGTAGAGCCCTGGAATGGTTTGAACAGGCCGTCAAGTGCGGAGCCCCGCCGGCTTTGCACAGTCACCAGGACGGAACCGAAAGCTTCCTTGCCCTGCACAGCATGGGCTATTGCCATGAGTTGCTGGGCTCCCCGGAGCAAGCCCTGCAGAGCTACCGGCAGGCTCTGGATGTAAACCCCGCTTATGCCTATCCCGCCAATAATCTGTGCATGCTTCTGTGCGCCGAATGCGGTCCCGGGCACGCGCTGCAATATTTTATGGAAGAGGGGCTGCTGGGTAATAAAAGCATTGCCCTGACCGCCGGGAATCTGTTTTTTACCTGGGGATATCCCGGCCTGGCCCGGCGGTGTCTGGAAATATATTTAAACAGCTGGGAGGCCGATGAATATTTGCTGCTTAACCTGGGAAAGTACAGCACTTTTTCGGGGAAGCCCGTTGATGGGATGAATTATTTCAACCTGATTCCCAAAGAGTGTGCTTTGTACCCAGATGCACGGCTGTACGGGACAATTGCCCTGCTGCTGGCCGGCCGCTATGAGGAGGCCAGGGGCCGGGCGCTGGGAATGTGGAAAAGCCGGGATAGACGCAGGGCGGTTCTGGCGCTAAAACTGGGTCGCTTTATGGAAAAAGGTGGGGATATATGCTGTCCCGGCGCTGTTGACGGGGCGGATACAGCGGACGCCGCCATGCAGTTATACGGCGAATGCTGTCTTTACCTGCCCGAAGGGTCCGATTATGCAAACCACAGTATTTTTATACTGCTGGCAGGGCTGGAGGTTGTTCTTAAAGGTTCTTCCCGGGGTTGTTTGTCTCTGATTGAATATTACCGCGGCAAATATCACCAGGGGGAGCAGTTTTTTAACTATAAAATAAATTTAGGGCAGAAAATCCAGGCGGGGTGATGTACCCCAACTCGTCCGGATGGAACATAATCAATTCATTGTCGATATTAAGCAGGGTAAATACCAGGCATAATATCTTTGACATTAATATCCCAGGTAAGATTTGTTGCCCCAATCTTCTTGGCGATAACGGCAGAAATTTGAAAGCAATTGGCATTAGCACTATTTAATACAGTAACGTAATTAGGCAATTCAGGTACCAGGGCGGCGTTTTGTCCCATTGCAGTATCAATGACTTCGAAGCCTGTTGCTTTGTTAAATAAAACTCTCCATGCGCTATCTGTGAATCTCCAAAAATCCCAGGGGTGCATGTGAACTGCCCAACTTTGAGGTGCAGCTATATAACATAATCCACCTGGCTTCATTATGCTATTCATTTCCAATGCAACTTTCCATGGCATAGCGATATGCTCAAATACGCAAAGAGAAAAAACAGCATCGAATTGTTCTGCCCTGAAGAATTTTGATAGTTCATGCGCATCCCCTACAACATTAACATTGTCTCCGTCTTTTATGTCAAAACCAATATAATTACTAGTATTATTAAACCATTTTTGGAATTTTCCATCGCCTCGCGAGCCTATTTCCAATACGTTAGGATTAACCATATTAGAAACAAGGTTAATAAATTTAACTGCCAATTGACGGTCTTTGTGCGAAACCTGACACAATGGTTCCCCGGGGTTATCCACTATGAAAAAGGTTCCGTCGGAAAGAGCGAATATTAACTTGCATAAAGTATAATCCTCGAGACTTACAGGTATTTCCAATGAAAACCTGCATTTTTTAGCTCTCTGGCCGTGCACTTGCGCCACATCCGGACTATTTAACCAATAGCCATCTTTTGTAAATATTACCGAAGATCCAATAGATATTCCCATTTTTGTTATGAATAACTGTTCTGAATATACCCATCCGTCGACAAAAAGTCGTTCCCGAAAAATAAAAAATCTTTCAACAGAATAATTTATTTTTCTACTGCTTTCCTCGTTTTCCATGTTACACATCCTTTTTTGTTTATGGATAAAGGAAAAATACCGGCGGAATACTTCTATAATATTACAAGATTGTTAATTGATACTATGCTCCCTTTAAACATAATGTCACAGTGCGACAGGGGACGGTTCTCCGTGTCGCAAAACGGTCTTCATACAATAATGCAATAATGCAAGCCTGACCCCATAGTTTTTATAGTTTTTAACAAATAATCAGTAAAAATTGTAACCCCAACCCTACTGAAAAACATAGAATGCATTATATTCTCAATAAATAATCAACCAGCCAGTGGGGGAGTGATAAATACTGTGATAGTTGCAGTTACCGGCGCCAGAGGTATGCTGGGTTCAGATATTGTGGCTGAAATGGACAATAGAGGACATGAAGTCCTGCCCCTGGGTAAAAAAGAACTGGATATTACCGATTTGACAAAGGTTAAAAAAATATTCCATCGGGAAAGGCCCGATGTGATCATTAACTGTGCCGCCTATACGGATGTTGACGGCTCGGAGGATAACCCGCACCTGGCCATGTCGGTTAACGGCCTGGGGCCGAGGAACCTGGCCCTGGCCTGTAATGAATACGAAATCGATCTGGTTCATATCAGCACCGATTATGTCTTTGACGGACAGAAGGAGGAGGCTTACAGTATATTTGACAGTACATCCCCATTAAATACTTACGGCTTAAGCAAGGTGCTGGGCGAGCGGTATGTTACCTCTCTGCTGCACCGCTATTATTTGATCAGGACCAGCTGGCTTTTTGGCCTCAGCGGTGATAATTTTGTGGAAAAAATACTCCGGCTGTCCGAAGAGAGAAGTGAACTGCACATAGTGGAGGATCAGGTGGGCAGTCCTACCTACACCGCCGATCTGGCCAGGCTGGTGGGAGATTTGATCAAAACACGCTGTTTTGGGGTTTACCACGCAACCAACCAGGGCTATACCTCCTGGTACAGTTTTGCCCGGGAGATTGCAGCCCTGAATTATTTAAATGTAAATATAAAACCAGTAAGTTCGTCCGCTCGTAATTACGCTGCCACAAGACCGTCAGATTCCAGGCTGGATCCCTTTCCCCTCAAAGAAACCGTGGGGTACCTCCTGGCCCCCTGGGAAGACGCCCTGAGCAGATATATGGATCACAGGGCAGAGGTAGATCTGTGAAACTTTTAGTGACCGGGGGAGCCGGTTTTATCGGCAGCAATTTTATAAAGTACGTTATTAATAAAAAATACAGTGTTGTAAACATCGATAAGCTGACTTATGCGGGTAATATTGATAGTTTAAAAGATATTAAGAACAGTGAACATTACCGGTTCATCCGGGGAGATATCGCTGGGCGCGAGTTGGTAGAATCTGTGGTGGGAGAGGATATAGACGCCATTGTCAATTTTGCTGCAGAATCCCACGTGGACAGAAGCATTTCCGATTCCTCCGTGTTTATTAAAACAAATGTTGAGGGCACCAGGGTTTTGCTGGATGCCGCCTTAGACCACGGCATAAAGTTTATACAGATATCCACTGACGAGGTGTACGGGTCTCTGGGCGCCCACGGGCAGTTTACCGAGGAATCCCCCCTGTCTCCCAATAATCCCTATTCTGCCAGCAAGGCGGCTGCGGACTTGCTGGTGAGGGCGTATTTCAAAACTTACGGGTTGCCCGTCAATATTACCCGCTGCTCGAATAACTACGGGCCCTTTCAGCATCCGGAAAAATTGATACCGTTAACCATCACCAACGCTTTGCGGGATATACCGGTGCCGGTTTACGGCGACGGTTTGAATATACGGGACTGGCTTCACGTGGAGGACCACTGCCGGGCCATCGAAATGGTTTTGTTGCAGGGGGAGCCGGGAGAAGCGTACAACATCGGCAGCTGTAATGAAAAGACAAATATCGAATTGGTTGCAATGATTTTAAAGCTATTGAACAAACCGGAAAAATTGATTTCTTACGTCAGCGACCGTCCCGGCCATGACCGGCGCTATGCCATTGACTCCACCAAAATAACCGCTAAGCTGGGCTGGAGCCCTTCTATAGATTTTGACAGGGGGCTTAGCGGGACCGTGAACTGGTATGTTGAAAATTCCTGGTGGTGGATGGGAGCGCCTGGCAGCGTTGTTAGCGTTTGATTTTTGAACAAAACAGGCACCTGTGAGGCAGGCGCCTTAATAATCAAACCCGGGGCGCAGGCCCTGGGTTTTCAATTACAGCCGGATGTCGCATTGATCCCTTGTGGTAAGGTGAAAAACAATTTTCAATTTGCTCCGGTACAGTAACACAGTGCAATACAATGGAATATTATAGAAAAAAAGGAAGGGTGAGGCACCAGGCACTGTAAATGTTAACAACCCGCACGGGACCTCTCAGTGTAAAAACAGCAAGATTAAATTATATCGGAGGAATTTTGGATGGAAACTAAAGATATTCTTTTGGAAGACATATGTAAAATTGCAAAAAAGATCAAACCTAATTCAAGAATGACACACGGCTACACTGATGGCGGTAGAGGCTTTGTGGAAGAAAGCCTTTTTGCTTTTACCAAGGCAGGATCATTCTGGGTCGTTGTACTTTGTGAAACAGGCAGAGTTGCTTTTAAAAAGGTAACGCCGGAGTGGATTCAGATATTTTCCAATTTAGTCCTCTCTTCTCCGGAAGTGTTTGTGGTATTTGACAGAAAGCACCATATCGTTGAATGGGCGGTTGCGCAGGATAAAGTCTGTCCTTTAATCAAGGATAAGTCCAAGGAAAAACCAAAAGAGCCACCCAATGACCACAAAGACCCCAAGGACCCCAAGGACCCCAAGGATCACAAAGACCCCAAAGACCACAAGGATCACAAAGACCCCAAAGACCCCAAAGACCCCAAAGACCACAAGGACTGCAAGGATCACAAGGACTGCAAGCTTCACAAATAATATAACGGCTTTTAGGCATGCAAGCCTAATAATTAAGCAAACCCCGGGGACACAGATACTGTGGAACCGGGGTATTAGAAACACGGGGACGGTTCTATAAGAACCGTCCCCGTGTTTGACCGGGGTTTTTTAAATACGCCGTGCACAGTTAACTGTCGATCTGAATACATTAATAAGAAATATCCAAATATTAGGTGGGGTTTTTATTTTTTTGTCAGATGGGATAATGATAAATGAGCGAAATAGGATTAATTGGCTGTGGTTCTTGGGGTTTTAATTACCTGAAAACACTGGTTTCAATTCCCGGAGCAACAATATTGTATGTATGTGATTTAAAAGAGCAAATATTGGATAATGTCAAACTGTTGTATCCCCACCTGAGAGTCACTAACCGTTATCAGGATTTATTGGAAGACGACAAAGTAAGAGGCGTAATCATTGCTACTCCTCCAGAATCACATTTTTCCCTGGCGGCGAAATTTCTGGCCGGGAAAAAGGCTGTACTGGTGGAGAAACCGGTTACCTACCGTTACCGGGAAGCGGAAGAACTGATTCAACTGGCCCGTAAGAACAATACTATTTTAATGGCGGGCCACCTTATGGAATACCACCCGGCGGTATTGAAATTACAGGATTGCATAAGCAAAGGCCTGCTGGGTGATTTGAGGTACATCCTGCTGGAAAGGGCCAACCTGGGAAAAGTGCGTAATGATGTCAGTGTGCTCCGGGATCTGGCCGTACACGACCTTTCCATAGTAAGGCGACTGGTTGACCGGGAGCCCCTGTGGGTGTCCGCCCAGGGAGGATATTTCTTACAAGATGGCCTGTGTGATATGGCGACAATAACCATGGGTTTTACTGGAAATTTGTTGGCGCAGATCCATGTGAACTGGCTGTACCCGGTAAAAAAGAGGCAGGTGGCGGTGGCCGGGAATAGGATGATGGCCTTCTGGGACGACGCCGGGGTGGATGTTAAATTGCAGTTTGTATCCTACAATGAGGCCAGAATTATGACTGAAATTGATAATACCCCTCCACTGACCTGCCAGTGCCTGCATTTTTTCAATTGTATCAATACCAAAACTGAGCCGCAAACCGGTTTGCATGATATTTCATGGGTTATGAAGGTTTTAGATTTAACCGAGCAATCTTTATTTAGCAACGGTGCAAGATTGTATTTTAGGCATGACAGGTGACGACGGTGAAGGTGATAAATTATACTGATTCAGATTTTGACCAATGGGATGAATTTGTGAGAAATTCCAGAAACGGCACCATTATGCAGGAACGCAGGTTTATCGGTTACCATGGTGCTGAACGGTTCGAGGACTGCTCTTTGATGTTTTACGATGCGCGGGATAAGCTGACGGCGGTAATGCCCGCAGCAGTGAAAAAAACAACGGAAAAAATTTTTTGTTCCCACCCGGGGCTCTCACACGGGGGAGTAGTAGTTAATCACGGTTTTGGTACCAGCGAGGCCCTATCGCTTGCCCAAACACTGGTCGAAAACTGCAGGTCCGGAGGTTTTAAAGCCATTGAGATTAAACCGGTACCCCGCATATACCAGCATTGGCCCTGTGACGAGATAGATTTTGCCTTAAGGTATTGTGGCTTTATGCCGGTTTACACTGAACTGGCCACGGTACTTCCGCTTGGGGAGATAACGACGGAAAATTATTTTATGTCCAGGACAGCCAGAAGGAATGCCAAAAAAGCTGAAAACGCTGGAGTAAGAGTAAGGGAAAGTGTTGATTTTGCAACATACTGGAGCATACTTGAGGCAAATCTCGACCAGCGGCATGGCGCCAGGCCCACCCATACCCTGGAGGAAATAAAGGAGTTAACACGCAGGTACCCTGAGCATATCAAGCTTGTAGCTGCTTTTTACCAGGAGACAATGATTTCCGGGGTGGTGGTGTTTTTGCTCAACAGCAGGGTGAGCAATTGCTTTTATATTGCCCAGGATTACGACTACCAGCAGTTTCGGCCTTTAAACCTTGTTTTTTATCAGTTAATCAACTGGGGTATTAAAAAAGGTTACCATTATCTGGACTGGGGCATATCCACGGAAAATAAGGGTAAGTTGGTCAATTACGGACTGTTCAGATTTAAAGAGGAATTTGGCGGGCGAGGCGTGTTAAGGGAAACCTACAGGCTGGGATTATGATTATGCCGGGAGCGGTGGCATCAGGAGGGGTGGTGGTGATCCCTGCAAAAGACAATAAAAAAGCCGGTGAGCATTAGTGGTAGAGATATTACCGGTAAGGGCTATAGTAATGTAACTTTCATACCGGCCCCGCCAGGCAGCGGCATAATGTTTGTCCGGGACGACCTGCCCGGGCAGCCTCGTCTGGAATGCCGGCCGGAATACGCCCGGACGGACTTTCGCTGGACATCACTGATAAAGGACGGTATTCGCGTCGACCATACGGAGCACATCCTGGCCGCAGTGGCAGGGCTGGGCATCGACAATATCACCATTCATGCAGATAGCCAGTACCTGCCGGTGGTTACCGGCTTCAGCAGCAAAGGATTTGTAGACGCCATCCTGGAGACGGAAACGGTAGGCCAGGAAAAGCCAAAGGATTATATTTCCATCAGGAGACCCTGCTGGGTGCTGGATTCATTTACATTGGGAGCTGAACGCTATGACAGCATTCTACTGGCCTTGCCGGCTGGAGAATTGACACTGACCTATCTGCTGGATTATCCGGGCAGGCAAGCCTTTACACAAACGGCCTGCTTTACTTTTGACGGAAACGGTGATTTTGCGGTGGAACTGGCGCCTGCCCGGTCGTATGTCATGGATTTTGAATGCAGCAGCGTCAGGGAATTAATCGGCAGGGGCATGGAGGAGTGCCTGGTATTGTCCGAAGGGTCGTTGCCACTGCAGTGGGATAATGAACCGGCCAGGCACAAGCTGCTGGATATGCTGGGTGATTTGGCCACCCTTGGTCAGCCCGTAAAAGGTCATTTCATTGGCATAAGAACAGGGCATAGATCCAACATCCGGATGTGCAAAAAACTGGCCAAAGAGTTGTAAGGGAGGGCTGAATTTTGATCCCCCAGGTAAAGCCACAGTTAGGCAGGGAAGAGGAAGAGGCTGTTCTGGAGGTGTTGCGCAGCGGCATGCTGGCGGCGGGGCGGCAGGTGCGGGAATTTGAAGAAAAATTTTGCGCCTACAATAACTCCCGTTTTGCTGTTGCCACTTCCTCCGGGACAACGGCACTGCACGTAATGATGGAAGCGGTGGGCATAAGGCCCGGAGACAAGGTGTTTGTTACCCCCTATTCCTTTATTGCCTCGGCCAACGCCATATTATATACCGGGGCCATCCCCGTTTTTGTGGATATAGATCCGGCTACCTTCAACCTGTCTTATCAAGAGTTGGAGCATGCCGCTAAAAAGCACCCCGATGCGAAAGCCATACTGGTTGTGCATCTTTTTGGGCTGCCTGCGGATATGTTGGAAATTGTAGAGCTGGCCCATAAACAGAACCTTATCCTGCTGGAGGACTGTGCCCAGGCTACGGGGGCTGCTTACCGCGGGGTGAAGGTGGGCAATTTCGGAAAGGCAGCGGCCTTCAGTTTTTATCCCACCAAAAATATGACTTCGGGGGAGGGCGGTATGGTGGTAACGGGTGATCCCGCCGCGGAAGAAAAGGCGAGGATACTGGTAAACCAGGGCCAGCGCCGCCGCTATGACCACGAAGTGGTGGGCTATAATTACCGCCTGAGCAACATACATGCGGCCATTGGGCTGGCTCAACTGGGCAAGCTGGACGAATTTAACCGTATTAGGGTGGAAAACGCCATGTATTATCAGCAGCGGATTAATAACCCGGAGGTAATAAAACCAGGCCTGCCGGCGGACAGGACCCATGTTTTTAACCAGTATACCGTCAGGGTTAAAGACAGGGAAAAGTTTACCAGCTATTTGACCGCCAGAGATATAGGTTTCGGGATTTACTACCCCCAAATCATTCCGGCCCAAAAACCGTACCGGGACAATCATGCCGGCGCCTGGCCCGCTGCAGAAAAACTATCGGAAAGTTGCGTGTCCATACCTGTGCACCCGTCCCTGCGGCGGGATGAGGTTATGTTTATAGCTGATGCCATAAACAATTATGGTTGATTTTACAAGGAGGTTTAATGGTATTTGATAATTTCCGGCCATCAACCGAACTACCTGCCCTGGCTGGGATATTTTCATAAAATGAAGTCCTGCGATCTCTTTGTAATCCTTGATGACGTGGTTCACTCCAGAAGAGCCATAACCAGCAGAAATAAAATCAAGGGGCCCGAAGGGGCAAGGCTTTTGAGTGTCCCCATGACCAGGAAAGATGTCACTATCAAGGATGTTGTTATGTTTAATGAGAGCAGGTGGTACAAAAAGCACTGGGGATCCTTGCAGGGATGTTATACCAGGGCTACATACTGGAAGGATTACAGGGACTGTTTTTACCATATGTATAATGCTCCGGGGGAAAAACTGGCCGATTTTAATTTAAGGCTGATTGAATTAATCAGGGAAATTTTTGATATCAAGACGCCGGTGGTACGCTCATCGGAAACCCCCGGGATTACGGGTAAGAAGGGGACCAAGATTATTAACATTTGCAAATATTTCGGTGCCGACACATATTTGTCGGGAAACGGTGCCCGCGTCTATAACGACGCAAGTGAATTTGCCAGGAACAACCTGCGCCTGGTTTACCAGGATTTCGAGCATCCCGTGTACCCCCAGTTATGGGGCAGTTTTGTACCTAACCTGTCTGCCGTGGATCTTATTTTCAACTGTGGCCCGGAAAGTAAAATATATTTACCCAAACAGGTGGTTTATGAGTAAGTTAAATGTTTTGATTACGGGGTCCGGCTCCCTTTACGGGGTGGCGCTAATTAAATCCCTGCTGCAGTCTGACCTGAGGCCGAAGCTGGTGGCCTGCGACGTGGAACCCCGCACCCTGGGCCTGTATCTTGCGCACCGGGGTTATATAGTGCCCCCGGCCGCTCCGGAAGAGCGCTACTACAGCACTATAATCAATATTATGAGCAGGGAGAAAATTGACGCTGTATTTATCGCCTCCTCCCACGAAATAGAGTTTTACAGTAACCACCGGGGGGAGATAGAGAGGACAACAGGAGCCAGGGTGTTTGTAAACCCACCCGCCGTGCTGAATATTTGTAACGACAAATGGCATACCGTAAATTTTTTAAAACAACATAATTTCCATTATCCCCTCACTATACGCTATCCCGAAGACCGGCACCGGATAAACGATTTTGTCCGGGAGGCGGGATTTCCGGTAATAGTTAAACCCCGCCGGGGGGCCGGATCCATAGATCTGTACAGGGCGGACGACATGGCCGGACTGCGTGCAGTCGTGCGGGGCAGGGAAGGTTTTATCCTGCAGCAATACCTCCCGGAAGCGCACGGTGAATATACCACCGGCATTTGTGCGGGTTCCGGCGGCAGAGTCCTCTCCGGCATTACCCTGAAAAGGTTTCTCCGGGAGGGTATGACCATGGCGGCAGTGGCGGATGACTTTCACGAAATTACAGATTACTGCAAGCAGGTGGCGGGAGTATTAAGGCCTTATGGGCCCTGTAATTTCCAGTTGCGCCTGCTGGACGGAAAGCCCTATATATTTGAAATCAACCCCCGTTTCAGCAGTAGTACGGGTATGCGGTGCCAGTTGGGTTTAAACGAGGCTGATATTCTACTGCGAGCTGAAATACTGGGGGAGAAAGTTAGCGGGCAAAAGATCCTGAAGGCCGGCATAATCAGGCAGTACAAAGATTATCTGGTATCCGTCGAGCAAATCGAGCAGATGGAAAGAGAGAAATTCCGCGTTAACAGGCAGGATTGACAGGATGAGTCAAAGGTCCAAAGTCCAAGGTCAAAAGTCATTTAAAAGGACTTTCGACTTTAGATTCATGCTTGAGAAGATGCTGAACAGTTACTATCCAAGAAAAATAATCTGGGGAGTAAGTTTGCCATGAAAATTATATTTATTGATTCCGATCCTCAATATTTGCTCGGGTTACCCTGGGGCCTTAAAAAATTGGGCTGTAAGGTAAAAATTATAAAGGAGATTCAGGAAGACAGGCTGGCGGCAATTTTTAAAAAGTATCAGCCTGACCTTGTTTTTACCGCCGGCTGGACAAAAATACACACCAGGTCAAATCTTGAATTGCTGGGCAATTTGCTAAAGAAGTACAGGCTTAAACACGCCTACTGGGCTACGGAGGACCCCCGCTGGACAGACAGCTGGTCACTGCCTTTCATAAAATCCTCATGCCCGGACTACATTTTTACTATCCACAGAGAATCGGTACCCATGTACAGGGATCTTGGCCACCGGGCCTATTATCTTCCCTGGGCCTGCAATCCCGATTTTCACCGCCCCGCTGCGCCGCAGCGGGAATATAGCTGCGACATTGCGCTGGTGGCCACGGCCGGGGTGACCTGGAGTTCTTACCGCAGGGACAGTGCCCGCATTTTACTGAAACCTTTGGTGGAAAGAAATTATAACGTTTTAATCTGGGGCAAGCGATGGGATAGGCTGGACCCAGGGATTGTCGGTTTTGACGTTGCGGCTGATCATTTGCGCGGCAGGCTACCCTACCAGGAAACCAACCGTGTATACGGATCCGCCAAAATAATGCTGGGTTTTCAAAACCTGACCACGGAACTGACGTCACGTAACTTTGAAATTCTGGGCGCCCGGGGGTTTATGCTGGTGCCGGCCACCGAAGCGCTTTTGCATGAATTCAGGCCGGGAAAACACCTGGTGGTTTCCCGATCCGAAGAGGAAACTCTGAGACTGGTGGATTACTACCTGGAGCACGAGGAGGAAAGGAAGCAAATAGCCCTGCAGGGGCAGAGGGAAGTATACACGAGACACACATACAGACACAGGGCATTGGAAGTGCTGAAAGCCATCAGTAAATTGAAATTTACGCCATCAACCCGCCTGTGATAACCCCGGCAAAGAATGCCACGGTGGCAGCGGGTTAAAGAGGAGGTTTTCAACGGTTGATAATTTCCGGCCATCAACCAAACTACCTGCCCTGGCTGGGATATTTTCATAAAATGAAATCCTGCGACCTTTTTGTAATACTTGATGATGTTCTTCATTCCAGGGGAGCAATTACCAATAAAAACAAGATTAAGGGGCCGGAAGGCGCCAGGCTGTTAAGCGTTCCGCTGGCCCAAAAAAAAGTACAGATCAAGGATGTTACCATTCTGAACAACAACAGGTGGAATTCAAAGCACAGGAGTTCACTGCAGTCCTGTTACGCCAGGGCGCCTTACTGGAAGGACTATAAGGATTTGTTTCTGACTGTCTATGACAGCCCCGGTGATTTGCTTGCCGAATTTAATCTGAGGTTGATTCAGGTAATCAGGAAAATATTAAATATAGATACGCCCATGGTGCGGTCTTCGGAAATTTCCGGGGTTACCGGCAAAAAGGGTACAAAGATAATCAACATATGCAGGCATTTTGGTGCAGATGTTTGCCTGTCGGGAACCGGAGCCCGTGATTACAATGATGAGGAAGAGTTCAAGAGGAATAATCTGAGGCTGGTTTACCAGGAGTTTAAAAATCCTCAATACCCCCAGCTGTGGGGTGACTTTATACCCAACCTGTCCGCAGTGGATTTGATTTTTAATTGCGGGCCCGCCAGTGTGAATTATCTCCCCAAACAGTTGATTAGATAGGAGGCCGTTGAAAAACTGCGTCTGGCTTTGTCAGGCTCGCCACCCAGTACTAATTGGGGACATTCCTCCGAAGGAGGTGTGTCCCCTGACCTCTGACCTATCAGTACGCTCCGCGCTGTCCGGCTTCTCCTTCCGCGCCATACTTGTTTTTGAACGGCCTCGTGCGGCTGGCTGAAAAAGGCCACCCCTTCCGGCTTAGCGCCGGAAAGGGTGGCCTTTATAATAACTCCAACCTTTTGAGTTGGAGAGATGCACACCTCCCATTTGTATATTTTGTTTTGCGTGGCGGATGCAGCCCGGCATTATTAGGCAGCTATTGGCCCGGGTTAACTTGCCGGTAGTATTTCCGTGGTGGTGCCATGCTGCCCCAGGCGAATTGGTTCTCTCCATCATGGATAAGAATGTTGTTAATGGCGTGCCCGAGATCAAGGCCAATCTTTCCGGAGTTCATGGCGGCTTCGGCAATTATCTTGGCGTTGGCGCCGGCGGCAATAAAGACAACCTGGTAGTCAATTTTTGACATCTGCTGTAATACTATGTCCGTGTCCCAGTAATGGCGCAGGTTTAAAAAACCAGCGAGGTTTGTAAAACCATAGCGGTTTTTTAACACCGCTGCCAGTCTGGCCATAGGTTTTCCCACCAGCAGGACCCTGGCATGGCGGAAAATATCGTAAAAAAGCGGAATGGCCACCAGTTGGAAATTTATAAAAGCGTAACAGGCCCGGGCAGGATTGATACCGTAGTGGTCAAATATTTTCTCTGTCATCGGGTACCAGCAGTAACAGTCGGTCTGGTGCAGGAAACCCACCACGGTGGCCCGGCGGACGGCGTCCAGAAGCCGGTCCCGGGCCTCAAGATTGGGGATGGCGATACCGGAATACCTGTTATCCGCCACAACGTTGTACATGTCTATGAGTTCCCGTGTTGTATGGATAGACTCCTGGGCCAGAATAAAATTTTCTCCGTCTCCTATGCGCACCAGGGAAAAGGGTTGTTTTGCCCGGTAATGTGCATGGATGATGTCCAACAATTCCCCGGCGGAATCAATGTTAAAAGTATACATAAGTTGGGGACATTCCTTCCTACTTTAATTAAAAAGAAGGAGTTTGGCCAGCATTAGAAGATGTTAGAGTTGGGGACATTCCTTTGTGAAACTGTTAAGGCGTTAGAATTTTAGATAACCTAAGAAGGTGTGTCCCCTTTCCTTAATCCTCTTATGGCGTAGCGGGGTATTTTGATTTTTATCCGGGGTTTGAAATCAGGCTCCTGAATAGCCTTGTTAATCTTTGCCAGCAGGTTTTGTACCGGTAAGTTGTTCTGGCGGGCGAACTGCCCGACCGTTTGGTTTTTACTCCCTCACCCATAGCAATTATAGCCGTAAAAACTAAAAACTTTTTGTGTCGCCGGGTATTTATTCAGGATTTCGGTAATACTGTCGTTTTCGTTAATCATTTACATGAACCCCCTAACCCTCAGGTTTTTTTCCATAACCTCAATGGCCAGCCGGGCCCTGCTTTGCCAGGAGTTTTGACGGGCAATGTCAATACGTCTTTGGCGTTTTTCCGCTGTATCCTGGTACAGGGCATGGTGAATCTGTTTATTGAATTCTTCCGGAGTGCCGCCTATTAATATTTCTTCTATATTTGTTACTTCCGGCAGGGGGGTGGATACCACGGGTTTACCGGAACTCAGATATTCATACATTTTTATGGGGTTGCAGCCGCAGGTCATGGAAGTGATTTTAAATGGTATCAGGCAAACATCGAAGCATTGCAGGTAATTCGGCAGATAGCGGTATTCTTTGTAACCGGTAACAATCATGTTGTTTTTCTGAAACGGTAGGCTGGTATTGTATAAAGGCCCGACGAAAACGAAATTAAAATCCGGGTTCTGATCGGTGATATATTCAATTAGATCCCAGTCCAGCCATGTTGCCAAAGCACCAATGTAACCAATCACGGGCCTGCCATTATGCGGAAGATTCCTGGGGCGGATGAGTCCACCGCTTTGAGCCGGGGCAAAGTGTTCATAATCCACACCGTTGGGGCAGAGGTGAACTTCGGGGTGTCTTTTGCTGTTCTCCTGGAAGATCTTCAGCGAAGTGGCGAAAATAACGTCCGCTCTGTTTCTGACTTCTTCCACATAAGGCGCCCAACTGGCGAATTCTTCGCTGGGATCGTCAAGAGCATCGTATACCACCAGGTGCGGATGGTATCTCGCAATATGACGGACAAAAATAGGCGCGCTAATCCACAATATGCGCGGCTCCTGGTGGGGAATAGCCAGCGGATCTGATTTTGTACAGATGTACAAGTTGTCTGACAGTTTTTTTACCGAACAGGGTTCCTTTTTGCCGCCCGGGCTGCAGAATATTGACTGGTAGCCCTGCTGGGCAAACTGGTTAAACATCTGTTGAGGTCTTTGAAACATCCATCTGAACTTTAAAGAAGGCGGGTGTATAATTACAGGCAACAAAACTCCCCCTTGAAAGCATTAGCCAAGTTTTACCTAAAGCAATATATTCAGCTATAATTGTTTTTGTGATTTTGGTGCCGATTTTGGTGCCGGTTGTTGATTGTTGAATTACTCTTGAGCAATTCAACAATTCAACAACCGGCACGTAACATTTTTTTTATTTTCTCATATCCTGGATTAACAGATGCTGTAATCGGGGGATATGTGATGAAGGCGAAGCCATTGCTCAAGGCCCTGGTATTATCGGGAGGAGAGGGTACAAGAATGCGCCCTCTTACGCATACCATTCCAAAACAACTTATTCCGGTGGCAAATAAACCGACTATTTTTTATATAATGGAGCAAATCTCCTCGCTGGGCATTAAAGATGTGGGTGTGGTGATCTCCCCGCGCACCGGTGAATTGGTAAAAAAGTCCCTGGGTGACGGTGGGCGCTGGCATTTTAACATCACTTATATTCTTCAAGATAAACCGGCAGGGCTGGCCCACGCCGTATGGGTAGCCGGGGATTTTCTGGGTAACCACCCGTTTCTGATGTTTTTGGGCGATAATTTGGTTAAGCCTGGTTTTGAGGAGATGCTCGGTACATTTGCTGACGGTAGGTGTGACGCCGGCGTTTTAATTAAACCTGTGAGCGAGCCGGAGCGCTTTGGGGTGGCGATTGTGGATAAACATTTTAATATCCTGCGGCTAGTGGAAAAGCCCAGGGACCCGGCCAGCAATTATGCCCTGGTAGGTGTTTACCTGTTTAATGAAAACATACATAAGGCCATTCGGGAAATAACTCCTTCTGCCAGGGGTGAATTGGAAATAACTGACGCCATCCAGCGTCTGCTGGAAACAGGGGGGAATGTTACTGCCAGAGTGCAAGAGGGATGGTGGTTCGACACCGGTTGCAAGGAGGATCTGCTGGAGGCCAACAGTGTTTTGCTGGATGAGCGGTGCACAAGGCGTATTGAGGGCGGGGTGGACGATAAAAGCCATGTGGAGGGACGGGTGGAAACAGGACTTGGGAGCAGCATTTACGATAGTGTGGTGCTGGGGCCGGTGGTGTTAGGCGAAGGGGTAACGGTGAAAAATTCCCACATAGGTCCGTATTGTTCCATCGGAAAAAACTGTACCCTGGAAGAGGTCAGGGTGGAAAACTCGATAATCCTGGACGACAGCGTTTTCGGCATGGTTTATCTCAAGGAAAGTCTGGTGGGAAGACACTGCCGTATTAAGGGAAACAGCGCAATAGAAGCGGCGGTCACGTTAAACCTGGGAGACTGGTCGGAAATAGGGCCGGCCGTGGTCAGTCACAGGAATACGGGTTTGACGAAAGGGGGGCAGCGGTCAGGGGACACACCTTCTTGAGTTATCTTAAAATCATAACGTCTTAACAATTTCACGAAGGAATGTCCCCAACTTATTCACGAAGGAATGTCCCCAACTTATCAGCGGCAGCAAAAAGAAGAGGCGAAGCTGATGTCACAAACTATTTTTACCTATGAATCTATTTTCGCGGATACCTTTGTGCAACTGGTGTCCCATCCCCTGCCCGAGGGCATATCCGGCAGTGTTTCGACTCTGGATTTTAGCGACGGCGTACGGGACGCGGAGAACCTGTCGGTCAAGCCGCTGCTTGGTGTTCCGGGATTCTCCATGGTGGAATTCAGATTACAGGTTCCCTTTAAAGCAAGGCTTTCCTCACCCGGCGGAGATAAATCTGAATTGGATGGCCATATCCCGGACATTCATGTGAAAGTTGTGATTTATACTCCCCTGGCCAGGCAGGATGCACTCCCCGACTTGAAAGTAGATAGCCGCTGCCAAATACTGGTTGACCCTTCCATAGCGGGAGGGTTGCTGCAGTTTGCGGTAAACGTCAACATTGTACTCAGGTGTTCTGACAAACACCAGCTAAACATTCCTTCTTCATTAAGCAACAAGGAGCACAGGGATTCACCGGCGTTGCAGGCTTCCTGGGTTGAAGCCTGCGAAAAATTTGCTGATCCCCAAAGAACCTTATTCCCTGAAGACTTTTTTCCTGCCCCCAGGGGAGAGACGTAAAATGTCAGTAGTCAGTAGTCAGTAGTCAGTAGTCAGTAGTCAGTAGTCAGCAGGGAAGCACGAGAACCGTCCCCTTGCTTCCCTAAAAACAACAGAAATTAGGAGTCAGCATGAGAGAACGGTTTATCGTCTAAAAATATTCTGAATTCTGACTACTGACTCCTGACTACTGGTACCATAATTTACCTTTCCTATGTGAAAATGTTAGGGCAGGATATTAAAGTAATTTGTTGAATTACTTTAATGACCCAAAAAACTTTATCAGCATAGGGAGGTTGTCACTTTGTTTAATGGACTGAAAAAAATTTTTAGTGCAGCATGTATTTCCGCAGGTATCCTTTGCGCCTCTGTATTTTATTTGTCTCCCGCAGATGCCGCTATAATTAAGCTAATCCCTAATGGAAGCGGCGGTTATGATTACAAAATAGTGGATCAGTCCTCCAGTTCTCCTTCCACTGGAACCACCGGCAGCAACAGGGTGAGGATCACCCTGCCCGGGATACCCACAGCTCCAGCTCCAGCTCCTGCGCCGACACCAACCCCGGCGCCGACACCGGACCCGTCACCTGCCCCGGCTCCCGCTCCAGCCCCTGCTCCCACGGCGGGCCTGACATCTGCCGAGCAGACCTTGGTGAATTTAATTAACCGGGACAGGGCGGCCAATGGACTGCCCGCCCTGCAGGTGGACATGCAACTGGTGCAACTGGCCCAAATGAAGTCCCAGGATATGATCAACAAAAACTATTTCAGCCATACATCGCCCACTTATGGAACACCCAGTCAGATGCTGGCCAAATACGGGGTGCAATACAGGACCATGGGCGAAAACATAGCAGGCAACCAAACCGTGGAAAGGGCACATACCTCCCTGATGAACAGTCCCGGTCACCGGGCGAATATACTGAATTCCGGTTATAACTACGTGGGAGTAGGGGTGGTGGACGGTGGTCCATACGGCTTGATGATTACCGAAATTTTTGTGGGCAGATAAATTACTCTAAAATACATCACATAGTCTATAACATCAGATCCGCATCAATTTATTGATATAAAAGCCGGTGACTTGCACCGGCTTTTTATTATTATTTAAAGCGATTATATTCATGCAAATGGCAAATGTTCTGAACTTAATTCCCTTCAGATTAATATGATGGTAATAACCCAATCTATCCCAAGGCATAAAATATCTGCAGAAAGGATCAATAGCAATGCACCGTTTTTGGGACACCATCATTGAACCGGTCCTGGAAATAATAAAGCCTGGCGCCATAGTGGAAATAGGTTGTTTCAGGGGCTTAAACACCAGAAATATCGTTGAATATTGTAGCCGTTGCGGGGGAGTTCTCCATGCCATTGATCCGGAACCGGAATTTGACGTGGAAGAATGGCAGGAGAAATACGGCAATACCCTGGTTTTCTATAAAACAGTTAGCCTCCACGTCCTTCCGAAAATAGAAAAATTTGATGTCGTGTTCATTGATGGGGATCACAACTGGTATACGGTTTATAACGAGTTGAAAATCATTGAGCAACGGTGCAGGCAAAATGGTCGACCCTTTCCTCTGGTAATGCTTCATGATACAGGCTGGCCATATGCCAGGAGAGATATGTATTATAACCCTGAAACCATTCCCCTGACCTATAGAAAACCATACGAACAAAAGGGGATACGACCTGGATCACCAGAGTTGCAGGAAAAGGGAGGTCTTAATGCCTCGTTATTTAACGCCATTTACGAGGGCAACTTGCAAAATGGTGTTCTTACCGCTGTCGAAGACTTTATTAAAACATCCAATAATACTTTAGAATTAATTAAAATCCCGGGTCTTCATGGGCTTGGAATTATATGTCCTGCCCAACTCAATGAACAAAACAAAAAGCTTTATACTTTTATTAATAATTTGATTCCTTCGCCGGTTCTAGAACAGTATATTAAATTATTAGAAGGTTTTCGAATTAATTCGGTAATTCTAGGAAAAGAAAATTACGAAACATTAAAGGCTAAGGAAAGCCAGTTTGCAGAACTGGAGCAGCGGCTGGCGGACACAGAAAAGACACTTTCTGAAACCCGGACAAAACAAAAAGAAGAGGTTGAGCATCTTCAGGATGAGGTACGGCAATTTACCACAGCCTTGCGAGTTCAGAAAGCTCAGGTGGCACAGCTAGAGCAGCGCTTATCGGGAGCTGAGAAGGTGGTTTCAGAAAAAGATCAACAGCTTTCAGTGCTTAATAGCGTACTAAGGCAGCGAAATCAAGATGTGGAAAAATATGCGAGAAAGGTTGAGCAAATAAAATTCCATGGTTGGCAGAAAGGATATAAAAATGATACAAGTAGGATTAAATGTGCTGATTATGATTATAAATTGTATAACAAAAATACTAATTTACCTTCTGCCCAACCAGCTTCTACTTGCCTAATACCAGAATCTTTGATGGTTGACATTGTTATTTGTGTTCATAACGCCCTTGATGACGTTAGAGCTTGTTTAGAGTCAATAATAAAAAACGCTTCGAGAAAATTTACTTTATATATTGTTAATGATGGTTCTGACGAGCCCACAACAAATTATTTGCAACAATTTTCGTCTACTAAAGAAAACATAGTTCTTCTTGAAAATAGTTTAGCGCAAGGCTATACTTGTGCTGCGAACAAGGGTTTGCGTGCTTCTGCCGCAGATTATGTAATCTTGCTAAACAGTGATACTATTGTTCCTCCAAAATGGCTGGATAAAATTTTAGAGTGTGGGGAGAGCGATCCTGGAATTGGCATTATCGGCCCCCTGTCAAATGCTGCCAGCTGGCAATCCGTTCCTGAGCTTTTTGATAAAAGCGGTGATTGGGCAATAAATGTCTTACCCGATGGCTTCACTGTAGAAGACATGGATAATATTGTAGGATTAGTATCCAAAAAGCAATTTCCGCGAGTACCTTTTATAAATGGTTTTTGTTTTGCCATTAAAAGGAATGTAATTGAAACCATTGGACGTCTTGATGAAGAAGCCTTTCCGTACGGCTATGGTGAAGAAAATGACTATTGCCTGCGGGCTTCTTATAAAGGGATACAGATGGCCATAGCCGATCATTTGTATGTATTCCATGCTAAAAGCAAAAGTTTTGGTCATGAGCAGCGGTTGCAGCTATCCACTAAGGGAAATAGTGTTTTAGCTGGAAAACACGGTAAAGAACGAATAAACAAGCTGGTTGCTCAGATTAAGAATGATTTAATTCTTAATGGAATACGCCGAAACATTAGGAAGCGTCTGCAAGCCTTGTCAGGTAAAGTCAACCCGACTCTTTTTGACTTGCGGATTCTATTCTTGCTTCCTGTTCCCGGTACCGGGGGGGGGATCCACTCAGTTGTTCAGGAAGTCAGCGGTATGCGCAGACTGGGTATCCATGCCCGGATCGCAATTAAAAAAGAAGATGTTTACGGGTATTACCGTAACTACAATTCTATTTCAGAGTGTCATGAGTTATTCATTCCATTTGCAACGGCTGAATCACTTATTGATGTGGCGGAATCTTTCAACGTAGTGGTTGCTACTATTTACAATTCATGTAAATTAATAAGCATGATAGTGGATCGTCATCCCCACATCCTTCCTGCCTATTACGTGCAGGATTATGAGCCGTTTTTCTTTGCAGAAAATGGTGGAGAATGGCAGGAAGCCTTTAACTCCTATACGCTTATTCCAAATTGTGTCCTCTTCGCCAAGACCGATTGGCTGGTCAAGGTGGTCGAGGATAAGCATGGTATTCCTGTTTATAGGGTGTGCCCGAGTTTAGACCATGATATCTATTATCCTGATCTACATTCCGGTAGGCTTATGGATACGATCAGGGTGGTGGCAATGATTAGGCCGAATACTCCCCGCAGGGGCCCTGGTCGTACGATGCGGGTTTTAAAACGCCTTAGCCGGGAGTTCGGCGACCATATCAAAATCGAAATTTTTGGTTGCACTAACGATGACAAGGGTTTTGTTACCCTTGACCGGGATCTCGTTTTTTGTAATCATGGCATATTGGTACGGGAAGAGGTAGCTGAACTTCTACGTCAGGCGGATATATTCCTTGATCTTTCCGACTACCAGGCATTCGGTCGCACTGGCGTGGAAGCAATGGCATGTGGTTGCGCGGTGGTATTGCCGGTTACTGGTGGCGTGCATGAGTATGCAGTCCACCGGCATAACGCATTGCTAGTAGATACCCACGATGAAGAAGCGACTTATAATGCAGTTAGAGAGCTGGTAATTAGCAGTGCGTTACGTAGTACTCTCCAAAGAAAAGGGCTAGCCGCTGCTGCGAATTATTCCATTCATAGGGCTGCAATGTCGATACTCCAGGTTTTAGCAACCCAACGTGAAAAAAATATTAGCCGGCGAGCACACATCTTTCACAGTAGTTCTATTACTTCCAAAGTATACACTAGGCCAGAGCCTGGTCCACTCCGGGTTGCTGCGCTGGTTGCACGAAGAGGTGATGGTAAGCCTGCCGGCTCAGGCAATATTCGTATCATCCAGCCATTAACGCATCCATCGATTCGAGAAAAATTAGAGCTTAAGGTTTGTTTGCAAAATGAACTGATGGATACGGATGCCGATATAATAGTGGTTCAACGCAACATGATTTCCAATATCGGGTTTGCTAAAAGTATTATTGAGAGATGTCAGCGTGATAGCATTAAGTTGGTTTTGGAGGTTGATGATGACTTATTTGATGTTCATGGTTATCGCCTGAGGGTTGGGTATGCTCCTTCGCCTGTATTGCTCGAAACATTAGCGCTATTGGCTAATAAAGCGGATGCGGTGATCACATCGTCACCGCCTTTACAACAGACTTTAAGAGAGTTTAATCCACGAGTCTACAGCTTGCCCAATGCTTTAGATGAAGAGGTTTGGGCTCTCAATGAATCTCCGCCGGAATTATCTCAGGCTTTCACAGTTGGGGAAGATAAATTCCGTATCCTCTATATGGGAACTTTCACACACATGTATGATTTGGCCCTGGTTGAAACTGCTGCTGATGGTATTGTGTCGGAGTATCCGGGGAGAGTTGTATTTGAGATGGTAGGTGGCCTGCCCAATGGCAAGCAATTATTCGGTAAACAGATATTTCCCCAAGAAAAGTCAGCAACTGATGACTATCAGGGTTTTGTAAAGTGGTTGCGAAAGCGCTGCAATTGGGACTTTGGAATCATTCCACTCGATGTTGACGATTTCAATCGCAAGAAGAGTTATATCAAGTTTTTGGATTATTCTGCTCTCGGTATAGCGTCTATATGTACGGATATTGAGCCATACCGTGCTGTGGTTAAGCATGGTGTTAACGGTTTACTGGTTCCCAATACTGCTGAGGCATGGTATGCGGCTATGAAAGGTCTAATTGATGATCGTTTATATCGACATAACCTTGCTGTTAATGCATATCGTGATCTTCTGGGGTCGCATACGTTAGCAGTCCGGGCAAATGACTATCTTCGCGTCTATCAGGAAATCACTAAAATTAGGAAGTGATTACTGTCGAATGACTAACTTCACATTTATCAGAGAATCATTAAAAATAGGAAATGATTACAGAAAATATATTGAGGAAAATTTAGAGGGTATTGGTATTGAGATTGGTGCATTGCATAAGCCTTTCCCAATAAATGAAAAGACTAAAATGACATACGTCGACTACCTTAGAACGGAAGATTTAAAACAAAAATATAAAAGTGATGACAATGTGCCAATAGAAAACATTGTTAACGTTGACTATGTAAGCAAGCATATGCTGCCCATGTTTAAAGATGGAACTGTAGATTTTATTTGTAGTTCTCATGTATTAGAGCATTTACCTAACCCAGGACGCGCAATTGAAGAGTGGTTGAGAGTTACAAAAACAGGGGGAATCGTTTATGTTGTTTTGCCGGATAAAAGAGAATGTTTTGACAGAAATAGGCAAATTATCCCATTAGACCATCTAATCTCTGACTATGATGAAAACGTTACAGGGATTGAGTATGCACATTACAGTGATTATTTAATGAATGTCCATGGCTGTTTGAATGAAGAAACAATAGTTAGTGCATTTAATAATCAAGGTGAAATACATGTACATGTGTGGACTTATGAATCATTTGTGGAATTTATTGCATGGCTAAGAATCACTCTTGGTAATTTTGATGTGCAAGATTCCCAAAAAATTGGTTTAAATATTATTGTTGTATTGCAAAAAACCAGATAAGGTCAGAAGAGAGTGGAAAATTAAAATAATTAACAAGGATAGACATTTTATGAAGGACCAAATATTAAAAGAATATGATTTTATTGATTTTGGATGTAGTAATGGCGGGTCGATAGAATATGCCTGCATGAAATTTGCTGCAAGTAAAGGCATAGGAATAGATATTGATCCTAATAAGGTCGAAAAAGCCAAGGCAAAGGGATATCATGCAATATTAGCCGATGTAACAAAACTAAATATAAATGAATGCGCGAAGGTTGTTAGTTTTATTACGATGATTCATTTTCTGGAACACCTGCAAGGATTTGATCTGGCTGAAAAATGCATTAACTCTGCTGTAAATTTGGCAAGAGATTTTATTTATATTAAGCAACCATTTTTTGATGCAGATACTTACCTCTTTACTAAAGGCTTTAAATTTTATTGGTCTGATTGGAATGGACATAAGTATAATATGACTTCTTTTGACATGTTCAGGATATTAAATCGCTTAAAATTGCAATCACAATTAAAAAGGTTTGTTTTCTATGGCGATAGCCAGGTAATTTCCAGTGCTGATTTGCAAATACACCCACTGTTATCGCCAGTTGATCAGTTTCATTATGACGCTAATAAACATCTTAATAAAAATGAAGAGATTAATTTCAATGAGGCTGTTTATAGTCAATTGGAGGTATTTATAGCAATAGAAGATAATAAGACAATTGATTATTGTGTCCAGAAGATGGGCACTAGAGGAGTTAAATTGTATGACAGTATGGAAATATAACCTGCCCTATATAGAATTAAATCAACAGTGATGGAGAGAGCAGGCAATAAAATTGTAATATATACTGCCGTTACCAATGGCTACGATCAATTATTCGATCCGCTTTATATAAATAATGAGTGTGATTATATTTGCTATGCCGACTGGGCCGGTATTTACACCGGCATATGGAGCCTGAGGCCCATTGGTGATCACCCTGCCGATAATGTGAGAAGAGCCAGGAAATATAAAATATTGCCGCATTTGTTTTTCCCGGAGTACGAGTACAGTGTCTGGGTGGATGGAAATATAAGTATTATTGGTAATATGAATGAATTTATAACTGTGAACCTGAAAAATTCACCAATGGCTTGTTTAAAACATCCTGGCAGGAGCTGTGCTTATCAGGAAGCACAGGCCTGCATTTATCTGAACAAGGATGATCATTGCGTCATCAGGCGGCAGATGTGCCGCTACAGGGAGTGCGGCTACCCGGAAAAAAGCGGGCTTATCCAAAGCAATGTGATCATAAGAAGGCATAATGATGGAAATTTAATAAAAGTAATGGAGGATTGGTGGTCAAATGTTGAGAGATACAGCAAGAGGGATCAATTGAGTTTTAATTATGTGGCCTGGAAAAATAGTTTTAATCATGATGAAATGGATATAGATGTCAGTCAAAACAAATACTTTGTTATAAGGCCTCATGTACGGGCAAAAGCATCCTGTGCTTATTATATCCATTCATTCGGATTGCTTCCCGATATAAAGCATGTCAGGCCGGCAGGTGACTCTGCTTTTATTAAGCAGTATTTCAGGTCGCCGCTGGCCGGCCTGTCAGGAGTGAAAGTATTGCTGTCCGCTGCCGGCCGGAGGAATCTGCCTTTATATCAGTTTTTGCTGGCTGAAGCCGAAGGGAATAACGTTGTTAGGTCAGTAAATTTACATTTATCAATGTTATTGGACAACAGATTTTTACATGTCGGATTTAAACCCGTTACCGATTCAAAAAACAAAGCATATTATTTTACCATCAATCCCATGGCTCATTCAGTACAAAATCCGATTGCTTTTCCTCTGAGTCTGTCTCATAACAGCAAACAGCACCGCCTGGATTTATATGATGATAGGTCCACTGTTTTTCAGTTAATATATGAACCTGTTAGTACTACAGCGTAATTTAAAGGTTAGCGGAGCCATGGGGACGGTTATAAGGTACGGGGACACACCTCCCTTTGGAGCCAGGCTTTGGGGTCGGAGGAATGTCCCCATGTCCCCGAAGCGCAGCGAAGGGCCGAAGGGAAGACGATGGAACCGTCCCGTGGCGTAGCGGGCATATATACCGTTTCCGGTATCAGCAACCAACTCCCATATACTTGAATCCGTTTTTTATCAATGTTTTTGGGTTTAATGCATTGCGTCCGTCGATTATTAGCTTCTGCTTCATATTATTGCCCAGTTTTTCGTAGTCCAGATGGCTAAAGACATCCCACTCTGTTATCAGTACCAGAGCATCACAGTTTTTGGCCGCTTCCTCGGCATTGTTAACATAGATTACCGTCAAATCCGGGTGATTCCTACGGCAGGAGGGGATGGCCACCGGGTCAAATGCTTTCACTACGGCCCCCAGTTCGATTAAACGCCTGGCAATGGCAATAAAGGGGGCCTCGCGGACATCATCGGTGCCCGGCTTAAAGGATATACCCAGGATTCCGATGGTGGTTCCCCTGAGTACCTTTAGCTCGGATTGCAGTTTTTTAATTATGGATTCCTGTTGGCGCAGGTTCGCCTTAACGGTTGCTTCAAGCATATACATATCATAATTGAATTGCCGGGCCGTATGCAGTATGGCGCTTATGTCCTTACCGAAACAGCTGCCGCCCCAGCCAGCCCCGGCCATTAAATAGCACCTGCCGATCCGTTCGTCAAGGCCGATGCCTCTGGCTACTTCTGTGATGTCGGCTCCCACGTGCTCCGCAAGCCCTGCGAATTCGTTAATAAAGGATATTTTCATAGCCAAAAAAGCGTTTGCAGCATATTTAATCAATTCCGCACTGTCAGGCGTGGTGGTAAAGAATACAGGCAATTTGTAGTTCTGTGGGCGGGGTACTGGTGCCGGCGGCTTAAAAGTCTGCTCCAGTATTGAAGTGAACATCTGGCGCAAAGTGTCTACTGCAAGTTCGTTGTTGGCGCCCACAACGATCCGGTCCGGGTAAAACATATCGTAGAGGGCGGTACCTTCCCTGAGAAATTCCGGGTTTGATGCAATTGACAGATTTGTGCTTATGCCCCGGGTTTCCAGAGTTGCTGAAATAATCGCCTCAACCCGGCGGGCTGTTCCGGGAGGAACGGTGGATTTGACAACCACAACGGTATTTGCTCTTTTGTCAATGCGTCTACCGATTTCTTCCGCAACGGTTTCCACATAACTGAGGTTAGCATCACCACCGGGATTGCCGGGAGTTGCCACGGCAATGAATATGGCGTCTGCCAGTGGATCAAAAATTTCCCAGCCGCCGAAGGATAAAAGCAGTCCGTCTGCCAGGAGTTCCTTCAGCCCGGGTTCATGAAATGGAGCACGTCCACAGGAAAGGCTGTATAAAACTTCAGGGTTCCTGTCGATGCAACTGACCGTATGGCCTGTATACGCCAGGGCTGCCGCAGTGGTCAAACCTACGTAGCCTGCCCCGATTATTGTTACCCTCGTAAAAATCACTCCATATCAGGCAAAACATTGTTTCAAGTATGCTGAGTACAAGGAAAAGTGCTGGTTGGATGAGTTGCAGTTAAGGCATTATATGTTTCAAGCCCTGATCATGGTGCCATAGGTTATCCACTGGTTGCAGCGGCCTTTTTTGACTTCAATAAGTGTCAAAATTATTCCGCAGCACATAGATTAGTAAAAATGATCGGGTGGGAAAAATGTGTACGCACTGACTTCAATAATCATCCTTACCTTGAACGGAATACAGTACACCAGGCAGTGTATAGAAAGCATCAGGATTTATACTGAGGTTCCTTATGAACTGGTGCTGGTTGACAACGGCTCCCGGGACGGCACCCTGCAATTTTTAACATCCCTGCAGGGGGCCAGGGTCGTACTGAATTCAACCAACCGTGGCTTTGCCGCAGGATGCAATCAGGGACTGGCAGTTGCGGTGGGCGAGAACATTCTTTTATTGAACAACGACACAGTGGTGACCCCAAACTGGCTGGCAAATATGCTGGGCTGCCTGTACAGCCGGGAAGACATCGGGCTGGTGGGACCCTGTTCCAACCATGTGGGGTCGGGCAACCAGGTGGAAGTAAAATATAACAATATGCATGAAATGATCAGGTTTGCCCGCAGCTTTAATGTCTCTGACCCCTCCAGGCGGCGCCGGCACGAGAGCTACTGGCTATCCGGTTTTTGCCTCCTGGGCAAAAAGTCGGTGTTTGACCGGGTGGGACCGCTGGATGAAAGGTTCCAGACCGGTTCCTGGGAAGATGTGGACTATTCTGTGCGTGTCACCGCAGCCGGGTACAGCCTGTATGTTGCGGGAGATGTGTTTATTCACCACTACGGCGGGTGCTCCTTTAAGGGCAACAATATCTCCCGGAGCGCCGTGCAGGCAAAGAATGCCGGGCTGTTTGAAAGCAAATGGGGTACGGCATTTTAGTGAAATGTCAGGGGAAAAGCATGGCAGGGGTTCTCAGTTGACTTTTATAAATGGAATGAGTTATAATTTCATTTACCGGGCGGGTGTAGCTCAATGGTAGAGCATCAGCTTCCCAAGCTGAGGGTTGAGGGTTCGATCCCCTTCACCCGCTCCAAATTAAACAAAAGATGGACAGAAAAAACCTCTCTGATGCAGTGCAACAGAGGGGTTTTTGTTTCCCATCAAAAAATATGATTAAAAAAATTAACAAAAAAGCAAATATGTGCATACCATACATTAAGGAAGGCTAATGTTGCTTATGAGATCCTGTCAATACAGTCTTTTGCGCATTTGCTGCCCCAGGGTTTCGTGTTAAAAAGTATACGAAGGAGGATTATAGTATGCCCATTGTAAGATTAGCGAGTGTTCCGGGCAATACCTTTTTCCGGCTGGGTGCGCCGCCATACTTGGCGGCTAATGTCGCGGTGCCGGTGGGAATTCAATTTCCCTTCTGGCCGCAGATAGCCGATGTGTCTTCAGTAAGCGCCGGGGACCTGGGCGTTGCTCAGTATCTCTGGTACCTCAATGCAGTTAATCCAGCCCTGGTGGCCACCGGGGAAACGATTTTCTTCGCCCGGGAGGTAAATATTGTTGTTCCAATATTGGCAGTAGCCATTACCAACACCATTAGCGTGAAAATAGCCACGGATAATGCTTTCCAGGCCAGAATGACCGTCACCCCGACTCCTGTTGGAGCGCCTGTAATCTTTAATTTCAACGATGGCATTACGGCCCAGAATTTTGCCGATCCGGGACCACCCTTTAACTGGCAGAAGATCTACAACTTCACTGTGGAAATGCCCCTGGCAATTGGAGCAACCGGCTTTAATCTTGAGTTCGAGGTCAAGACGGTTAATTACGCCCAGACCGGCGGCACCCAGTTTACCAACACCGCCGGACTAATTTATGACATTGAAATTGGTGGTTTCCTGGCTGCTCCCATTCTCCCCCCCACTTTAGCCGAGGTTCAACCGCCAACCATCACGAACCCGCTGGCTTAAAATGTATACAAGTTAATAGTTTTAACCCCTTGCAGAGCAAGGGGTTTTTATTTGGGTTTGTTTCTACCTTTTTTATTGCTGCCTCAGTTTATCTGTAATTATAATATTTTCATTTTCCGGCGCGACATTAACAATAATGGTGCACTTTACATATTATACACAAATAGGTTAATGATTTTAGTCGGCTACCGGCATTCTATTCCAAATTAAGGAAGGGGGACACATCTTCTTGTGTTGGCTAAAGCCCTTATTTCTTGAACAATTTCAAGAAGGAATGCCCCCAAATTATTGTAAGGAGTGACATGTAATGGCAAATAGTACCGACCTCGTTGTTTTTGAGCAGTGTGTGCAGAAGTTGGCGGAGGCGCGGATTACCATCGCGGCGATAAATGATGTAACCGGCCTGGGCATCACTGTAAATCCGGTTACCGGTGAGGTAACCGCAGTGGTTGGAGGGGTTGTTGTTCCGATTGACTTTGAATTTTGCTGCGTGGTTAACAGAGCAGTTTTCAGCCCTACCCTGCTTACGGGTAAGATTATCAACTGCGGCTGGGTTAACGGAGCTATTCTGATCAGGAATCTGGATACCGGCATGGTCCTTACCTGCCTGAATGTCGCGCTTACTTTCCAGGATGAGGTGGTGGCCGTAAGCGTGTTACCCAGCGACACAATTACCGAGCAGGTTGCCGGTGATGAGGGTTCGGCCATTTGTATAGTATTTAGTACCAATACCTTTACCGCTATAACTGAACCTGTACTGATAGTTAAGTGTGTTATACTGGTCTTGATAACAGTGATGCGCGGCGTATCAGTTATCTGCCCGACCACCCAATGTCCGACGACCTGTCCGCCAACCACCCAAGCTCCGACCACTTGTCCACCAACTTGTCCTCCGACCACCATGGCGCCGACTACTTGTTGTCCTCCGACCACTATGGCGCCGATTTCTTGTCCGCCCACCTGCCTTACTGCACAGACCCAAAGCTCGTGCACAGCTGGTTCCAGTACGGTTAAAATTTTCCTGTAGCAACTGGGTTGGTTAATGATTCCGCACGGCGCCAGGATATCAAATTGGACGAAAACCCAGGGTTTTTGGCCCTGGGTTTTCGTTACGGCAAATTATTTTATTAATTGCTCTGCTGTTTTAATTTTTTTATCTGGTTTCCTTTCTTTACCGAGCCGGGTTTCATGTTGCCCGGTTCGGCCTTTCCCTGGACTGCCAGCCAGTAAGTTATCCTGTGTTTATCGTTCCAGGCAACAAAAATTTTAGAAGAATTTATAAGCAGCCTGGCATTTGATTCAAGCCAGTCAAAATTTACTTTTTTAAACGCGTATTCGTTGGTGTAGGTAACGATATACCAGTAGGTGCTTTCTTCGTCGCTGAAGAAAAAGCTCTGGTTTGCCCAGCCACTGCCTGCTGAATTATTGTGGGAAACCTGCAGGTTGGGCAGAGCTTTATTCAATATATTAAAGAAGGACATATTATCCCCTCCGGAATTCATTTTAGGAAAACCCGTTTTATATGAAAAAGGTCTTTAAACCGGTAAAAGTCATGGTAAATATTAATTATAATATAAAATATGTAAGAAAAATTAATCTGTTCCAGCGCTGGCAGGAAAAACGGAGATATTTCGTAGTCATTAGGCTAGGCCTTCCTTGATGCTAAAGTGCCATAATGGAAAAGGAGGGAATTGAGGGTAGATATTTCCTGGGCAGAAAGGAATTTTCAAATGCTTAACGAAAATATTGACATAAATTAAGAAATAATCGAGTAATTTTGCATGATTTTGTAGCAGTAAACGGTGGATAATTAAAGCGTGACGCATATCCGGGGGGAGTTATAAACATGTTGAATCCGTTATCTGTATCCCTGAGAAAAGCCAGGGGGTTTTTTCTTGGAAAAACTGTCTGGTTGATACCTCTGGCTCTTTTTACTCTAATTGAATTGATGGCGCTAGCGGGGTTGTTTACCCGTCCGGAGTTGTCCCTTTACGACGCCTGGTTCAGGCTGAACGGGGAGCATAACCCGGGGGACCGGGTGGTGGTGGTGGCCATGGACGAGGCTTCCATCAACGAGCTAGGGCCGCTGGCCTGGCCCCGGACCATGCACGCCCAGCTGTTGGAAAAGCTCAAAGAGTCCCGGGCGGTGGGCTTCGACCTGGTCTTTGACTCCCCCACCGCAGAGGCCGATGATCAGTTTTTTACCGATGCACTGGCCAGGCACGGGCGGGTGGTGCTGGCCACTCAGTTTTCCTTTGAGCAGGGCCAGGAGGGGGAAGTGAAGCAGGTATTTCGCGTCCCCCTGCCGGAATTGTTGCAGGGGGTGGCAGGCCTGGGGTTTGCGAACATGCCCACAGATGTAGATGGCGTGGTACGGCGCATTACCACCGTGGACGTGAACACCTTCGAGATTCCTTTTCCCACCCTGAGCCTGGCGGTTGCCATGCTGGCCGAAGGTACGGACCCCACCGCTTTGAAGCTCGAGCCGGGGCAGTTGAGGGTGGGGGACAGGGTAATTCCCGTGGACAGGATCAACAGGGCCATGATTGATTTCTGGGGGCCTCAGGGAACCTTTAAGACATACAGTTATGCCGATGTGCTCCGGGGTAAATACCCTGAGGGCGAGTTTAAAGATAAAATTGTATTGGTGGGGGTGACAAACGCCGCCTCCCACGACGAAGAAGCCACTCCCTATACTACTTCAAACCTTATCCTGAGCGGCAATCTGGCGACTCCCGGGGTGGAAATACATGCCTCCGCAGTACAGAGCTTTCTGGATGAACGCTGGTACAGGCCGGTACCTCCTCTGGTCAATGTGGCCTTTCTGCTCCTGTCGGGATTGTTGACTGCCGCTGCGGTGGGAGGTCGTGGACCCTGGCGGGGCCTGGTCGGGGCGCTTCTGGTGGTGGCCTTGGCCGGTGGACTGGCCTTTGGCCTCTGGTGGCACTACCGTCTTTGGATTTATTTTGCCGGGCCCCTGGTCTTGATCCTGCTTACTTATGTGGTGGTCACCGCGGCGGACTTTTTGACGGCGGAAATGGCCCGGCGGAAAACCAGGGCTGCATTCAGCCGCTACGTGTCCCCGGCGGTGGTGGAAGAACTGATGAGCAATCCCGACAGCGTTTCCCTGGGTGGCCAGCGCCGGGATCTGACCATTATATTTGTGGATATCCGCGGCTTTACCGCCTACAGTGAGAATAAGGCGCCGGAGCAGGTGGTGAGCCGCCTTAATGAATATCTCACCGCCATGACCGGGGTAATCTTCCGCTATGGCGGAACGCTGGACAAATACCTGGGTGACGGGCTGATGGCCATCTTCGGCGCCCCGGTGTTTTTCCCGGACCACGTGCAGAGGGCTATTCAGGCAGCGATAGAAATACAGGAAGTGATTGATGAATTAAACCGCTCCTGGACAGAGAAAAATGAGCCCCCCCTGAAAATTGGCGTGGGCATAAACACCGGCAGCGTGCTGGTGGGCAACGTGGGCAGCCCGGAGCGGATGGACTACACGGTGATAGGTGAGGATGTCAACCTGGCCTCCCGGGTAGAAGGGCTGACCAAAACCTTCGGCACCCTGGTGATCATCAGCGAGCGCTCGGTGCACACCCTGGAGGGAGCGGGGGATTTGCCCTGGGAACTGAAATATCTCGGGGAGGCCGAGGTGAAGGGCTTTACCCTGCCTGTGGGGGTGTACACTGTTTTGGACAAAAAGACAGGGGGTCTGTACACTTAGCATTAATATTGTTAATCCAATTCGCATAAATTATATTGCGCCGGTTGGGCCCCTTTAATATAATGGTTGGTGGATAATATAAAGGAGGGATAATGTGGGAAAACATATACATACCGTAAATAAAGGCAGCCTGAAGTCAACCTTGAGCGGACGAGGCTGTGGCGAGTGCCAGACATCTTGCCAATCGGCCTGCAAAACATCCTGCACAGTGGGCAATCAGGTCTGCATAAAGGAAAGTAAATAGCTTTGCTGTAAACCTGATCCCCCAGGGATTGGGTTTTTCATTTGAGGTGAAAATATGCTGCATAAATTTATCATTAACAAAACCCGCGTGGTGCTGGATGTGCACAGTGGAGCGGTGCACCGGGTAGATCCGGTGACCTGGGATATACTAGAGGATTATGAAAAACTGCCCGAGGGCATGCTGACGGAAAAGCTTGCCGCCCGCTATCCCCGCCGGGAGGTGGAGGAAGCCCTGGCGGAGGTTGAGGAGCTGGCAAGGGAAGGACTGCTGTTTAGCCCGGACCCCCTGGACGGGGCATATACCCCTCCCAACCGGAGGATTGTCAAGGCTCTTTGTCTGCATCTGGCCCACGACTGCAATCTGGCCTGTCGCTATTGCTTTGCCGGTCAGGGTAAATTTGGGGGAACTGCCGGGCTGATGTCCCTTGGGGTGGGCAAAGCAGCCCTGGATTTTTTGATCGATGCGTCCGGTTCCCGCCGCCATGTGGAAGTGGATTTTTTCGGCGGAGAGCCATTGTTAAATAAAAAAGTGTTGTACGAACTAGTGGACTACGGCAGGAAACGGGGCACGGAAAGCGGAAAAGAGATAAAGTTTACCCTTACCACCAATGCACTGTTGCTGGACGCTGAAACGGGTAAATTTTTAAATGATCACAACATGAGCGTGGTATTAAGCCTGGACGGCAGGCCGGAAGTGCATGACGCCATGCGCCCATTCCCCGGGGGGGCGGGTTCCTACCAGATCATAGCCGATAAAATAATGGACTTCCTGGAGAGCCGGAAACACACCAATTATTACGTGCGGGGCACTTATACCAGGCACAATACCGATTTTTCCAGGGATGTGCTGCATATGGCGGATCTGGGCATCAAAGAAATTTCTGTTGAGCCGGTGGTGGCTGACCCGGATGAGGATTATGCCCTCACGAAGGAGCAAATACCGGCCCTTTTTGAGGAATATGAGCGTCTTACGATAGCCTTGCTGGAACGTACCAAAGCAGGCCACCCGTTTAATTTTTTTCATTTCAATATAGACCTGGAAGGCGGGCCCTGCCTGCCCAAAAGGCTATCCGGTTGCGGGGCGGGCAATGAATACCTGGCGGTGGATCCTGAAGGCAACCTTTACCCCTGCCACCAATTTGTTGGGCAGGAAGAGTATCTTTTAGGGGATATCTATGCAGGCATAAAAAACAGGGAACTTGCCACCACTTTTGCTGGCGCCCATGTTTACAACAAAGAGGGCTGTGCAGATTGCTGGGCCAAATTTCACTGCAGTGGTGGCTGCCATGCCAGTGCCAGGGCCTACAGTGGTTCCATATTTAAGCCCGCTCCATTAAGCTGCGCCCTGATGAAGAAAAGGCTGGAATGCGCCCTGTATTTAAAAATCGCAGCGGATCGTAATGATTAAAATCAACCCGGTGCATCGCCGGATGCCAGGGCGAAGCCATTTTTTTTGATGGAACTGACAACTTGTAGTGACATAAAAGAGTGTTTATTAAAATATGGTGTAATAGAGAGATTGCGGGACAAATGAAGAGAAATACGGGAATATTTGGGTCGGCAGGCATTTTCCCGGAGAACCGCCTTGTGTTATAATAACCTTGCTAATATGAGCCGATTCGGCATTTTCTCCAAATTTTATTGATAGATAAAAAATTACATAACAGAGGTGGTGTGTTTGCCTTCATTGCCAACAGGGAAATTTAGTGTAAATGGTCGAACCATAAAACAAAAACTGATTAATTACATAAATACCCCCAGGCCACCAGCTATGATCATATCCATTGCTTTGTACACGGTACTCATTATGTTTATTACCGGGGTAATTGACAGTGGCTACATGGTTTGGGCCGTTCAGGTAAACGGCAAAACGGTGGCTTTGGTGAGCGACCCGGTTAGCGCCCGGAAAGCCGTTAGGGAATTGGTAGCCGAAAAATCCAGGCTTACCGGCTGCAAGCTTTCCGTATCGGGAAATCTCCGCTATACCAGGACTTACCCCGGCGATGCGAAATATTTAAATGGCGCTGAGTTGAAGACCGCCCTGGCAGAAAAGCTGTTTTTTAGCACCAATGCTGCTGCGCTGGTGGTGGACGGACAAATCAGGCTGGCACTTGAAGACAGGAAAGAGGCTCAGTCCCTGCTGAACAGGATGAAGGCCTCCTACCGGACTCCTGGCGCTGATGTGGCCTTTGCCGAAGATGTAAGGATCGAGGATGTAAAGGTTGACTCCAGCGAATTAACCCGTCTTGACGAGGCTTTGGATAAAATCAGAAAAGGCACCAAGGAAGTCGAAACTTACCGGGTAAAAGATGGGGACACCCTCTGGGATATAGCGTCTCTGGCTGGTATGTCTACGGAAGAGCTGATTGCGGCCAACCCGGACATGAATCCAGACAGGATCAGCATTGGTCAGAAACTTAACCTCACTGCAGTTAAACCCATCATCAATGTGCTGGCGGTATCCAGGCAAACATCCCTGGAGCAGGTGGCCTTTGATGTCGAGGAAAAGAAAGACAACAAAATATACTTTGGTGACGTGAAAGTATTGCAGCAGGGCAAGCCGGGCAAGAAATCCGTTACCTATCAGCTTACCAGGCGGAACGGGGTTGTGGTTGAACGCAAGGTGTTAAGCGAGGATGTGTTGGAACAACCCCAGACCAAGATTGTTGCCAAGGGTTCCAGGATGCTGCTGGCCTCCCGTTCCGGGGCATCAGGCAGGCTGGCCTGGCCCACCGTGGGCTCGGTGATCTCGCCCTTCGGTATGAGGGGCGGGCGTATGCATGAGGGAGTTGATATCAGTGGTTCCACTGGCAACCCGGTGGCCGCCTCCGCCTCGGGTACAGTGGTAAGAGCCGGCTGGTATGGGGGATACGGTAAATGCGTGGATATTTCCCACGGCGATGGCGTGATAACCCGCTACGGGCATCTTTCCAGGATATCAGTCAGTACAGGTCAGAAGGTGGATAGGGGACAGCTCATCGGCAGGGTTGGCAGCACCGGAAGATCTACCGGGCCGCACCTTCACTTTGAACTTATTGTCAACGGTCAGCACAGAAACCCCACCAGATATTTATAGGCTCCGGCCATAATTAAAGAATAGACCCGATGCGGGTCTATTCTTTTTTGCAAATGATACAATTTGTTTTCATCTGGTTAAGTTTGACTACCGGAATATTATGGAACCACCGCTCCCACTACTGAATAATATGTTGAAAAGTGGGGTGAGAAAATGGCGCTGGATGTTGTCGACATTAATTTCTGGCTGGGGATTCTAAGGGACCATACTATCTTTATATATGACAGCCTTGGCCCGTCAGAGAAGGAAGCCGCCCGGCGGGCTGAAAGCCTGCGCTACGTATTTGAAAACTTAATGAAGAATCCCGGTGGGGCTGCTGCCGGAGATGCTGCCAGGGCTACCAGGGAGTTAATAATGTTTAAAACCGACCTACTGGCACGATGCTTACATTGCCAGGTGGTTATCCATTTGAATCCATCGGACCTAAATGTGATGATTAACGAAGCTCTGGAATTTTTAAGGATTTTGGGGGAACTACCGCCACTGCCGCAGGACCGCGCGGCTCGTTTGCTGCACTTAATGAGACTGTGGATACCCGATGCGGCCACCCATTCGGCCATGCTGTACCGGGTACTTGATCCGGATGAGCACAAATTGTTGCAGGAACTGCAGAATTACGAATGGAACTTTAACCTTATGTTCTTGAAAACAATATTAAAAACACAGATGTATGAAAAACTTGCCACTGATTTTCCCAGCCTGTATGAAATGATTCCTGAAGCCCGCCAGTCAGTAGAATCGCATATAGCTCTGTTAAATGCAATGGCAAGAAGGCTGGAGAGCTGTACTGTTGAAAATACGGGCAGTCTTCTGATGGCCGATCACATGCTGCGGGAGGAAAGGTATTTTCTTAATCAATTGACTCAGCTTATAGCTTAGGAGTCAGGAGTCAGGAGTCAGAATAAGAGAACCGGCGAAAACACTTGAAGATACGGTGATGTTTCGAAATAAAACTTCTCTTGCAAGAGGTTAGTAAATTGCTGGAAGCATATTCTCGGGGAATTCTGAATTCTGACTACTGAATTCTGAATACCTGAATAGTAGCCGGTTATATAATCGTCGGTTTGAGTTGGATTTCGACTGTGCCGGCGGTTTTTGTTTATTGCGGTCGAAAAGTTCCAGGCGAAAATGTTTAACTAAGATATTATCTGGTGATATAATATTTCAGGTGATGATTCACTGCTGGTTAAAGGAGAGTGGTATCGTATGAAATATAAGCAAATGAGTCGCAGGGACAGGAGGAAGCTGCATCAGAGGATCCTGTTCGGCGCAGTGGTGGCAGTGTTGTCTGTCGGCCTCCTGGCTTCTTCTCTGGCGCTGCCTTTCAACAATTTATTTACCGACGGACAGGCCCAGGCACCCGGTCAGACGGAGCAGCCGGAGCAGCAACAAACTACTGCCGATTTGGAGAAGAAGGTGCAGGAAAACCCCAAGGACCCGGAGTTGCTGGCCAAGCTGGCGGCGGCCTATCTGCAGGAGGGCAACCAGGAAAAATCGGTCCAGACCTATGAAAAGGTACTATCTATTAAGCCGGATGACAGCAGCTCCAGGATGAACCTGGCCCTGACCTATTTTTTGATGGGCAACAATGACCGGGCTGTGGCCAGCCTCCAGTATGAAATTAAAAACAATCCGTCAAACAAGGAGGCCCATTACTACCTGGGACAGGTTCTGGCCTACGGAAAAAACGACTATATTGGCGGCATTCAGGAATTAAAAGAATATATAGAATCGGCAAAGACCGGCACGGACGTGGTAAAAGCCAAGCAAATGGTGGATGAGTGGCAGGCACAGCTGGATAAAAACAAATAATGTTGGGCAGACAAGGGGACGGTTTTTTTAAGAGATAGGGAATTGTCCAAGTGGATAATTCCCTGAGGGGATGGTAAGGGGGAGTCCCCCTTACACAAGTTGGGGACATTCCTCCGACCCCAGAGACAGGCATAAGTTGGGGACATTCCTCCGGCCCTATAGTCGGCTCCAAATGGAGGTGTGTCCCCTGACCTTTTTAGAGGTGTGTCCCCTTTCCTTAGAGCGGGGTGAGGGACTGATAGTCCCGAGGGGCGGCAGCCCCTTTTTAAATTAAGATAGGGCCGAAGGCCTTTTTTTGGTTCTAATATTTACCTGTAGGAAAGGCCGCGAAGGGATGGGATAATTAAACCGTCAATTAATCGGTTAGACAGGATGTGATCATATGCTGCCAGCGGCCAGCAGTTCCTCCGGACTGTCCCAAGGAAATTCTCGCGTACTGCTTATGACGGCTAAAGTGGTTTCCCTGCTGGCTGCGGTTTTCGCCATGTTGGTTTTTTGTCTGCCTGGACTGATCCGGGGTCAGGCTTATGCCGCTTTCCGGGAGGTGTCCCGGGCAGGGCTTCTCCTGCGCACCTACGACATGAACAGCCGGGAAAGCGAGCATTTTGTGGTACGATACCAGCCGGAGGACAGCAAATATGTACGGCTGGTGCTGGATACCGCCGAACATTTTTATACTCCGGTGGCCGGCAGATTCAATTTTACCGCTCATCACAAAATACCGGTGATAATTTACCCGACAGGGTCGGAACTGAACGCCAGTTTTGGCTGGAGTGCCAGCGAAAGCACCATGGGGGTATACTGGGCCGGGGCCATCAGGGTGCTTTCCCCTGCCGCCTGGGTGATGGACAGGGAGTCCGCTGGGATGCGGGAGACCTTCATCAGTTCCGGACCCATGGCCCATGAATTGACTCACCTGGCGGTGGACTACGCCACCAGAGGAAACTGCCCCCGCTGGCTGACCGAAGGTCTGGCCCAGTACGAAGACTACCGCCTTACCGGTTTCAGGTTTGACACTCCGCTGCCGGCAATCTCCGATTTATACCCTCTGGCCAGGCTGGACGGGGATTTTGACAGCATGAAGAACCAGTCAGTAGCCTATTACCAGTCCTTATCCGCAGTGGAATATATAGTGGCGGTGTACGGCGAGGGCGCCCTTGACAGGATGATTAAGGATTTGGGCCAGGGCAGGCCCATCAGCAGGGTTATGCAGGACATCCTTAATGTAAATTTAGAACAATTTGAACAAAGCTGGCATGGGTGGCTGAAAAATGTCGAAAACCATTCGGGAAGGCAAAAATAATAATAGTATCGCAGGCTCATTTTCGCTGAGACAAAAGTAACAATTGTTTGTCGTTTTAACCCGTGGGACTTAATATTTAAACGGTTTTGCACGGACTAGGCAGGAATTTATAAAGCAGGGTAGAACTTACCCATGTAATGTGATTTTTAAAAGTAATGTACTTTTATGAAATTAATTGTTTTATTTTGCCGTAGTAATACTAGTTGGGGACATTCCTCCGACCCCAGAGCCATTCCAATTAGGGGACATTCCTCTGACCTCCAGAGATAAGCTCTAAAGAGAGGTGTGTCCCCTTTCCTTTGTAAGAGAGGTGTGTCCCCTTTCACTAGCATGCCTTTTTATATGTTTGGTGTAGGACAGAATTACAGTACCCTTTAAGTCGGGGTTTTTGATTATACCAGGAAAGGCAGGAAAATGCCGAGTAATGAACACAGATGTGGTGACGAGGGAAAAGATAATTATAAACGGCAAGTCCGTTTTAAAAGGGAAAATAAAAATAGGCGGTGCCAAGAACTCTGCCCTGGCCCTGATCTGTGCGGCTGTCATGGCCGACGGAGAGGTGGTGCTGGAAAAGGTTCCCGAGATAAATGATGTTATGGTGATGTTGGACATCATATCTTCACTGGGGGCCAAGGTGACCTGGCAGGAGAGTGAAACCATAAAGATAAATCCCCCGGAGAAGATTACCTCCCACCCGCCCTATAGCATGGTGAAAAAGCTTCGGGCGTCAAATCTGTTGCTGGGCCCCATGCTGGCCCGCTACGGCAGCGCCAAGGTAGCCTTGCCCGGTGGGTGTAATATCGGCACCAGGCCGATGGATCTCCATTTTAAGGGATTGACCGGACTGGGTGCGCAGCTAAGACTGGAGCGCGGCTGTATCCTGGCGGAGGCCGGCAGGCTAAAGGGCTCCAGGATTTATCTGGATTTTCCCAGCGTGGGGGCCACCGAGAACCTCATGATAGCCGCCTGCCTGGCTGAGGGGCAAACTATTATCGAGAATGTGGCCAAAGAACCCGAGATAGTGGATCTGGCCAATTTTCTCAATTGCATGGGTGCTAAGGTACGTGGAGCGGGTACCGACGTGATTAAAATACAGGGTGTCGAGCGGCTCTCCGGCTGCTCCAGGTACTGCGTAATCCCTGACCGGATCGAGGCAGGCACCTTTATGGTAGCAGCTGCGGCCACCGGGGGAGACATAACCCTGGAAAACGTCATCAGTACCCACCTGGAGCCCGTCAGCGCCAAGCTGCGGGAAGCCAATGTAGAAATAATCGAAGGCGAGGACAGCATCAGGGTAATTGCCGACAAACCGCTTACACCCATCGATATAAAAACCATGCCTTATCCCGGCTTTCCCACTGATTTGCAGTCCCAGATGATGGGCATGTTATCCACCGTTGCCGGCACCAGCATTATTATAGAAAATATTTTTGAGAACAGATTCCAGGTGGCCGACGAGCTGAAGAGAATGGGAGCCAACATCAAGGTTGAAGGTAGGCTGGCGGTCATTGAAGGGGTGGAAGCCCTGCAGGGTACCCAGGTCAAGGCCACGGACCTGCGGGCAGGAGCTGCGCTGGTGGTGGCGGCCCTGATGGCCAACGGCAGGACGGAGATATACCACCCGGATTACATATACCGGGGCTACCACGATTTTGAAGACAAACTGAGGGAACTGGGAGCAGACATAACAAGCGTTTGATTTTGCGACAAGGGGACGGTTCTCTTGTCGCAAGAAAGACAGCATCAGCATATCGGGCAGCTAACTAGAGAGTGATAAAAGACATCCTTACCAATAGCGCCGTTCATTATGGTGGCATGAAGGTCAGTCTGGATAATGGGATATTGGCAGGGTTTAGGAAGTTGTCGAGTGATCTTTTTGTATCGTTTATAGAATAATAGGCAAATGAATGATTTAAAAATACCCCCTAGTTGGCTGGCGCAGGGGGTATTTGGCATGGTGTTTATGGAAAATAAAACTACATCTGTAATCGGAGGTTTGAATTTGCACATATCAATACTGGCGGTGGGCCGCCTCAAGGAAAGATATCTGGCAGAGGCCCAGCAGGAATATATGAAGCGGCTAAAGTCCTATGCAAAGGTTGTCATAACGGAAGTTGTTGACGAGGGCTATGCCGAGCGAATTTCCCCTGCCCGGGAGGAAGAGGTAAAGGAAAAAGAAACCCAGCGGCTGCAAAAGCATATTAAACAAGGAACATACACCATAGCCCTGGACAGGGAGGGCAGACAGCTATCCTCCGAGGAACTGGCCAGCATGCTGGACTCCTTGGCCCTGCAGGGCAAAAGTGATGTTACCTTTCTCATCGGCGGCTCCCTGGGACTGTCTCGGGAAATAATTGCCCGGGCCGACTACCGCCTGTCTTTCTCTCAACTCACTTTCCCCCACCAACTTATGAGGGTTATTCTTTTGGAGCAGATTTACAGGGCGTTTAAGATTATTAAGGGTGAACCGTACCACAAGTAAAGGCGACAAGGAGGACGGTTCTCGGTGTCGCCAATTTTCTGGTGATTAGGCCAGCATTGCTGTCCTAATCTTTTCTGCTGTATCTTTATCTTTTAAAATTTCCACTAATTTAAAACTGAACTCCAGGGAAGTACCCGGTCCTTTGGAAGTAATAAAGTTTTGTGTCTGTACAACCCTTTCTGTTGCGATTTCCGCTCCATCTAAATTTTTTTCAAATCCGGGATAGCATATAGCAGCTTTTCCTTTCAACAATCCCATTTGTCCATATACAATAGGAGCCGCGCAAATAGCCGCCAAATACTTACCTTGGTTTGCAAATTGACTAATCCTTTGTTTCAATCCTTCGTGAGCCGCCAAATTGGTGCTTCCCGGCATGCCTCCCGGCAACACAATCATATCAACATTTTCATAATCAACATCTTCAAATAATATATCCGCTAAAACCGTAAGCCCGTGGACACTTGTTACATTCATTTCTTTTGTCATAGAAACCATAAGCACCGCGATATCCGCCCTTCTTAAAACATCCAACATGGTAATTGCTTCCAATTCTTCAAATCCAGTTGCTAAATGCACGCATACTTTCGCCATTTTTCATTCTCCTTTTTTTAATATTTTTAACGTAATTAAATCTTTCGGCCTGTTTTAAGTTGTCTTAAGTTTTGACTGGAAATAGTGTGTCGCGCAAACCGCAGCCAGCGGGTTGTGTCCTGTTACCCGGTCTTTTACTGCCAGGAGTGATTGGAGCAACGGAATGCTTTGTAAACAGGGTGTCATGTCCAACGCAAAGTTCAGGGAGGACGTTTAACTCAAGTTTACCATAATCACAGCCATCTTATCCAGTTAGGCAAATAGTAGGCAAATAGGGACGGTTCTTGTCTTGCCATAGGCAAAATGTGGCAATATAAAGGTGAGGTAAAAAAATGCCATGGCAAGCAAGGATCAAAGGAGAGTTTTCAAACAGATTGGAGAGTTGTTTGGGGGTATAAGTGAATCCATGGCGAGCAGGATTTTGACAAAAGGCTGATGGGCAAGCAAGAACCGTCCCCGCTTGCCTCGCTTGCCTCCAAGAACCGTCCCCGCTTGCCTCCATGGCGGCTAATGGCCCTAATACAATGCTGACCAGGGAACCAGGTTTAAGAAGAAATTTACAGGAATTAAATATATAATGACGAATTGTAGGGTTTAAAGTTGATATAACTAACCGTAAAAAGGCCGAGGAGGCCCTGCGGAAAAGCGAGGAGTTGTTCAGGGCCACTTTTGAGGGGGCAGCTATTGGCATATTGCTTTCGGATGATAGCGGGCGTGTTTTCAAAAGCAATACGACTTTTCAGGAGATGCTGGGTTACAGCGGTGAAGAACTTGACAGAATGACTGTTTTTGATTTTACTCATGCGGAGTACATTGACTATGAGAGGAATCTTTATCAAGAAGTACTCAGCGGGGAACGAACATTTTCAGATTGAAAAACGCTATATACGTAAAGATGGGAGCTTTGTATGGGGCCGGCTCAATGTTTCTCCGATCCTGGATGGTTAGGGAAGACCGCTTTTTGCCACAGGAATGGTTGAAGATATCACGGAGCGAAAATTAACGGAAGAAGTTTTAACAAAGAGACTGGCCTATGAGAAGATGACATCCGAGATATCACTGCTTGGTGTGATGGTGGAAAATATCAATGAATTCCAGGAAAAATGCCTGGAGATTATGGGGAAATTTTTAGACGTAAGCGAGATATATATTTATGAATATATCCATAAGACGGAATTATTTATAAATACTTTTTTTTGGGCATCACCGGATATGGTTTCCAAACTTAACAGATGTGCAAGCGTTGCTTGTAGAGATTCCCTGGCTAATGCAGATGATTAAAGACAACAAGATAATAAATTATAAAGATATTAAAGATATTCCCGGTGCAGGGGAGAAAAAAATACTCGGGTTCCTTGATCTAGAATCTGCTCTCATTTTACCGGTTTATACCGGGAAAAAGTTTTACGGTTTGATAGTTTTTCATGAGTGCAGATACCATCGGAAATGGCCTGTAGAGGATGTTACCCTGCTAAATACTATTGTGCAAATAATCAGCGGAGCGATTGAGCGCAAACAATCGGAAAATGCGCTCAGAAAAAGTGAGGCTAAATACCGTTCCTATTTCGAAAATTCTCAGGATATTGTTTTTATAAATTCCGGGGATTCTTTTATAGACGTTCATTATTGGATATGTAATAGTATTCAGAGATATTACCGAACAAAGGAAAATGGAGGAACAGGCGGCCCTTTCTCAAAAGATGGAGTCCATAGGGCAACTGGCTGCCGGGATAGCGCATGAGATAAATACCCCGATGCAGTATATTGGCGACAACACCAAATTCATGGAGGATTCTTTCAAATCCATGCTGGATTATGTAGAGAGCTTTAAAAAATCCGTTAAAGCTATGGAAAAGGAACGGACTTTCGCCGCCATGGACAGATTAAAAGACCTTGAGGATGAGTATGATGTAGATTATCTGATTGAGGAGGTTCCAAAAGCCATAGAGCAGACACTGGAAGGAATAGAGCGGGTGAGTAAACTGGTGCTGGCAATGAAAGAATTCTCCCACCCGGGTAAAAAAGAAAAAGCTTTAGCGGATATCAACAAGGCCATTGATAATACGGTGATCATCTCAAAAAATGAGTGGAAATACGTAGCGGATTTGAAAACAGACCTTGATCAGAGATTGCCTTTGATTTACTGCGATATCGATCAGATTAACCAGGTAGTTTTAAATATGATTGTGAATGCTGCCCAGGCTATAAGTGAGGAAGTAGAGGAAGGAACTTCACAAAAAGGTGAAATATTGATAACAACACAGATACAAGAAAAATATCTGCAGATTATCATAAGCGATACCGGAGCAGGGATTCCGGAATCTGCCTTAAGATTTTTGATCTCTTCTTTACAACAAAGGAGGTCGGTAAAGGTACGGGGCAAGGACTTGCCATTGCTCATGACATTATTGTAAATAAACATAAGGGAAGTATATATGTTGATTCGGAGATGGGCAAGGGCACAAAGTTTACCATCAGTCTGCCGTTAAACGCATCAGGAGAAATGGAAGCAGCAAGTGGGGACGGTTCTTGTCTTGCCAGGCAAAATGTGGTAATATAAAGGTGAGGTGAAAAAAATGCCAAGGCAAGCAAGGATCAAAGGAGAGTTTTCAGTTTACCACATAATCCAGAGGGGAAACGAGAGAAAAAACCTGTTTTTTTCCGACGATGACAGGTTAAGCTTTGTTGAAACAATTGAAAGGACAAAGAAAAAGTATAACTTTCTGCTTTATGCATACTGCCTGATGGATAATCACGTGCACCTTTTGATAGACGATAACGGAAACGACATATCCAGGTTAGTTAAAAGTATAAACATAAGCTATGCATATTATTTCAACCGGACCTACAGGAGGTGCGGGCACCTGTTCCAGGACAGGTTCAGGAGCGAGTTGGTAGATAATGACGGGTATCTGCTTGAGGTGAGCAGGTACATACATAACAATCCGGTCAGAGCCGGGATCGTGAAAGAGCCGCCCGAATACCGTTGGAGCAGTTATAATATTTATACCAGCAGGCTAAATGACAAAAACGCGCTTATTGATAAAGGCAGGATTTTATGCATCTTTTCAAACAACCAGGTAAAAGCGGTTCAAGAATATATTGATTATGTATACAAAGAAGAGGGTAAGCAAGTAAATATCATGGACGTTGAAGAATCAATTTCGGATGATGGTTATAATAGTGACTATATCTGTTCTCTGGAGCAGGCCCGGTTAAAAATAAGAGAAGCTACGGAAAGTAAAGAAATACTTTGCGAAGATTTGAAAAACCACATTGATTTTCGTAATGAGTTGATAAGACAAATAAGAAGGAATTCTTCCCTTACATTAAAACAGATTGGAGAGTTGTTTGGGGGAATAAGTGAATCCAGGGTGAGCAGGATTTTGACAAAAGGCTGATGGGCAAGCAAGAACCGTCCCCACTTGCCTGCTTGCCTTGACAGTTTAAAATGTTTACTATATCATTCTAATTGAATAATTTTCATATTTTAATTTACAGGTGCCCGCAAGGGAGAATAGGGAATCAGGTGAGATTCCTGGACGGACCCGCCACTGTAAGGGGAAGCTGTTGCTAATGCCACTCCGTTTAGGGGGAAGGGGCAATGAAGCGATGAACCTGAGTCAGGAGACCTGCCTGTAGAATTACCATGCTGCCTCGAGTATAGGCTAGCTTAGGTGAGGATGATGGTAAAATCCACACCCCATTGGGTTGTGGATTTTTTTGTTTTTTTAATTAATATTAATTGGGGACATTCCTTCTCGAATTTGATAATAAGTTAGGAATTTGGCTAACCCAAGAAGGTGTGTCCCCAAACCTTAGAAGGAGGGAAAACTATGAAAGAAACTGCGTATCAGGAAAAAGTTTTAGAAGTGGAGCCTTATGGCGTTGAACCTATCCCCAAAGAGGAACGGCACGGCCGGCCAGGGCAAATGTTTACCATCTGGTTTGCCATCAATCTGAACGTGGTTACCTGGTTTACCGGTTTTTTGGGGATTGAATTCGGGTTATCCTTAAAGTACGCCATCCTGGCAATTATTATCGGCAATATTATCGGAGCGGCTTTCCTGGCCTTAAGTTCTTCCATTGGTGCTGAATTGGGTCAGCCTCTGATTCCCGCCAGTAAAAGGGCGTTCGGGAAGACGGGAGTATTCGGATTATCATTTTTAAATTTAGTGAATAATATTGGCTGGCTGGGAGTTAACCTGGCCCTTGCCGTTATGGCTTTGCAAAAGATTTTGCCTTTGAGCTATCATTCTTCTTTATTGTTGATCGCCGCCGTTACTTTGCTTGTTGCCGTGTACGGCTATAACTTCATCCACGTCTTTGCCCAGTGGATGTCAGTGATTATGGGCGTGCTTTTTCTCGCCATGTTTGTGATAACCGTGCATAACCTGCCTGCAATTATGAGCCATACCGCTCCAGGATCAGGTGGGTTTAATTTGGGGATGTTTATTCTTGCCATTGCCGTCGCGTTTTCTTACCAGATTAGCTATTGTCCCATCGGCACGGATTATGCCCGGTATCTTCCGGAAAATACCCCGAAGAAAAAACTCTGGCAGTTTTCTTTTTGGGGAGCCGTTTCTGTTTGTATCTGGCTGGAAATTCTGGGCGCTTTGACAGCGACATTAGGCATGCATACAGGACCTATGGATTTCATTGCCAGGCTCATGGGCGTGTTCACCATACCGGCCCTGATCACTGTAATTTTCAGTATTCTGCCGAATAATGTAATAGCCATTTATAGCGGGGGACTGGCGGCTCTGGCCATGGGCCTTCCCCTGAAACGGTGGGCTTCAGCACTTCTAACCGCCGGCCTGGGCGTGCTGATCATATCTTTCGGGAGCGGTAAACTGGCCCATACCTATACCAATTTCCTTCTTCTGCTCTCGTACTGGATCGCTCCCTGGCTGGGTGTGGTGCTGAGCGACTTTTATTATCACAAGGCCAACCCTTGGCGTAAAGACGAGCCCAAAGGATGGATTGGAATTGTTTCATTTCTTTGCGGTGTGTTAATCTCAATCCCTCTTATGAATTCGGTTCTTTACGTTGGACCTGTCGCTAAAAACTACCTGGGGGGAGCGGACATCAGCTATTTCCTGAGTCTTTTGGTGAGTGTGCTGATTTACCATGTGGCAGTAAAAATAAAACAGGTACCTCTTGCAGCCAAGCCTTCTGCCGAAGTCAAGAACTAATTACTGGGGACATTCCTTCCCTGACATGTAAGGGCAAATAGGGACGGTTCTTGTTTTGCCAGGTAAAATGTGGTAGTTTTAATATTTAAACCAGCAAAAAAACCACATTGATTTTCGTAATGAGTTGATAAGACAAATAAGAAGGAATTCTTCCCTTGTTTTAAAGTAGATCGGAGAGTTGTTTGGGGGTATAAGTGAATTCAGGGTGAGCAGGATTTTGACAAATGATGGGCAAGCAAGAACCGTCCCCACTTGCCCTGAAAAGGTGAGGTAGTACAACCTTGGAATTTTTACTGGCAGTTCAATTTCTAACGAAAATACCGGTTACCGTCCGGGGGAGTGTGGATGAAAAAAGGATGGCCCGCTCTATGGCATTTTTTTCTCTGGTCGGGTTACTGCTGGGAGCCTGCGCTGCTGCTTTACATGCGTTAGCTTCTTATGTTTTTGCGCCTCCGGTGTGCAACCTTGTTGCTTTGGCATTTCTGATTGTAATAACCGGGAATTTGCACGGGGACGGTTTGATGGATGCCGCCGACGGGCTATTCAGCGGGAGACCCCGGGAACGCATGCTGGAAATAATGAGGGACAGCCGGGTCGGTTCTCACGGAGTTACCGCAGGCGTCTTAGTGGTACTGGCAAAATTCGTGCTGTTGGGACAAATGCCCGCGGCCATGCAGGGAGTGGCATTAATCCTGGCCACTACGTTGGGCCGCTGGTCCCAGGTCTATGGCGCGGCCTTTTATCCGTATGCCCGCCCCACCGGGGGAACCGGTGGCTTTACAGCCCATGTGGGTTTTCGTGAAATGTTTTATAACTCGTTAACCGTTGTGCTATTAACTTTATATTTGCTCAGGTTTCATGGATTGATCCTGCTGATTGCCGTTCTGGCCGGAACAGCGTTGCTGGAATGGTATGTTGCCAGAAAAATAGGGGGTATAACGGGAGACACCCTGGGGGCTGCCAGTGAATGTATTGAAGTGTTAACACTGGCGGTGCTGCTGGTCATATTCACGAAATCTGACTTGATAATAATAAATACATCTATTTTACAGGAGGTCTTAAAATGGGTTCCGAATTTTATAAAGTGATTCCTGATATCAAACCGGTAAGCCGGGAATGGCGCCAAAAAGCCAAAGACTATTTAAATCGGCTGGCGATTCCCCGGGGAAGCCTGGGCGAACTCCTGGTTCTTGCGGAACAGCTGTCAGGCATCAGAGAAACCCTAAAGCCTTCCGTAAAAAGGAAAGTAGTGGTTACTATGGCGGGGGATCACGGTATTGTCCGTGAAGGGGTAAGCGCCTTTCCCCAGGAGGTTACTCCCCAGATGGTGCATAACTTTGTGCTGGGTGGAGCCGCCATCAACGTACTTGCAGCAGTGGCCGGGGCCCGGGTGGTGGTGGTGGATATGGGAGTCGCCGCTGATCTGAGTAAACTGGTGAATGAGGAAAAAATCCTTTCCTATAAAATAGACTGCGGAACCCGCAATATGGCCCAGGGGCCGGCGATGACCCGTGAGCAGGCCCAGCGGGCACTGGAGAGCGGCATTGAGATCGCGGGCAACCTGGTTCGTGACGGCGTCGAACTCTTGGCCACAGGTGATATGGGGATTGGCAATACCACTCCCAGTAGCGCTATTTTGGCCGTACTAGCGGGACGCCCGGTTCGCGAGGTAACCGGCAGAGGAACAGGAATCAGCGACGAAGCTCTTGAAAACAAAATCCGGGCCATTGAAAAAGCCATTGACATTAACCGGCCGGACGCCAAGGATCCTGTGGATGTACTGGCCAAGGTGGGGGGCTTTGAGATCGGCGGCATCGCAGGGGTCATCCTGGGTGCGGCTTATCACAAAGTGCCTGTAGTGGTTGACGGGTTTATTTCCACTGCCGGGGCGTTGCTGGCGAAGGCATTAGCGCCCAGTTCCGTTGAGTATATGATTGCGGCGCACCGCTCCCTGGAATACGGGCACCAATTTATGCTGGAAGAATTGGGGCTCAATCCTTTGCTGAATTTAAACCTTCGCCTGGGCGAAGGCACCGGGGCAGCGCTGGCGATGAATATTGTGGAATCGGCGGCACAAGTCATTGGTAAAATGCTTACCTTCGAAGACGCCGGAGTAAACGGCCCGGGAATGTAAAGGAAGTGTCTGAGCAGTGAGATCTTTGTCGTATCTGAACCATGAGCCCCAGGAAAACGGCCCTCAATACCTCGAAGATTTGGCCACTGGCTATTGGTACTCGGAGGCCCTCTTCACCGCTGTGGAACTGGGGATTTTTACCTTGCTGGAGCCAGGGGGGAAAACACCGGAGGAAATCTCCAGGGCGTTAGATATAAATCCGGAAGGACTGATGCGATTCTTACAGGCCCTCTGTGCTCTGGGGCTGCTCGGCCGGCATGGCGAAATCTACTTTAACACAAAAATATCAAGTAAGTTCCTGGTAAAGGATGTGGAAGATTACCAGGGAGATTCCATTCTGTGGAGAAATAATCTTTTTTCCAACTGGCGGAGTCTTGGAAGCTGCCTCAGGAAGGGTGGAAGGGTAAATTTTGCCCGGCGGAACGAAGATCCGGAAGGGTTAATCCGGCGCATGCGTAAATACAGCCGGGCTATGGACTCTGTAGCCAGAACCAAGGTCAAAGAGATATTGCCTTTTTTTGCGGACGTTTCCCTTTCAGGAGAAATGCTGGATGTCGGGTCGGGCACCGGTGCCGTTTCAGCAGGATTTTTAGAATATTTTCCAGGGTTGCGGGCGACTTTGATAGACCTTCTGGAAGTGCTTGATTATGCCGGAGAGGTGCTTCAGGAAAAGGGTTATCATGACCGGTTCCACTATTGTCCCGCCAATATACTGGACCCCTGGCCTGTGCAGGAAGATCACTATGACTTGATAATCCTTTCGAATATTGTTCACGCCTATTCAGAAACGGAGATTTCGGTACTTCTGGATAGGGCAGCGGCATGCCTTAAGAAAGACGGATTGCTGCTAATCCATGACTTTTTTTTCGAACATTGCCCGGAAAAAGCTGCTCTGTTCGATTTAAATATGTTTGTCAATACATTTAACGGTAAAGTTTATTCGGCCAAGTGGCTCGAAGAGCAGCTAACTCAGCGAAAACTGTACATAACGGAACTGCTGCCCCTGGCCTCGGATACTGCTTTGATATTTGCCGGAAAAAGCCCGGAAAGCCTGCAAAACCTTTGTCTGGATCACAAAGCCCGGCTTGTTTATAAAATAAAAGACATGGGCTTTCAGAATGTTTGCCCCATTCCGGTGGAGATGGTGCACGTTCCGGAATGGGCCGATTTGCGCTGCAGGTTTGGCTGCGGCAACTACGGAAAACCCCACTGCCGGCCGGACAGCCTTACACCTCAAAAAACCAGGGCAATGCTCCGGGACTATACCTATTGCCTGCTCCTGGAAGGGGTTCCACCCACCAGGGATTTTCAGCGCCGTATGCTGAAGGCGGAGCAAGAGGCCTTTAAAGCAGGCTTTTACAAAGCATTTGCCTTTTGGGCAGGGCCGTGCACCCTCTGTGACACCTGCGTTGTAGATGGGAGCTGTCGCAACACGAAGGATTCCAGGCCTTCTATGGAAGGGTCGGGGATTGATGTGTTTGAAACGGTGAAACGGGCAGGGCTTGCCCTGCGGACACTGGCAGGCGAAGGGGATTTTATCAAATACTTCGGGATTTTATTGTTGGAGTGATGGCGATGCGGGTGCTTATGGTTCAAACCCCTTCGGTAGAAGGGTTTTCCCAGGAAAAAGTTTATCCCATTGGAATCGTCACCTTGGCTACCCATCTGAAAATGGCCGGCCATGTAGTTGAACTGCTGGACATGAATATTGAAGTAGACTCCTTTGGCTCATTAAAGGACAAGTTGTTGGCCTACCGGCCGGAAGTGGTGGGTTTGTCATTGCGCAATATCGACCCTCTGGCCAATAAGACCAGTTCTCTTGTGCCGCCTTTTGTCATCACGGTGCGGCTGGTTGCGGCGCTGCTGCCCCGGGTCTGGATCGTGGCCGGGGGAACGGGCTTTTCACTCTTTCCCGAACGTCTCATGAGTGAACTGCCGGAAATTCATTATGGCATTGTCGGCGAAGCCGAAACATCCTTTCCGGCCCTGCTTGCTTCTTTGGATAATCCGCCCGACTTAAAAGGACTGTGTTACAGGAAGGGCGAAAAAGTGCTGATCAACCCGCCTTCGAGGGATTACGATATGACCCGGTACGTGGTTCCTTCAAGAGAGTTGCTTGCAACCAAACTTTACGAAGGAATCAATAATTACGTTCCTGCCATCGGGATTGAAACCAAACGGGGCTGTCCCCTGAATTGCACTTATTGCGTTTATCCCCAACTCCAGGGTAAAAAATTGCGCTGCCGCCAAACTGACGGGGTAGTGGATGAAATAGAATTCTTGCATAAAGAGTACGGTATAAAAGATTTTCATTTCAATGACCCGGTGGTGAACATTCCTTCCGGTCACCTGGAGGAAATTTGCCGGGAAATACTTCGCCGGAAGCTCAGAATCGCCTGGAGCGGCTTTTTCCGGGAAGACCATATGGATGAGCGCAATATCCGCCTCTTTGAGGAGGCCGGATGCAACTGTTTTTCCTTTTCTCCGGACGGTCTTTGCGATGAATCGCTGCAGGTTCTGGGCAAAAATCTTACTGAAGACGATATTTTAATGGCGGCAACCCTTGCCGCCCGGACGGACGTAGTCACCATGTACCACTTTATGGTCAACGTGCCCGGAGAAAACAGTGAAACCATCGGCAAGGGGCTGCGCCTGCTGGAGCGTCTCTATGAATTGCATAGCCTGAAGAGAAATCTGGGAACGGTGGTATTGAACAATATCCGCATCTTGCCCGGGACTCCCATTGCGGAGATAGCCGGAAAAGAAGGGGTAATCCGGCCCGAAACGGACCTGCTTTATCCTGTATATTACAACCCATGCCCATATGAAACCCTGCGCTACCGGCTGGAAACCCATCATCTTCACAAAAATGTATTCATGTGGCAGAAAGTGGGGGAGTGAAATGAAAATTCTTTTGCTGGAACATCCGCGCAAAATCGCTCACGTGCGGTGCAATGATATTGCTAATACACCGCTGTCCTCATGCCTCATTACCGGATCTGCAGCCGGTATGCTGGCCAGCCGGGGACATGAGATTACCATTGTGGAGGGGTTTCTCGACGGTCTATCGTATGATGAAATCCACCGGGTGGTAAGCGCGTTCGGACCGGATATTATAGGCGTGCACATGGTGTATCACTGGGAGCGGGATGAAGATCTTTTTAACTTTCTGAGAAAAATCAAGGACGGGGGAAGCACTCCCTTTATAGTTGCGTACGGGTTTTATCCCACCTTTGCCTTTGAGGAGATCTTCCGGCATTGCCAGGCCATCGACGCGGTCATTTTGGGAGAGCCGGAATATACCTTTGCCCGGCTGGCGGAGAAACCTTATCCCGGGGCTGAACTGCAAGAGATTCCCGGGCTGGCCTGGCAGGACGGGTCCGGCACTATCTGTGCACAGCGCCGGGAGCCTGTGGCGAACCTGGACCTGCTGCCATTCCCCGTCCGTACAAAAGCCATGCTGCGTTTGCCGGAAATCAACATAGAAGGCAGCCGGGGGTGCTATGGGGGATGCACTTTTTGCTATATCAATCCCTATTACAGCGGAAAGGGGACACACCTCTCATTAGAGCCTGGCTTTGGGGGTCAGAGGAATGTCCCCGATGTACAGGGGACACACCTCTCTTTAGGGACTGACTTTGGGGCCGGAGGAATGTCCCCAATTAATGCCTGTTTTGGGGGTCAGAGGAATGTCCCCGATTTAATGGCTTCGGGGTCAGAGGAATGTCCCCAACTTATGAATGTCTCCGGTATTTCCGGTTCTACCCGGTGGCGGGGGCGTAGTCCGGAGAACATTGTGGCGGAGATTGACCGGCTGATGGCTGAATGCGGGAAAAGGGACTTCTATTTTGTCGACCCCAACTTTTTTGGTCCCGGCCGGCAAGGCCAGGACCGTGCGCTCCGGTTGGCCTCCCTGCTAAAGGAGCGCAACATTCGATTCGGTATCGAGGCCCGGGTGAACGACATCCACGAGCAAACCATCAGCGCCCTTGTAAAAGCGGGTTTGCGCCACATACTGATCGGCCTGGAGAGCGGAAAGGATGAGTCGCTTAGACGGTTGAACAAAATGACCACTGTGGCCCAAAATGAAAAAGCGCTGAAGATTCTCCGGCTGCATGGGATAGAGCCCAATGTGGGTTTTATTATGTTTGAGCCCGATTCTTCCCTGGGAGACATCCGCATAAACCTTGATTTTTTACAAAGAAATGCTTTGCTTGAAGAGTTAGCCATTACTGCCAATGTGCTTTACCACCCGCAAATTATCCTGCAGGGCACCCGGGCTTACCACAAACTTCAGGAGGAAGGGCGGCTGAAACTATTTTCCACCACATATGAAGGGACGGCTTGTTTTGCCGACCACCAGGTTGCGGTGCTGGCACAAATCATGAGCGGGATTACCAATTCTCTTTTTGTCAAGATGGATGGCATCTGGAGCGGGAAGGAAGAAGAGCCAAAAGAGGCGCAGTTGCTTTATATGAAATTAAATAGTGCTCTGATAAAATATTTTACTGATGCCTTAGATCGATTGGAGAACGGAAAACAATATACGCCGGAAGACATCGCAGATTTGGTTTGTGAAGCTGAACAAGAGATCAATAACACCTTTTCAGGGGGCAAATAACAGTTGATAGATACATAGAAAAATATACCCTTTTATGACATAATATTCCCATGATAAGGATTGGTTCAGCAAACCCTAAATTAAGCCAGTTTAATGAAAAAATAATAAAAAAATGCACATGGTTTGCAAAAAAACAGAAAAAGTTAAACGTTAAAAGCCAAAATTGAAATCACATAGGTTTGCTAGTCGCGACTTCATTCTTCTGGGGCAATCAAAAATCTTGCGGGTAGATATTGTTAAGGCTCAACAGGCAGCGAAAATCCGTCAGTTGAGCTTTTTTTCGCGCAAAACTTCCGATTGGCCCCTTTAAGATTTCATCCAGAGTGGTCCCTTTGTATCCCTTCTCCATTAAAATCTGAGATGCCACGTGAAGAATCTGCTGTCATTGCGGGGTTTCCTCTCTCTCCTGGATAAAGCAATTATACTTACCGGATAATGGAAAACTGAAAATCAATCTGCAAATTAGTGTTTCATACGATAATATGCCAGTTGGAACAATAAGACAAGCGTGTAGAAAACGGATTCAAAAAAGCGCTTTTGGAGATGTCAAGAAAATCCTAAAAAAAACAGATTGACACCGGATAGTTTATTAGATAAGATTTACTAAACGGTTAGTAGAATACTAACCGTTTAGTAAATCTTAAGCTTGTAGTAAAAATAATTTTAATACCAAGGTGGTAAAAATGCTTCAGGGCTTACTGGAAAATTTTATAAACGGGGATATGAGGGCTGCTGGCAGGTTGATTTCCCTGGTTGAAAACGGGGACCCGCGGGCCTGGCATATCATGCAATTCATCAGTCAGTATACGGGCAACGCATATATCATGGGTATTACCGGGCCGCCCGGGGCTGGTAAAAGCACCACTGTGGACAAATTGATAAGCATTTTCAGAAAACATCATAATACAGTGGGAGTGGTCTGCGTGGATCCTACCAGCCCTTTCACAGGCGGTGCTTTTTTGGGCGACCGGATCAGAATGCAGCGGGTAACCGGGGATGAAAACGTTTTTATACGCAGCCTTGCAAACCGCGGGGCACTGGGAGGACTGGCGCCAAAGGCCAAAGAGGTGGTGCAGATTCTCGACGCCTTCGGCATGGAGGTAATCATAGTTGAAACTGTTGGGGCCGGGCAGGTTGAAGCCGACATCATCAATCTGTCGGACACAACCATAGTGGTGACTGTTCCCGGTCTGGGCGACCAGATACAGGCGCTGAAGGCGGGGATTTTGGAGATCGCGGATCTGCTTGTGGTAAATAAGGCCGACCGGGAAGGTGCAAGCGACACCGTACGGGATCTGAACACGATGCTGGATTGGATGCCGCCCGAAAAATGGCGTCCAAAAGTCCTGTCCACTGTAGCCACCAGGAATCAAGGCATCGGTAAAGTCTATGAAGCCATCCAGGAACACAAAAACCACTTGCTCCAGACAGGCAAATGGGGGGTGTTGCGCCGGAAACGTATTGAGTCTCACTGTTTTACCATAATGGAAAATGTTCTTAGAGAACATGTAGACAAAAAAGTAAAGGAGGTTGCGGAATTAAAAGAACTGCTGGAACAAGCCAGGGAAGGAAAGCTGGATCCCTATAGCTCGGCTGACAATATTCTAAAAATCCTTTTTAGCCAGTTGGAAAACAAATGGGCTTTGTCACCCGTCAGCCGGGCCATGTCTGGTTTGCCGATAAGCCCGGCTGATAATTCTTTTTTCCGGGGGTGATGGGGGGAGTCCTGATAAGTGGAGGATTTTAGGATTCCAATCTCAGACATTCCCATTAAGGATCTTGATTATCTTCGCGACTTGGGCTTCCCTGGAGAATACCCCTAATAATATCCCAGCGCTGGCAGCGGGTTGCCCCACCTGCCTATAACTCTGCTCTCTTTCGTAGATTTCCGCATTTTCGCGTGTGTCTGGGCAGCCGCCGCACTCAAAGCTGCCGGTGCGGTAGGATAGTCCTGAAATATGAAAGCTCATAAATTTAGCCTTCTGTACTTCCTCCCGGGCTAGCTGGGTCACGCCGATGGTGCCCATAATATGATGATAATCTGGAACAATCACCGGCAAGCTTAAAATCGCTCAAAAGCCGCCTTGATACCCTGATTGGCTGCCACACCACCCTGAAAAACCACCGGGGGCAGTATTTCCTTGCCTTTTCCCACATTGTTCAGATAGTTACGGACCAAAGCCTTGCACAGTCCGTTAATGATATCCGGAAGACGGTGTCCCATTTGCTGTTTGTAAATCATGTCCGATTCAGCGAAAACTGTGCACCTGCCAGCTATTCTTACCGGTGTAGCGGAGCTCAGTGCAAGTTCCCCAAAATCTGTAATAGGTATGTTCAGCCGGGATGCCTGCTGATCCAGAAAGGAGCTGGTCCTAGCTGCACATACCGTATTCATATGCAAAATCTGTGACAATACCGTTACGCATAATAATAATTTTGGAGTTATGTTATTTTTTTGTTCATGTCAATAATTATCGCGCAGGAACTTTATACAGATAGACACTACGGGGCTATAGTTCTTTATTTTATACGTTTTTAGAGAATGAATTTTTCCGGCGGACTGGCATGTTTTTTGTTGTTCTTTTAATGTAAAACCAGGGACTACAAGGCCTTTGCAGGGCTGCATCACCCTGTCAAAAACAAGGAGGAGTGGCTGTGTTTTTTAATTTAACGGAAGAGCAGGAGCTATTGAAAAAAACGGTAAGGGACTTTGCAGAAAAAGAAATTACTCCCAAGGCTGCTGAAATGGACGAGAAGGAAGAATACGACTGGAGTTTATGGAATAAAATGGCCGATATGGGCCTTTGTGGCATACCTTACCCCGATGATTATGAGGGTGCGGGGATGGATAATATAAGTTACGCTATAGCCGTAGAAGAACTCAGCCGGGTTTGTGCTTCCAGTGGCGTGATTATTTCGGCCCACACATCTTTATGTGCCTGGCCAATATATCATTTTGGAACAGAGGAGCAGAAACAAAAATACCTCGTTCCCCTGACTAATGGTGAGAAAATTGGGGCCATGGGTTTAACCGAGCCTGCTGCAGGTACCGATGCGGGAGCGACCAAAACAACTGCGGTTCTCGACGGGGACGAATACGTGCTTAACGGCACAAAAATATTTATTACTAATGCCTTTTACGCGGATACTTATGTGGTTATCGCGGTTACGGATAAAAGCCTCGAGCATAAGGGCATATCCGCCTTTATAGTGGAAAAGGGAACCCCTGGGTTTACCTTTGGTAAGAAAGAACATAAACTTGGTATCCGCGCATCTGCCACGTATGAACTGGTATTTGAAAACTGCCGCATTCCTAAGGAAAACCTGCTGGGGCAGGAAGGCATGGGCTTTAAGCTAATCATGATGACTCTCGACGGGGGACGCATAGGTATTGCCGCTCAGGCTCTTGGCATTGCTCAGGGAGCTTTTGAGGCAGCTCTTGAGTACAGTAAAATCCGGGAGCAATTCGGCGAGCCTATTTCAGCAAATCAAGGCATACAGTGGATGCTGGCGGACATGGCCACTAGAATTGATGCATCAAGGCTGCTGATATATAGGGCTGCCTGGCTGAAGGACAACAATATGCCATACAGTAAAGAAGCCGCCATGGCCAAAGTGTATGCTTCGGAAGCGGCCATGTGGGTCACCACCAAGGCGGTACAGATCTTCGGCGGCTACGGCTACACCAGAGAATACCCGGTTGAGCGTATGATGCGGGATGCCAAGATTACTGAGATTTATGAGGGCACCAGTGAGGTGCAACGCATGGTTATTGCAGCCAATATTTTGAAATAACACGGTAGTATACTGCTCCCGGGCAAACTGTACGCAGTAACAACTTTCAGAAGATCCCGGGAGATTAAACGTTTTATAATGTAGTAATGAATAGCAGTGCGCAGACTTTTGCGCATCAAGTCAGCAGAACATTAATTGGGGACATTCCTTTTCGAATTCGTTAATAAGTTAGGAATTTAGCTAACCCAAGAAGGTGTGTCCCCTTACCTTAGGAGGAAGACAATGAAAATTGTTGTTTTAATGAAACAAGTATTTGATACCGAGGCCAAGATAACTATTGACGGCAGCGGAAAAATTAACAAACAGGGTGTCAGCCTGATCATGAACCCCTACGATGAATATGCCGTGGAACTGGGTTTGCGCATCAAAGAAAAACTTAAGGGAGACGTGACTGTGGTAAGCGTCGGCGGTCCGGAAGTCCAGGATGCGCTGCGTCAGTGTCTGGCCATGGGTGCGGATAAGGCTATACTGGTAGATCCCGGCACTGATGATATTGACGAATTCACCACTGCCACCATTCTGGCCAAAGCAGTGGGCAGCCTGGAATACGATATAATTCTCGGAGGATTTAAGGCCATTGACGACGGTTCGGTTCAGGTGTGCGGCAGGGTGGCGGAAATTCTGGGCATACCCGTGGTTAACGTTGTTACCCAGGCCGAGGTGGAAGATGGCAAAGCCGTGGCTACCTGCGATATTGACGGTGGCAGTGCCGTAATTGAAGTTAATCTGCCTGCAGTTTTAACCGCCCAAAAGGGTGGGATCGAACCCCGCTATCCCTCCATGAAGGGGATTATGCAGGCCAAGAAGAAACCCATGCAAAAAATAGGTCTTGTTGATATTGGCCTGGACGCTGCGCAGATTGCTCCAAAGGTCAAAACCCTAAGCTTCTTTATGCCCGCTGCCAGGGAGGCCGGTAAAATTGTTCCCGGCGAGCCTGCTGAAGCTGTATGTGAATTGGCCAGGCTCTTAAGGGAAGAAGCCAAGGCTATATAGTATAAGGGACGGATTTTTATCATTACATAGGAACGTTTACCGACAGATAGGAGGTTTTTTATAGTATGGCAAAAGGGATCTGGGTATTTGCAGAGCAACGTAACGAAGAAATAAAAAAGGTGACTTATGAATTGTTAAGTGCGGGCCGCAAGGCTGCCGACGCCCTTGGCGAGGAGCTTTGCGCCGTTCTGATGGGCAAGGGAGTCAGCGGGCTGGCGGGTAAACTGGGCGAATATGGTGCCGACAAAGTATTTGTGCTGGATGCAGACGTGCTGGAAAACTACACAACCGATGCCTATACCAACGTGCTGGCAGATTTGGCCAGGGAGCATCAGCCTACAGCCATTTTACTGGTCTGCTCTGTTTCTGGCCGCGACTTGGCAGCGCAGGTGGCACAACGCCTGGGTACCGGCCTTATGACTGATTGTACAGATATGACCATGGAAGATGGGCAATTGGTATTTACCCGCCCCATTTATGCCGGCAAGGCTTTCGTTAAGGCTGCCTGTCCGGAGGTCCGCCCTGTAATGGCCACTATCCGCCCCAACGTGCTGGCGGCAGATGCCCCCCAGGCTGGCCGCGGGGCGGAAACCGTAGCAGTGAGCGCCGGTGCCGGTGATGTTCGTCAGGCTATCAAAGATATTATCAAACAAATCAGCACCCGCCCGGAATTAACCGAGGCTGATATCATCGTTTCCGGAGGTCGCGGAATGAAAGGGCCTGAGAATTTTGCCGTCCTTGAAGAGCTGGCAGATGTGCTGGGGGCTGCTGTTGGCGCCTCCAGGGCGGCGGTTGATGCTGGTTGGAAGCCACATTCCTTCCAGGTTGGACAAACTGGTAAGACCGTGTCTCCGGTGTTATATATCGCCTGTGGCGTTTCCGGCGCTATCCAGCACCTGGCCGGTATGAGCTCCTCCAAATGTATTGTAGCAATTAACAAGGATCCTGAGGCAAACATCTTTAAAGTAGCCGATTACGGTATCGTGGGAGATTTGTTTGACGTAGTGCCTCTGTTGAAGGAAGAACTTGAAAAGCTCCTGGCCTAAGTTAAGAAAAATGAGAACGGGTTAAACCACATTTGGGTCGGAGTCCGGTTCAATTAGCAAGGAGGAAACCCAATGTCAGAGCTGATTGGCACCTTTACGAACCGCTCCCGCTTGCTACCGGTGAGAAAATATCAAAATATATGAAGCAAATAAGGGGGAGCAATTATGCTCTCCCTTAAAAATTCAGGTTAGTTGGTATCGGACCGCGAGCGGAGAATTCCCTTCAACAGGAATTCAGCAAACACCGCTGCTATTTCCAGGGTAGAAAGTTCGCCGGCAGGGGAGTACCAGTTGGGAATAAAATTTATTGAACCCAGCATGATAAGCCTTATAATTTTTACGTTTGCAGTGCGGAAAACTTTTTTCTCTATTCCTTCTTCAATGACTTCCGTAAACATCTTTTCATAGTTGTCCCGTTTTTCGGTCAGTTTTTGCAGGGGGATTGAAGAGGGAATAAAGGTTTTCTCAAAAAGGGTAAAATTTGCTGTGTGCACTGTCTCGATCACAATTTGCGCGTGGGTTTTGATCATTTCAAAAAGTTTTTGATCGGGGGGAAGGGAGCTCTCGTAAATTGGCTGAATATGGCCCTTGGCATTGTCTATGGAGTGTGTGTGGCACTTTATCCATAGTTCTTCTTTTCCGGAAACGTAATAATACAAGGCGGCCTTGGTCATGTTCAGGTTCGAGGCTATTTCATCCAGAGTGGTTCCTTTGTATCCCTTCTCCATAAAAATCTGAGATGCCACGTTAAGAATCTGCTGCCATCTTTCACTATCAGCCATTGCGGGGTTTCCTCTCTCTCCTGGACAAAGCAATTATACATACCGGATAATGGAACACTGAAAATATTCAGCTGCATATCAATCTGCAAATTAGTGTTCTATACGATAATATACCAGTTGGAACAATAAGACAAGCGTGTATAAAACGGATTCAAAAAAAGCGCTTTTGGAGATATCAAGAAGATTCTAGAAAAAGATTGACACCGGATATTTTATCAGCTAATATCTACTAAACGGTAAGTAACTAACTAACCGTTTAGTAGAAACTAAACTTGTCGTAAAATAATTTTAATACCAAGGTGGTAAAAATGCTTCAGGGCTTACTGGAAAATTTTATAAAAGGGGATGTGAGGGCTGCTGGCAGGTTGAAGCCGACATCATCAATCTGTCGGACACAACCATAGTGGTGACTGTTCCCGGTCTGGGCGACCAGATACAGGCGCTGAAGGCGGGGATTTTGGAGATCGCGGATCTGCTTGTGGTAAATAAGGCCGACCGGGAAGGTGCAAGCGACACCGTACGGGATCTGAACACGATGCTGGATTGGATGCCGCCCGAAAAATGGCGTCCAAAAGTCCTGTCCACTGTAGCCACCAGGAATCAAGGCATCGGTAAAGTCTATGAAGCCATCCAGGAACACAAAAACCACTTGCTCCAGACAGGCAAATGGGGGGTGTTGCGCCGGAAACGTATTGAGTCTCACTGTTTTACCATAATGGAAAATGTTCTTAGAGAACATGTAGACAAAAAAGTAAAGGAGGTTGCGGAATTAAAAGAACTGCTGGAACAAGCCAGGGAAGGAAAGCTGGATCCCTATAGCTCGGCTGACAATATTCTAAAAATCCTTTTTAGCCAGTTGGAAAACAAATGGTCTTTGTCACCCGTCAGCCGGGCCATGTCTGGTTTGCTGATAAGCCCGGCTGACAATTCTTTTTTCCGGGGTGATGGGGGGAATCCTGATAAGTGGAGGATATTTGGATTCCAAAATATACTAAAAACGTTATGTGTTGTTTCGATATGATACGAAAAAGGTTTAGGCGGGGAGGCGGCCATGAACGAAAAGAGTAAAATTCGGGTGTTACTAGCCAAGCCGGGACTGGATGCGCATGATAATGGTGTAAAGACAGTGGCTTTTGCCCTTAGGGATGCTGGCATGGAAGTTATTTACCTTGGCATGCGGCAGACCCCGGAAAATATTGTCAGGAGTGCTTTCCAGGAGGATGTTGATATCATTGGGCTGAGTTGTCACGGCGCGGCCATAGTCCCCCTGGGTGAACGGGTGATGAAACTGCTTCGCGAAAAAAATGCAGACATCCCGGTAATCTATGGAGGTACAATTTTAAACGAAGACAGGGATAAACTCTTGAGCATGGGTATCAAAGAGACTTTTTCCCCGGGGGCGTCGTTTAGTCAAATTATTAATAGCATAGTTAAACTGGTTGCGGAAAATCAAAATAAAAACTGAAAAGTAGAAAGGGGAATACGGTTAATGAGCCAGGAGGTTGAAGGAAAAAAATTCATGATTGACCTGGATAAGCCTATGTATGACAAAGGCGAGCGCAAAGCGCTTTCAGCCGAGGATACCCAACCCTATGACGCGCTGGATGTCCTGGCCGACATCCTCGTTGAAGAAGGGGTTAAGGAAATCTGGTGCCTGGAGGGCAGTGGGCTGTTCAGATTTATCGGTCCGATAATGAAAAGGGGAATTAAAAGGATCTCCTGTACCCACGAGGCGGAGTGCGGATTTGCTGCCGAGGCCTATGGCAGGATAGCCCGCCGACCCGGAGTGGTTACTATAGGACCGGGGACTGGGGTAACCAATCTGACCAGCCCTATTCACCAGGCTCGCAGCGCCCAGGCCCCCATGGTTTTTATCGTTTCTGATTCGCCGGAAATGTATGACGGAAGGTGGGCCCAGCAGGGCGGGATAATTACCTCCGAGGTGGTTTCACCACTCCTCAAGCGCCCGGTGAGAAGACTGACTCAGCCTTCGACAGTAGCCTACCATACTAAGCTGGCTTTCCGGGATTCGGTAAGCCCGGTCAGCGGACCCATGGGAATCGCCGTTACCGAGGAACTTTCCTGTTATGCCCAAGGTGATCCGGTTACAACTAAGGCCGCATTGTACAATGGTTATGTCCCCGGCAATTTCACCCACCAGAGCCGGACCGATATGTTCAGAATGCTGGCGGATCCGAAACTGGTGGAGGATGCCGTGAAGTGGCTCCTGGCTGCGGACCGGCCGGCCATGATTTGCGGGGAAAGTATTTGGTACCACGATGCCGTGGATGAACTGAACGAATTTGTGCATTTGCTGGGCATCCCCTGCCACACCCGCAGGCTATCCAGGGGGGCCATTTCGGAGTACGACCCCCTGAATTGCTACGGAAGGGCCCGGGGAAAGGTAATGCGCGCTTCGGACCGGTCAATAATTATGGGGCTGGGTGTGCGTTACCTTGAAAACTATGGCAGATCCCCCTTCTGGGGCGCGGAAACAAGGTATATTCAGGTTCAGTCTTGTCCTGAAATGCAGTGTCTCCAACTGCCCACTGAATATGAATTTAACGGCAGTATGAAATACATACTGAGGCAAATGATTGAGTGTGTCAAGGACATGGGCATTACCAAGCCTTTGGAGAAGTGGGAAAACTGGCGTCAGTTTGTGGTGGAGGCAAGAGAAGAATCGCTGAAAAAACCCATTCAGCGTGTAGCCAAACAAGTGGGCAAATATCCGTTCCACCCCGACCTCTGCGGTAAAATAGTCGGAGAATGGCTTAGCAGAGAATTAAACGATGATTTCCTTACCATACTTGGCGGGTGGTCGGCTACCTCCTTCTATACTGACTGGATCCGCCTGAGGACAGGAGGCCGATTACTGGATGCCACCGATGCCATCGGATTGGGACACCCCATCCCCATGGCCTGCGGCGCTTCCATTGCTGACGACAGAAAACACCCGGTAATTGCCCTGATGGGCGACGGGGATTTCTATGGCGGGTCGGGAATGGCCTATGAACTGGCAGTTAAGTGGGAAATACCGGTAATTGGTATCCACATAAACAACAACTCCCTCTGCACCAACTGCGACGAAATTTTCCAGGCATTTTACGGCCCCACCAGGGACTTTTACAAGGACTTCATGCAGATCTACCCCCCTAAAATCAAGACCAATAATATGATAGCCGAATTCGGTGTGCACACCGAGTACGTTGAGCGGGACAGCGAGATGGAGCCTGCCCTCAACCGGTGTCTTGCTGCCGTTCGGGAGGGTCAACCCGCGTACATCAACGTGATTTCCGACCCCGTGGTGAATAATGAAATAATGGGCCTCTTTACAGGGTCCCTGTACGGAAATATTCCATACAACGAGCTGATCAGAAACGCAAAGAGGTATATCCTCGAAGGAGGATATTTCCGGAAGCAGTTTGCCAGGGTGGCTCATCCCAGCTGGACGAAGGCAATTGAAATATATGAGCAGACGGGCAATATCCCTGAAGAGGTATAAAAAATCAACTCAAGAAAAAGGGGGTAAAACTGATGGTTTCCAAGCTTTTAAAGGATAAGTTTCCCGAATGGGAATGGAAGTGCGAGGACTGTGGGCACATTTGGAGAAGCGAAAGTTATCAGTGTCCCGTTTGCAGCAGCCTCAACTGTGACAGAACTTATGTCTGGTGACAGGTATCTTTAAAATGAGTGTCTGACAAATACACTTTCTGGGTTGAAATAGTCTTGGTTAAATTCTCACTGGCTTTTTTATCAAACCGGGTATGCCTGAACGTGTTCCAGGCGTCCCGGTTAAAAAAGCCTGCTTTTCCTGAGCAATGAAAAGGAGGCGTTGGTCATAAATGATTAATAAAGATGATATTGAAAATATTAAAAAATCCCGGGAGGCCTGGCAAGATAACACTTTATCAAAGTTGCCGCCATGCCAGGCAAAATTTGAGACTGTCTCAGACATTCCCATTAAGGACATCTACACACCGGAAGACATAAAGGACCTTGATTATCTTCGCGACTTGGGTTTCCCTGGGGAATACCCCTTCACCCGCGGGGCATATGCGCCTATGAACCGCGGCCGCCAGTGGGTTATACGGCAGGTGGTGGGTGTGGGCACGGCCGAGGAAACAAATAAGAGGCACAAGTTCGTTATGCAGCAGGGCCAGACCGGGATGAGCAACGACTTTGACCTCCCCACCCTGATTGGCCTGGATTCTGACGATCCCCTGGCGGTAGGGGAGGTTGGCCGGGTGGGGGTGTCCATAGACTCCCTGGAGGATATGGAAAAACTATACAACGGTATTCCCCTGGAAAAGGCCAACCACTCCTTTACCATAAACCACCCCACCGTCGCTATATTGAGTATGTTTATCGCCCTGGTTGAGAAGCAGGGGCTGTCTATGGAAAAAATCGCCGGTACCACGCAGAACGATCCCCTCAAAGAATGCTTTGCCATGAAGGTTTTCGTATTCCCGCCCAAGGCATCAGTGAAGATGCTGGTGGATACGTGGGAGTACGCCGCCAGATTCTTGCCCAAGTGGAACATATCCAACCTTAACGGGTATCCAACCAGGGATTCGGGGGGCACTGTTTATCACGAACTTGGATTGACATTTGCTTCCGGGATCCAATATTTTGATGAGGCTATCAAGAGGGGAATAGATGTGGACGCCATTGCTCCCCGGATTTCCTTAATGTGGTACGTGCACAAGGATTTTCTGGAGGAAATTGCCAAGTTCAGGGCTGCCCGCCGCATCTGGGCAAAAATCATGAAAGAGCGCTACCACGCCATAAATCCCCAGAGTTGGAAGTTGCGCATGCACGCCCAAACCGGAGGGGCCACATATACCTTCCAACAACCCGAAAACAACATTGTCAGGGGCACCATCGGAGGCATGGCGGCGGTTTTGGGTGGGGTCCAGTCACTGGCTATAGCTTGTTACGACGAGGCTCTCTCCATACCATCGGAAAAGGCCCATAAACTTTCTATCCGGACTCAGCAGGTAATCGCACACGAAAGCGGCGTCACCAGCGTGGTGGATCCCTTTGCAGGCTCATATTATATGGAGTGGCTTACCAATGAGGTGGAAGAAAGGACCTGGAAAATAATCAATGATATTGAAGAAAGGGGCGGCCTAGCTGTCTGCACGGAGAACGGTTATATCGACAGGATGCTGGCCAACCAGGTTTATGAATACAATAAGGCCGTAGAAAAGGGCGAACAAATAGTGGTAGGGGTCAACGCATTCGCTGACGAGGAAGAGAAAGGAAAGCTTCCTTCTGAAAAAGATATCTTCCGGGTTTCTTCCGATAATGAGGAGAAACAAATAGCGAGTCTGAAAAGGTTGAAGAGGGAGAGGAATCAGCTGGCGGTTAAAAATGCTCTGGACGATTTACTCAGGGCCTCAGAAAAAAATGAAAACGTGATGCCATACTGCATTGCCGCCGCCAAGGCCTACTGCACCGAAGGTGAGATAATTGGCGCTCTGAAAAAAGTATATGGTGAGTACGAACCGTCCACAATTTAATAGCCGGGAAAAACTCTGAAGCTGTGTCTTGTGGCAAATTCAATAGAGAGACGGGTAGGTGAAAGAATATGCGCGGTGTCACTATAATAGGTATCGGATCCACACCTTTCGGCGTCCTGGAGGGTAAGTCGCTAAAAGAAATTGCCACCATAGCCTGCCTGGATGCTATTAACGATGCGGGTATTGATAAAAATGACATCGATGCCTTCTATCTAGGAAATTACATTTCCGGAATTTTGGTCAATCAGGAAACCATCGCCCCCCTGATTGCAAACAGCCTCGGGCTGAGAAAAGATATTGCCTGCACAAAAGTTGAGGGGGCTTGCTGTTCGGGGGGCATAGCCTGCAGGCACGGTTTTCTGCTAATAAGCGGCGGTTTTTGCGACATAGTGCTTGTAGCCGGCGTTGAAAAAATGACCTCGGCCTCTACAGAAAAGAATACGGCGGCCATAGCATCGGGTATGGACTGGGAGCAGGAAGGGAAAACGGGATTGACGTTCCCCGGTTTTTTTGCCCTGGTTGCCCAGCGGTATATGTATGAATACGGCTGCAAGATGGATCACATCAGCAGCGTTTGTGTCAAAAACAGGTCCAACGGTGTTAAAAACCCGCGGGCCAGATTCCGCAAGGAAGTGACTCTGGAAGATGTTTTAAAAGGAAAACAGATTGTGGACCCCCTGAGGCTGCATGACTGCTGTCCAGTTTCAGACGGGGCGGCGGCCCTTGTGCTTTGTAGGTCTGACTGGGCGGACAAATTCACAAAAAAACCTATTGATATCCTTGGGGCCGGACAGGGCTTGGGTACCAGCACAGCCTATGAAATGCCTAATCTGGTCTCAATAGGCGCAACCGTAGAGGCGGCCAGACAGGCTTACAAAATGTCCGGAATCAAACCCGGGGACGTTGATGTAGTAGAACTTCATGACTGTTTCAGTATAGCTGAGGTTGTGGACTGCGAGGACTTGGGGTTTTTTGAAAAGGGGCGGGGCGCTTTCGCGGCCTTTGATGGTGAAACACGTATTGGCGGCAAAATACCCATTAACCCCAGCGGCGGCCTCCTCTCCAAAGGGCACCCGGTTGGCGCCACCGGAGCCGGGCAAATGTATGAAATATGCAAACAGCTTAGGGGGGAGCATGAAAACCAGGTAAAAGATGCTGAAATAGGCCTGGTCCACAACTTGGGAGGGTCCGGCGCCGTTTCAACCGTGCACATCTTGCGGAGGAGGTAAAAAAGTGGCCTCAAAAAATATTCCCGTAATGCGCTGCCAGAAATGCAATAGTTATTACGTGCCCGTCAAGTATAGCTGCAATTCTTGCGGTAGCAGGGAACTGGAAATTGTCAAAGTGGACGGTACAACCCTGATTTATTCCCATACCACCATCAGAATACCACCGGAGGTATACAGGGATCAGGTGCCGTATGATATAGCTCTGGTTATTTTACAGGAAATACCCGGCTTGATGTTTACCTCAAGGGTTATGTGTTCTGGGGAAAATAAAATAGAAATCGGAAAAGAAGTAGTTTTTACAGGAACTGATGAGTTGGGCTACAGGTTTGAATTGAAAAGGGGAATGCCGGATGTGTGATAAGCTATCAGAAATACAACAGTCTCTGGACAAATGGCAGCAAGACAGATCGAAAATGAAAGACCGGGAATTCAAATTTGAAACTGTTTCTTCACTACCCGTTAATGACCTGTACACCCCTTTGGATATTAACGGTATGGATTATGAGCGTGATTTGGGCATGCCCGGCTCCTATCCCTACACCAGGGGTGTACAGAGTAACATGTACCGCGGCAGACTCTGGACTATGAGACAGTTTGCCGGCTTCGCCACCGCCAGGGAATCAAACGAGCGTTATAAATACCTGCTTGCCAAGGGACAAACCGGTTTAAGCGTAGCCTTCGACATGCCCACCATCATGGGCTATGACAGCGATCACCCCCGCTCCCTGGGCGAGGTCGGCAGGGTGGGAGTCGCCATAGATTCCTTGCAGGACATGGAAACACTATTTGCCGGTATTCCACTGGACAAAGTAAGCACTTCCATGACCACCAACGCACCCGCCTCCATACTCTGGTGTATGTATATTGCCACCGGGGAAAAACAAGGGATTTCCTCCGAAAAACTGACCGGTACCATTCAAAATGACATACTCAAAGAATACATTGCCCAAAAGTCGTGGATTTTTCCCCCGGAACCATCCATGAGGCTGATAACTGATATCTTTGCATACGCCTGTAAACGCGTGCCTAAATGGAACACCATCAGTATCAGTGGCTACCATATACGGGAAGCCGGCTCCACTGCCGCGCAGGAACTGGCCTTCACCCTGGCCGACGGCTTTGCTTATGTTGAAGCCGGTATAGCTGCGGGGCTGGATGTGGACGAATTCGCACCCAGACTGTCCTTTTTCTTCAATTCGCACATTGACTTCTTTGAGGAAATTGCCAAATACAGAGCTGCCAGGAGGATCTGGGCCCGCCGCATGAAAGAAAAACACGGCGTCAAAAACGCAAAATCCTTGCTTTTAAGATTCCACACCCAAACCGCCGGCTGCAGTCTTACCGCCCAGCAACCGGAAAACAACATCATTCGAACTGCCTACGAGGCTCTGGCCGCAGTGATGGGAGGTACACAATCACTGCACACCAATTCCATGGACGAAGTACTGGCCCTGCCATCTGAAAAATCCGTACAAATAGCTCTGCGCACACAACAGATCATTGCCTATGAATCAGGTGCAGCCAATGTAATCGATCCACTGGCAGGTTCCTACTTCGTGGAAGCCCTGACCAATAAAATGGAAGAAGAGGCGGAAAAATATTTTGCCGAAATAGACAAACGGGGCGGTGTGCTGGCCTGCATCGACCAGAATTTCTTCCAGCAGGAAATAGCCGATGCCGCCTACCAATATCAGCGGGCGGTAGATAAAAAACAGCACATTGTCGTGGGTGTCAATGAGTTCGTCAATGAAGACGAAAAACAGGACATCGAACTATTGAAGATAGATCCGCAAATCGAACTGGACCAGGTGGCCCGGTTGCAACAGTTACGCAGCGAAAGGGATAACGCCCGGGTAAGCGACACATTAGGGGCATTGCGCAAGGCAGCGCAGGGCCGGGACAACATGATTCCGTTTATTCTGGAATCCGTTCGCTCTTATGCCACCCTGGGAGAAATAGTCCAGGTTATGCGGGAAGTCTTCGGAGAATACAAAGAAAAACCTACTTTCTAGAAGCAGATTTTACTACATAGCCGCACCAATCACCGGAAGGAGAATAAATTTATGTCCAGAAAAATCAGGGTATTAGTTGCCAAGCCGGGACTTGACGGTCATGACCGTGGCGCCCGGGTGATAGCCAGAGCATTTAGAGATGCCGGTATGGAAGTTGTCTATACCGGGCTGCACCAGACGCCGGAACAGGTGGTGGAAGCAGCCATCCAGGAAGATGTTGATGTGGTGGGGTTAAGTATTCTGTCCGGCGCACACATGACACTTTTTCCCAGAATCAAACAATTGCTGACGGAAAACGGGGCTGATGATATTATAGTAATGGGCGGGGGGACCATACCCGAGGTAGATATCAAGGAATTGAAGGCAGGCGGCTGGGTGGAGGAGATTTTTACCCCCGGCACTGCCATAGAAACCATATTGGCCTGGATCAACACTAAAAAGAATGCACATGCTTTGCAAAAAAACAGAAAAAGTTAAAACTTTCATCATAGATTGTGCCCTGCCAGGCATGAGGGTTTAGGGCAACAACAGGGGGCTGTGAAAACGGCCCCCTGCTATTGCCCTAGCTGACCGGCGCCGGCATAAACTTGAAACCGTAGCGTATTACTCCCTCTTCCTCGTATATTTTTCTGAAGACGGCTGTTACGGGCATGCCCACGGATATTTCCCTGTCCAGGGGGTTGACCAGTTGGGCAATCACTTTGGGCCCTTCCTCCAGTTCCACCAGCACAACCGGATAAGATCCTTTGCAGCTGGCCTCTGCTGCGAACTCCGGCGGAGCCCCTCCCCCGGCGATAATAGTATGTGAATATATTTTGCCCCTGCCGCTTAATTGAATATGTTCAAATTTTGAACCGGTTAAACAATATTTACAAACCGCTTTGGGGGGAAAATTAACCTTGCCGCAATGTAAACATTTTTGCGCCAGCATTCTATACTTTTGTGAAACCGCCCTTTGATACATAGGAATTGATATATGTGCTCCCATGCTCTCACCTCAAATGACTTTTTTTATTTTCAGGTAGTGAATGTAACTTATATATTTTTTATGATTCAAAAAATATTGAAGTTTTTTGGAACTGTCAGGAAACTGGTTGTCATAATCAAAACTTAAGGCGTGGCTTCCTGAGCCCGGACTGTATGAACAGATCATTATTTTTGCGCCTTTGCCGGCGTTTTCCAGTACATGGCATAATCCAATAAACGGTGAGCAGGACCCCGTATCGCCAAATTGATCATAAACAAGGCCTATTTTAATCTGCCCGTCACTGAAACCCAATTTTTTGGCCAGAGCGCCAGCGGTTTTTTGGCTGGTCTGATGCAAAACAACGTGCTGGTAATCACCGGGGGTTCTGTGCATTTTATTAAACAATTCCTGTACGGAAGCTTGCATGGTATCATCATGGGCCATGGCAGAGTAGCTCCTGACACCGATATCCCGGACTCCTTTATCCCCTGGGAGCCTGTAGCGCAGACCCGGCACCTCATCAGAATACGCATAAGTTCCTTCAAACCGCAGGCCGGGCTCTGCTTTAGCCAGTACAAAAGCACAGGCAGCTGCGCCAAAGCCATGGTCCATATCCGAAGATGCTTCAGCCGCCGGAGCATCAGAAATTATAACCAGGGCGTATTTTGCTTCTGTTTCTTCCATTAGGCCCAGGGCCGACAGGAATGCTTCCGTTCCTGCCAGGGTGGAGTTGCCGTGCTGGCTGGTTAAAATATTTTTATTAAGGCCCAGGGCCTGTATGATGGTTCCCGTCATAACCCTTTCCGCGTAAGGAAAAGTGGCTGAAGCCAGGGTCAGCACACCGATTTGGGAGATATCTATTTCCGTAGAGGCGTTCCTGGCAGCTTCAACAGCCATGGTAAGCACGTCTTCATCTATATCCATAACGGCTTTTTCCTTTATATCGGCATTACAGCTGCCCAGGGTGTTGATATACTCCTCCCGGGTTATGCGCAGGAATGGTATATAAATACCGTGGGAGACAACACTTTTTATCATTACTGGCCCCCTCTTTCATAAATGAAAACTGCAGCCGTGCCGCCGGAACCTCCTACATTATGTGATAAGGCCAACCTGGCATTTTTGATCTGCCGGGTATCCTCCTTAGCCTCATCCCGTAATTGTTTAAAAATTTCGCAGGCCATACCGCAACCGGTGGCGCCGATAGGGTGTCCCTTGGCCTTTAAGCCGCCACTTGCGTTTACCGGCAATTTTCCTCCCAGCTGGGTTATTCCTTCCTCCAGCAGATACTGGGCACGCCCTTGCTCGCAAAAGCCTAAATCACCGTACGCCAGAATTTCGGCAATGGTAAAGCAATCGTGTACCTCTGCGAAATCTATATCCCGGGGCCCAATACCCGCCTGCTTGTAGGCTTCGGCAGATGCCTTGCTGGTGGCGGCCAGGCTGGTAATGGAATCTCTGTCATGAATAGCCAGATAATCGCTGGCTGCACCAAAACCCCTTAAATAAACCGGTTTACTGGTAAAATTTTTTGCCATACCGGCTCTGCAAAGAAGAACAGCTGCGGCTCCATCCGAGGTCGGGCTGCAATCCCACACATTAAAGGGATGAGCTACCGGGACACCGTTCAACGCCTGTTCCATGGTAATAGCCTTACGAAATTGAGCTTTGGGATTAGCTACCGCGTGACGGTGATTTTTAATTGCTACCATGGATAAGTGCTCTCTTTTGAGACCGTATTCATGCATATATCTTGCGGCCATCAGGGCATATATACCTGCAAAGGTAGAGCCGGCCAAACGTTCGTATTCAGTGTCTCCCGATACTCCCAGCCAGTACCTGCCCTTATTGGAAGATACATCCCGCATTTTTTCTACCCCTGCTGCTAAAACCAGATCGAATTTGCCTGAGGCAATGGCGCAAGCGGCATTATATATGGCGAACCCCCCCGAGGCACAGGCATTTTCTATGCGTACGGCATTAACGTGGGGCAAGCCCACATGTCCCATCAGCAAAGGCGCCATTTGCCCCAGCTGAAATCCGCTGCCGGTGCTGAGGGAGCCAATATAGGCGCTATGCAGCATTTGCGGCTCAAAGCCGTAATCTACGCTTTGCACCATTTCAAAATAAGCTTCCGCAAATAATTCTTTGATGCCCTTGTTTGGAAAGTCGCCGTAAGTTGTTTGTCCCGCACCGATGATGGCTACACCTTCCATATTAATCACCTCTTCCCCCTTATAATTCAAATTCCTTTAACAACCTGCCGGCTATGACCATGCGCTGGATTTCGTTGGTCCCTTCATAAATCCTGGTAATCCTGGCATCACGGTAGAACCTTTCTATCGGAAATTCTTTCATATACCCCATGCCGCCGTGTATCTGGACAGCTTTATCCACTACCCTGGCCAGTGCTTCCGAGGCAAATAATTTTACTATGGGCCCTTCTTTAAAAACCGGTGATCCTTGATCCACCAGCCAGGCAACCCTGTAAGTCAAAGCCCGTGCCGCTTCGGTATCCGTGGCCATTTCCGCCAGCATCCACTGGATGGCCTGGAAACCGGCGATTGATTGGCCGAACTGGACTCTTTGCTGGGCATACCTGGTGGACATTTCCACTAATTTATCACAAGCCCCTACGCACCGCGCGGCCAGGCCTACCCGTCCCTTGGTCAGAATCTTTAAGGCACTGGTATACCCCTTGCCTACCTCACCCAGTACATTCTCTTCCGGAACCTCGCAGTCCTCAAAAATCAGCTCGGAGGTGCGGGAGCCTTTCAGGCCCATTTTTTTTTCAATTGTCCCCACGGCAAAGCCGGGAAAGCCTTTCTCCACCGCAAAGGCCGTAAATCCACCCCGGGGGCCCTTTTCTTTATCGGTTACGGCAATTACTGTTACCACATCGGCATCGGGGCCGTTGGTAATAAAATGCTTCATGCCGTTTAAAACCCACCTGTCTCCTTTAAAAACCGCGGTTGTCTTGATGCCTGCAGCATCCGAACCGGCATTCGGCTCAGTCAGCGCAAATGCGCCTAGTTTATCACCCGTGGCCATGGCTGGTAAATATTTTTCTTTTACTTTGTCGCTGCCCAGTTCAATAATGCCGGTTGAACCAATGCCTATATGGACGCCGATGTAGCTTACAAAGCCGGCATGGGTTCTCCCCAGTTCCTCTAAAAGCAGGCAGCGGTCAAGCATGCCCAGCCCCAGGCCGCCGTATTTTTCGGGTATGCCGAGACCAAACAGGCCCATTTCTCCGGCCTTGTCCAGGAGGGGCCGGGGAATACTGTCTTCCTCCTCAATCTGCATGGCGCAGGCGTCAACTTCTGTATCCACAAACTCCCTGATAGTGCGCTTCATATCCATTATTTCTTCCGGGATGGTGAAATCCATTATTTTATCCCCCCGTTCTTTATTTGCCCAGAAAATTGGGTTTGCGCTTTTCCAAAAAAGCCGAGGTTCCTTCAATGCGGTCAGCTGTTGAAAAGGCTATGGTCTGTGCAAATTTTTCCAGTAAGAGACCGGCATTTATATCCATATTGGCCCCTGCGTTAATTACCATTTTAGCCAGGCTTACAGCCACCGGACCTTTGGCGATAATTTTCGAGGCCATCTCTTTGGCCGCAGCAAGCAAATTTTCCGGCGGGTCAACTACTTGGTTAACCAAGCCAATTGTTTTGGCTTCCTGGGCGCTGATCATATCACCGGTAAAAATTAATTCTTTGGCTTTACCCATGCCCACGATTTTCTGCAGCCGCTGGGTGCCACCGGCCCCGGGTATAATACCCAGATTTAACTCGGGCTGACCCAATTTGGCACGGCTGGTGGCAATCCTTATATCGCAAGCTAAAGCCAGCTCACATCCCCCGCCCAATGCATATCCATCTATGGCTGCGATAACCGGTTTCTCCAGGTTTTCAATTTCAAGCAGGGTTCCCTGGAGCTCACCCTTTAAAACGTACAGTGTTTCGCGTTCCATTAATGATTTGATATCTGCCCCCGAAGCAAACGCCTTGCCTCCCGCTCCGGTTACGATAACCACCCGTATATCGCTGTCCGAGCGCAATTCTCCCATGGCCTGTCTAATCTCGTAACATGTTTGAAAGTCCAGGGCATTTCGTACTTCCGGGCGGTTTATTGTCAACAAGGCGATGGCGCCTTCCTTTTGCAGTAGAATATTTTGTTTTGACAAAACGTCATTTCCCCCTTTGAGTATCCGGATTTTGATAAGGTATAATTTTTTTCCGTTCAAAGATATTGTTACTTGCCGGCATAATCATAAAACCCTTTGCCTGTTTTCCTGCCCCATTCTTTTATTATATATTTTTCGATTATAATGGGAGAGGGCTTGTAAACAGGGTCCTGGGTTTCCCGGTAGCGTTCCATATTGGTGTGATAATTTAGATCTATACCGGTTAAGTCCAATAATTTAAATGGCCCCATAGGGTGCCCCAGGGCGTTTTCCACCGCGGTATCAATATCTGCAAAAGAAGCTATGTCCATGTCATACAGGAAAAGCGCTTCATTTCTTATGGCCGTGAGTATTCTGTTGACCAAAAAACCATAAATTTCTTTGTTCAGCAGCACCGGGGTTTTACCCATTTTTTTGGCGACTTCCATGGTAACCTGTATTGTTTCATCAGAGCTGTGCGGGCCTTTAACTACTTCAACCAGTTTCATTACCAGGGCCGGGTTGAAAAAATGCATGTTACAGATCTTACCCGGCCTGCCGGTAATATCAGCAATTTTCGAGCTTACGATGTAAGAACTATTGGTTGTGAGGATAGTATGAGCCTGGCAGATTTTATCCAACTCCAAAAAAATTTTTCTTTTTAAATCAAGTTTTTCCAGAACTGCTTCAATTACAAAATCCGCGTCCCCGGCGGCAATTTTTAAATCTTCGGTAAAAGATAAACCGGTCCGGGCCATATTGGCGGATTCTTCATCAAGTTTTCCTTTAGCTACACGCTCAGGCAAGTATTTTTCGACAAAATTTTTGGCATTATCCAGGGTTTTGGCATCAACATCCATGCATTTCACCTGATAACCCGCCAGGGCGGCAGAGAGGGCTATTTGGTGACCCATGTTTCCGGCTCCCAAAACACAGATTTTTTCAATTGAAGGCATACTGGAATCCCTCCCAAAAGTCTATTTTAAATTTTAATTATGATATAATGTCAGGAAAATTGAATTGCAATGTGCATGCCAATTAGTTTTTTTTGTTAACTGAGGTTTTTAAAGGGGTTGAACTCTGTAAGCGGTGGACATTTTTCAAAAATAACTGAACATTGTTAATATTTTGAACTGAAGCAAGTTAAGAAATGTTAACATATCGAAATCTTCACGGTAAAAATCATTAAAGAGACAGATTTTTTAGGCTTATCTGTTTTATTGTGTAAAAGGTATGATTCTTGCTTAATATTTCATTAAGAGAGGTGTTTACAAAATGAACCAAACGCAAAATCCTATCTATGCCATGGAAAATTTTTTTTATCCCGAATCCATTGCCATTATAGGAGCCTCCAGCAATCCCAATAAACCCGGGGGATTGCCGATAGGCTATCTGTTAAACAAGGGCTACGAAGGAAAAATTTATCCGGTCAATCCCGCCCGTGAGAGTATTAACGGGCTTAAATGCTATCCTTCCGTGCTGGATATACCTGATAAGGTTGACCTGGCCATTGTCAGTGTCGTTGCCGCTGACGTGTACCACACCTTGGAAGAGTGTGTGGCCAAAGGAATAAGGGCTGCCGTTATTTTCAGCGCCGGTTTTGCCGAAGTGGGCCCGGAGGGCCTGGCCTTACAGCAACGGTTAACCGAACTGGCCGGAAAAACAGGCCTTCGCCTGGCGGGACCCAACTGCGTGGGTCTGCTCAACGCCAATAACGGAGTAATGGCGACCTTTGCCCCCGTGGCTGACCTGCCCCCGGTTGAACCCAAGGTGTTAGGATTCGTCACCCAGAGTGGAACTTTTGGAACATTGATTTATAATGACTGTCTTTATAAAGGCGTGGGTTTCAGCTACTTCGTGAGCGTGGGCAACGAGGCGGACCTGGAATTTGCCGATTTCCTGGAATATATGATCCACGACCCGGGTACAAAACTGGTCGGCGGATATATGGAGGGGGCCAAGGACACTGTAAAACTGCGCAGGGTGGCGGAAGAAGCCCTCAGGAAGGAAAAGCCGGTTTTAATTATGAAAGCGGGGAGCACCGCAGCCGGTAGCCGGGCCGCAGCCTCGCATACGGGCTCCCTGGCCGGGTCCGACAGTATATATAATGCCTTTTTTAAGCAGACAGGCATGATCAGGATAAATCTGCATACTGAAGTAATTCACTTTGCCCCTCTTTTTCAGATGGGGAAACCGCCAAAAGGGAGGAACGTTGCCATCGTCAGCGGCTCGGGAGGACGTGGGGTGACTCTTTCCGATTGTTGTGAAACCCTGGGCCTTAACGTTGTTCCACTGCGGCAAGAAACAAGGGACAGGCTGGAAAGTATATTGCCGGCCTTTGCCTCCACCCAGAACCCCGTTGATCTTACCGCAGCGGTGATGACAAGGCCCGAATTGCTATTGGAATCTCTTAAAATCGTAAGTGATGATCCGGATGTGGATATAATTCTTACCGGTATGAATTTTCAAGGTTTTGATTCCTCGCACCCTTTAATCAGGGAATTTATCGATTTTTATTACCACATCCAAAACAATACAGACAAGTTTATGCTGGTATCATATTTTGTCCAGCCGGGGAGTGAGATGGACTCTGGGGGAAGGGAACTTCTCCAGGCCGGCATGCACCTTGTGTTTGATTGGCATGAAAACATTAAGGCCGTATCACAATTGGCAACTTATTACGAAACTTTGCAGAAAAGGAAACAGGATAAATATCGCGTGCAGGCTCCCGGCGTGAAAAAGCCGGACTTGAGCGGCCTCTTAAAACCCGGTGAGACCCTCAGTGAAAGCGCAGCCAAGGCCGTTCTTGAAAAATACGGCATCCCTGTAACCCGGGAAGCGATGGCAACTTCTGCCAGTGAGGCTGTAAGCCAGGCCAAAACAATTGGCTATCCGGTGGTGCTGAAGGTGGATTCTCCTGATATTCTCCATAAAACCGAGGCCGGCAGCGTGAAACTAAACCTGAAAAACGACGACGAAGTGAGAGCAGCCTATCACGAGGTTATCTCGAACGCCCGGAAATATAAACCGGATGCCCGGATCAACGGCGTTTCGGTGCAGGAAATGCTGCCCGAAGGAACCGAGGTTATTGTCGGCGTCACCAGGGACCCTGCCTTCGGTCCCGTAATCATGTTCGGCCTGGGAGGTATTTTTGTGGAAGTTCTCAAGGATGTCTCCTTCAGAGTGGCCCCGCTAAGCCCCGGAGATGCCTCGGACATGATTGAGGAAATCAAGGGCTTCGCAGTGCTAAAGGGTGTCCGGGGCAAACCTCCGGTGGACATTGAAGCCATTGCTGACGTGATTTTAAAAATATCCGCCTTGGTCACGGACTACAGAGACAGCATTGAAGAACTGGATATAAATCCCCTTATTGTGTATCCCAGGGGGATAAAAGCCGCCGACGCTCTACTGGTGGTGAGAAAATAGTTATTCCATATTTTAGCAAAGAAGGTGAAAGAATGGATTTGCAGGGAAAAGTAGCTGTTGTAACCGGCGCGGGGGAAGGCATTGGGAGAGCGGTTGCAATTAAGCTGGCCCGCCACGGAGCGACGGTGATAGTAGGAGATATTAATCCTATAAGTAGTGAAGAAACAGTATCTTTAATAAAAAAGGAAGGAGGAAATGCTTCAAAATTAATATTTGATGTGGCGGATTTTGATGCGGTCAAGGAAGCAATGCAAAAGGTAATTACCGGTTATGGCGGAATTGATATTCTTGTAAACAATGCCGGTTGGGATCAAATTGAACCTTTTCTGGAAAATACCACTGACGTATGGGATAAAGTCATAAATATTAATTACCGTGGTAATATTCACTGTTGCAGGGCGGTACTGGACCATATGATAGAGCATAAAAAAGGCAAAATCATATCTCTCAGTAGTGACGCCGGGCGTGTTGGCAGCACCGGAGAGACTGTCTATGCCGGGACAAAGGGGGCAATTATTTCCTTTACCAAATCACTGGCCCGGGAAATGGCACGTTACGGGATTAATATTAATTGCGTGGCGCCGGGTCCGACGGATACCGCATTTGTACAAAAAATTCCTGAAAAGCTCCTTGATAGCTTGATCAGGGGTATTCCTTTCAAGCGGTTGGCTAAACCGGAAGAAATAGCTGATGCCGTTTACTTTTTTGCTTCTTCTATGTCAAACTACATAACCGGTCAGGTGCTTAGCGTAAATGGTGGTTTAACCATGGCTGACTAGGCAAGCAGGGGGGTGGAAAACATGGAATTTAATGAAATTATTTATCAAAAATATAACGGCAGGGCAAAAATAACCATAAACAGGGCACAAAAGCTAAATGCCTTTACCAATCTGACTCTTCAAGAAATGATTAAAGCGCTTGTGGATGCGTGGACTGACAAGAACACGGGCGTGGTTATCATCACCGGCGCCGGTGAAAAATCTTTCTGTGTGGGTGGAGACCAGTCCATCAGGGAAAAGGGCGGCTATACCGCTGCAGCAAGCCGGGAAGAAGAATCCACGGGGCTGGGCAATCTTCCTTTGGCCAATAACCATGGCTTGCTTTTACAATTAATCAGGACCATTCCTAAGCCGGTAATCGCTATGGTAAACGGTTATGCCATTGGAGGGGGCAATATTATTCATGTTGTTTGTGATTTGACGGTGGCTTCCAGCACGGCCAAATTCGGGCAGGCTGGACCCAGGGTCGGAAGCTTCGATGCCGGATTTGGCACGGCTTACCTGGCCAGACTTGTTGGTGAAAAGAAAGCTAGGGAAATATGGTATCTATGCGAACAATATACTGCTGAAGAGGCTTTAAGTATGGGTTTGGTTAATAGGGTGGTTCCGCCGGACAAATTATCCGAAGAAGTGGAAAAGATGTGTGACGCTTTGCTGGCAAAAAGTCCAACTTCACTGGCTGCGTTAAAAACCTCCTTTAATGCCGATTCCGATGCCATTTTGGGAATTCATAACATGGCCACCATAGCTTTGAATATGTACTATGACACGGATGAATCAATGGAAGGAAGAAATGCTTTTATGGAAAAAAGGCAGCCTGATTTTGCTAAATTCAGAAAATAATTATTTTTATTGAAACACACATTATAATCAGACTCAATAGGAGGCGTAAAATGCATGGCTGATATTGTAGAGCTTAATGGGGATATTTTTCAGGTAGATTTGAAAGAGTGCGGTTACGTGGGTAGGACCGCCGGGTATTTGGTGCGGGGAAAAAACGGCTGGATGCTGATAGAAACAGGGCCGGCCAGTTCAGCAGGGGTTATTCTGGAGGCTGTCAGTCAATTGGGGCTAAAATCTGAGCAATTGAAATTTATAGCCGTAACACATATTCACCTGGATCATGCCGGCGGCCTAGGCCTGCTGGCAAAACATTTTAAAGAGGCCCGGCTTGTAGTACATCCCAAGGGAGCCAGGCATATGATTGACCCTTCAAGGTTAATTGCCGGAGCAACTGAGTTTTGGGGCAAGGAAAAGATGGAACAGTACGGGGCAGTATTGCCCGTAGACGAGGAAAGAGTCCTCGGCGCTAACGAAGGTGATGTAATTGATTTGGGAGATAGAAAAATTGAAATATGGGAAACCCCGGGGCATGCCAGAAACCATGTTTGTTATTATGACGCCTTAACTAACGGGGTGTTCAGCGGGGATGCCCTGGGAGTATATGCTTCCGGTCTCACCAAACTGCTGGGGCGGCCGGTGATACGTATTGCGACACCGGGACCTGATTGTAACGGTGAGTTACTGTTTAAAACTCTTTTCAGGGTGGCGATGAGTAATATTGAACAAATCTATTTCACTCATTTTGGTATGGGGCGGCCGCCTCAATTGCTGATGGAAATTATTTTGGGACAACTTAATATATTCATGGAGTCGGGTAAAATCTATAACGAACAAAAAGGAGGGATACAGGGTATTCAAGAGGATACAAACTTGGAAATGTATGCGCTTGAAATGGAGAATTACATTCGCAAGGGTTTGCTGGGGCGGAAAAAACATTTGGACGGAATGGATGCTGTAATGGAACAGGAGTGGGAATTTCAGGTCGAAATGGTTAAACATTCGGCAGGGGGAATAATGGACTATATTAGAAAAAGCAAAAACTCATCACAGGGGAAGAAAGATTCTTAAACACAGTTAACTGTTTAACTTTTTCCACAGGGTAGTTCTGCTAATACCCAGGATTTCTGCCAACTTGTTTTTGTGGATATTCATTTTAAGGGCCACATTATGGATTAATTCCTTTTCCATTTCCTTAAGTGGTCCTATTCTTATACTAACCATATCTTCACCAGGATTTTCACCGGGATTTACGCAAGTATAAGAACTTTGTGAAGTGGAATCGTATAAAAGGCTTTTTATGAGATTAACCCCGGATATGCTGCATTTTTTATATAAATACATAAACTTTTCGATAAAATTTTCGAGTTCACGCACATTACCGGGCCACCGGTAAGAGAGCAGTGACTGCAGCATATCATCGGTAAAATTTACCCGTTCCTGTTGATTGGTGTGATTTCTGCTAAACTTGTCCATAAAAAAATTTACCAGCAGGGGTATATCATCATAACGTTCTCTTAACGGCGGAACTTTTATGCTCAAAACATTTAAGCGATAATACATGTCCGCACGGAAATTACCTCTATTAACAGCGTCTTCTAAATCCAAATTAGTTGCTGCAACTATACGCACATTCATAGGTATTACTTTTTCCCCACCCAGCCGCCGCACTTCTTTATCCTGGATAACCCGTAGCAGTTTGGCTTGCAGGCTTATGGGTATTTCACCTATTTCATCCAGAAAAATAGTTCCATTGTGGCTTAGTTCAAACAGGCCGGATTTACCTCCCTTGCGTGCTCCCGTAAATGTACCCGGCTCATATCCGAATAATTCGCTTTCAAGAAGGCTTTCCGGTAAAGTAGCGCAATTTAAAGCAACGAAAGGCCCGTTGCTTCTATTGCTTGTATTATGAATGCTCTGGGCAAACAATTCTTTACCTGTACCTGTTTCACCTGTTATCAGAATATTCGAATCACTTGATGCGTATAGGCGGGCTTTTTCGATGGCCCTATTAATTGCCCGGCTCTGACCGATAATATCATTAAAGGTATACTTGGCCACCAAACCTTTTTGTTTCATTTCGCGCTGGACAAGTCTTTCCAGCCTTTGAATTTCAGTAACGTCTTTCAGGGCGATGATTTCCTCAATTTGCCCTGCTTCGTTTAATATTTTTGCCTTGTTAACAATTAATGTGCTGCTGCCTATGGTTTTGATTATACTTCTACCATTTTCATTGATTAATGAGCCGATTGTATCCCTGGAAGTGCCAATAATTTGTTCTCGGGGCAAATTTAGTACCTGGGCAGCCGCTGTATTTACAACATTTATTTTTCCGTGTTGATCAATATTAATTATTCCATCACTAATCATATCAATTATGGTTTGCAGGCGCCTGGTTCTTTCTTTTTCCCGTCTGTTCAAGGCAATTATATCGTAAGCTTTATTCAGGTATTCCAGTAATGTGTCATTTCCAGGCTCGATTTTTATTGTTTTCATGCCCATTTTTTCTGCCATATGCTTCATGCAGGTGCCTGTTACTATAACAACATCTATACCATCTTCATATACTTGCCTGATGGAATCTCTCATTTCAAATTGATTTTTATAGTAATAAGGATAAATGTCAATTCCGGAAATAGAAAGAAGGTTCTCAAAATCGTTCCTGATTTTTTCCTGATTAAAAGCAACATAAGCAATTTTTGGACCTAATTTTTTAGCTTTATAAACTGCTTTCATGAGGTCAAGTCCGTCAGTATATATAGGAACCACAGGTATCTGTACGTAATTTTTCACAATCGAGCTGGTGTATGGAAGAGCTAGAATTATTTCAAATTTATTTTGTTCCAGTTCTTGAGCAACGGTTACAACTTCATCCAAAAACGCCTCTATTATTTCAAAGTTAGTACAGGTAGTGTCTCTAATTTTTTGAACAGCCCTGGTTAATTGGGTTGAAAGGGATATTAAGGCGATTTTTTCTGGATTAAGCATATTAAAACACCTTCCTGCCAGAGCGAAAGAATTAACCGTAATATATAAAAGTCTGGTCATTATGCGTAACTTTCTTTTGATACTCGCTGTTAATTAATTGTATCATACAAGCAAACCTTTGTGTGAACCTCCCCCCACTATAGTGAGGAGCATCTTGGGGAAAATCAACAGCCGTCCATAACTGAATGTCAAAGCATGCCAGGATAACCCGGTCAGCTTCGGACCCGGCTGTTTTCAGTAACACCAAGCCACACTACCCGGCTTTGGGCAGAGCCTGCGGTTCCGCAGGGACTACTACTTTCTTTTGCCGAAGGACAAAAGGCCGTAGATACTTTACTATTATCTTTCCTGTGGGCTGCGGCTTCATTTCACCGTACTTATTTACCCGCCAGAAGTTTAGGCTGCCTACAATGTCCCTGTGTTCTATGTAGCCGCAGCGACACTTGAATACCCGTCCTTTGGGCTTGTGTCTGTGTCCGCATGCGGGACAGGTTTGCGAGGTGTAGGATTCGTCTTCTTTTTTTAGCTGGATTCCAACCCTGGACAGCTTGTACTCCAGCAGCTGAGTTTGTTTGCCAAACTCCCATGTGCTTAGTTTCTGGTTGACTTTTCTGCTCTTTTGTTTTTTGAGGGCGGCTTTTTTCCTGGAGGTGTTTCTTTGTACTCCGTCAAGATTGCCAATTGCGACTCTGCCAATTTTATGTTCTATACACCAGCCGGTTACCTTACGGGTGATCTTGTGGGTTAAGTCAAGGATTTGCCTTCTTGTCTTGGCCAGTAGCTTTCTCTTGGCCATAAGCAGTTTCTTCCACTTGCGGCTGTGTTTTTTGCACCTGCTCATAGCCTGGTTAATCGAGGCAAGCCGCTTTGCACGGTACTGCTTGATGGACCGAAGTGCCCTGCCGGTAACTATTAGTGCTTCGCTGCTGTCGGTAATGGCCATGGCGTGTATTTCTCCAAGGTCGATGGCAGCCAGTTTGTCTCCGGGCTTCTCCGGCTTTTCAATCAGCCCGGTTATGGCACAGTGGAGGCTGTACTTTCCGTCTTTGTATACCAGTTCAACCCTGTTTTGGCCGGCCAGCATTTTGCGGAGTTCGCCTTCATTTACCCACCTTCACCGACGCGCTTCCTTATTATGAGGTTCCCACTAAGTACGTGGTATTTAAACCTCTGGAAAAACTGTTGCCCGGTGAAAAACCGGAAGTAGTGGTTTTCCTGGCCACCCCGGACCAGATTTCAGCCCTGGTGGTACTGGCCAACTACGCCAGGCACGGCGGCGACAATGTTATCGTTCCTTGGGGCGCCGGCTGTCATAGCGTATGCATCATCCCTCTCAATGAAGGGAGGTCGGATAACCCGAAGGGAGTCATCGGTCTTACAGACGTTTCCGCCCGCAAACACGTGGAAAAGGACATCCTTTCCTTCAGCGTTCCTAACAAAATGTTCCTTGAAATGGAAAGCAACGTGGAAGAGAGCTTCCTGGCCAGGGATGAATGGCTGAAGGTGAAAGAAAGGAATAAATAAGAAAATGGGACTTATTGGCAAAATCATAGGCTTCCGAAAGTCATACCTCTCCGTCAGATGAAGTATAAGGTCTCTGGTTTTCCTGAAACCAGAGACCTTATACTTTTTATCATTCGGGGAATATTGGTTAAAGCGAAATATGAAATGACCTTGAAGGAGATTTAGCAGTGGCAACAAAAATGCTAAATACAGTTCCATCGTTTGAAGAAATATTAAAAGTTCAAAATAAGCTTATTGATATGCAAATCCAGGATTGGATCCATCATGACCTATTCACATTTCAATTCTGGCTGCTTATAATTCTATTGGTAGTTCCCGGTTTTTATGGTGGAAATTCGTGGATAGAAAAAGGCTTGTCGAAATATTGCTATATGGATTGTTGGTGGCTACATTTGTCACCATACTTGATGAACTCGGCGCTCAATTGAATCTTTGGGAATATCCGATTGATATCGAGCCGCTGTTTCCCCGTATGATTCCGATAAATCTTACTGTATTTCCGGTTATCTATATGTTTATTTATCAATATTTTTCGGAATGGAAGTCATTTCTCATGGCAAACGCGGTGTTGGCTGCCGTTTTGTCTTTTATTGCGGAGAATATTTTTGAATGGCTGGGAATGTACGAACTGTTCAAATGGGAAAATTATTACTCCTTTCCGGTTTATATCATTTTGGCAGTGTTCCTGAAGTGGCTGATGAAGTTAATTCTGACAAAACAAAGCAGCCCCATGTAAAAACCAGGACTGGTGGTGCCGGGAATCTGACATGGCCCTTTCATATCAGGTATCCGGTACCATTTTAGGATGAAGTTATGAAAGCATAGCATTAGAGCGAAAAGTCCTTAAATAGAGGTTTCTCGGTAAAAAGCTGAAAGCCCGCTGGTAAACGGACTTTCAGCTATGTATAAATTAATTCTTCTATTAATTAACGAATTTTTTCAAAACGATCCTTCAGACGTTTGCTCACTTCCGGCATGGTGGTGTACTCCATTTCATCCAGGTGCAGGCGGTGTGGCTCGAAGGGACCCAGGCTGCGCAGGTAATTGGCTATTTCATTGGCCTTTTGCCTGGCCAGATCGTAGGACGGGTCGCCGAAGAAGTCCTGGGGCCCGTGGAGTTTGCCGTCGGCTAGCTGGAAGCCCAGGGCCACCACCCGGGGGGGGCCGTCAAAGCGGGTAGGGTTGGACTGATCTACAGGTACCGGCATTAGCGGGCCGCTGTGGGAGCCGCGCATCCAGCCCGACACCAGGTGGGGATTGGCAAAGGGCTCCAGAGCCTCGCCCACTGCGGGGAAGCCGCTCTGGCAGCGTACGATCAGCACCGGGTCGTCTTTGCCCACGTAGCGCCCGGCCATCAGATTAAGGCGCTGGGTGGTGGAGGTGGCACAAATTTCATTGGTGCCCTTCTGGTAGACTGACTTAATACAATAGCGGCCCGGTGCTCCGATGAACACCAGCATGTCGTAGAGCTCTTCGGGGCAGGAGAAGGTAACCTTTTTATTATCGATCAAATCCCGTATCTCGAATAAAAAGCCCTGATGCATTTTGGGGTCGATAACCAGTCCGATGGTGTTGAACGGGTCGGCAAACATTTTATAAACAGGAAAGTTCCAGGCCCCCGGCTCGGTTTTGTCCGCCATGTAGATAATCACCGGCTCACTGGTGCGCTCCTCAAATTCCATTTCGGCCACACCTGGTCCCAGGCCCTTGATGTTGCCTGAAAAGGCATCCGATAGCAAATCCTGCCCGGCGCCGTACAATTTAAGCTTTTTGGCTACAGCCGTGCAGGACATAAAAGTGTCCCAGGCCAGTTGGTGTATATCGCCGTTGTCCTTACCGCACTCATGGGTCATAATAAGGTTAATGTCATCGCCGACATGGGTTACATGAAAATCTATCAGGAGCGGGCTGCTGGATAAAATTCCCTTGGCTGTTTCCATAGTTTCCGGGTGTACACTGGAATGGCCGACAAATCCCCCGATATCTGCTTTAATAACGGATAAGGTAATTTTTCTGCCCATGATTAACCTCCTCTAAATAGTTTTTATTATACTATTCTTAATTGTGTTGTATAAATCCTGCATATTCGCATAAAAAATAATATCTTATTTAGTCGAAAAGTCGTAATATGACATACTAATAAGTCAGGGAACGGTTCTCGGAAAGATGCTGTCCTTTAAACAACCATGACTTTATGTTGGAGGATTATCTATAATAATGTAGAAATTAAAAAGGTGGCGGCTAATCATAAACCTACATAATAAGGAGGATATCTGGTTATTATATGGAAATATAAGCCAAATACTTCTTTAATACAACCATAAAAGAGGGAGCACAGTATATGACCACCAGGGCTACCGGTTCCAACAACTTTATTAAGGATATTGTTAGTGAAGATTTAAGTATTGGCAAAAATAGCAACAGGGTGCACACCAGGTTTCCTCCAGAGCCAAACGGCTACCTGCATATAGGACACGCCAAATCCATTTGCCTGAATTTTGGACTGGCCGCCGAGTATGGTGGTTTGTGCAATTTACGGTTTGATGACACCAACCCCAGCAAAGAAGATGTAGAGTACGTGGACTCCATCCAGGCGGACGTCAGGTGGCTTGGATTTGACTGGGATAACCGCCTGTTTTACGCCTCTGACTATTTTGAACAGCTATACAACTACGCCGGGCAACTAATAAAGGCCGGCAAGGCCTACGTATGCGACCTGAGTCCGGAGCAAATCAGGAATTACCGGGGAACACTTACCGGGCCCGGCAAAGACAGCCCTTACCGCAACCGGTCCGTGGATGAGAATATTGACCTGTTCCGGCGGATGAGAGCCGGGGAATTTCCTGACGGCTCCAGGGTGCTCCGGGCGAAAATAGACATGACGTCTCCCAATCTGAATATGCGGGATCCGGTCCTTTACAGGATTATGCGGGCCACACACCACCGCACCGGGGACGACTGGTGCATTTATCCCATGTATGATTATGCCCACCCGCTTTCGGACGCCATTGAAGAAGTAACCCATTCCATCTGCACCTGTGAATTTGAGGATCACCGGCCGCTCTACGACTGGACTCTGCGGGAGCTAAACATAAAAGAGCCGCCGCAGCAGATAGAATTTGCCCGGCTGAATCTGAGTCACACGGTGATGAGCAAGAGGAAGCTGCGGCAACTGGTGGAACAGGGGTATGTCAGCGGCTGGGACGACCCCCGGATGCCCACCATATCCGGCTTGCGCAGGCGGGGCTATACTCCTGAGGCCATCCGGGACTTCTGTGAGCGCATTGGTGTGGCCAAGGCCAACAGCTTCGTGGATATCGCCATGCTGGAGCACTGTATCAGGGAAGATTTGAATTTCCGGGCTCCCCGGGTAATGGTTGTGCTGCGGCCGTTGAAAGTGATCATCGACAATTACCCGGAAGACCGGGTGGAGATGCTTGACGCCGGATACAATTCGGAAAACCCACAACTGGGCTCCCGGCAGGTGCCCTTCTCCAGAGAATTGTACATTGAGCAGGAGGATTTTCTTGAGGACCCCCCGAAAAAATTTTTCCGCCTTTCTCCTGGCCGGGAGGTGCGCCTGAAGAACGCCTATATTATTAAATGCGAGCGGGTTGTGAAGGACGAAAAAACCGGCGAGGTGACGGAGGTGCACTGCACCTACGATCCAGCAACAAAGAGCGGCATGCCCACGGACCGCAAGGTAAAGGGAACGTTGCACTGGGTTTCCGCTGCCCATGCCGTAAATGCGGAAGTCCGTCTGTATAGCCAGCTTTTCCTCAAAGAAAACCCGGATGAGGACGAAGACTTTAAAATCAATATGAACCGGGATTCCCTGGAGGTACTGGCTTCCCTGGTTGAACCGTCCCTGGCGGGAATGGCGCCGGGAGACAGGTACCAGTTTTTGAGAATGGGATATTTCTGCGTTGACCCCGCCTCATCTAAGGATAAACTGGTGTTCAACAGGATTGTATCCTTAAAGGACACCTGGGCTAAGATTCAAAAGGCCGGGGACCAAACGGGTAAATAGCTTGTATTAAACCCCTCCCTTGGGTTCGCAGGAGGGGTTTAATATTTAACCAGGAGAGTAAAATGAGCAGTAGATTGTTTTTAATCCTCGCGATTATTTTTATTGCCGCCTTCCTGTCGAGCGTCCCGGTCCTTGCGGGAGAGGGTATGTAGGAGCTTGTAAAATTCCCGCCCGGCGAAACTGGAGTGACGCCACTCTACCGGGAGGTCCGGGAATTTCAGCAGGCTGATGAAATAGTTCAGGGCTGGACGGTGCAGGGAGGCGGGCCGGTGGCCGGCAAACTGACTTTAAACCAGTATTTATTAAACAATGGCGACAGGTATTATTTTATCCGCTATATACCCGGGGCTACTGTGCAGGAGCCTTTGAACCTGTCTATGCCTGATACCGCTGCCAAAACCATAAATCAGAAGGGCTACTGGATTTCAACCCCCCGATCCGAATGGCTGTACAGGAGCTATAAAATAGACAGTACTTTTTACGATACCAGGTTTAACACTGATACGGCGCTCTTTCTGTTAAAGGGCTACACAGAATACCATGATCCGGTGTTTCTCAACACAGCCGGAAAGTACGCCGATTTTTTACTGGACTATGCCTTCACCCACCGTTTCACCACCAAAAGCGGCGGCTGGCTGGTTTGGGATTACGGAAATGAAAATAATCCCTACTCCCCGACCCATGTATCTTTAAACCATCTTTTAACCGAGATGAATTTCCTTTACGAGATGTATATAGTTACCCAGGACATAAGGTATTACGATACCGCTCACAAGCTTAAAACAGCAGTAAAAGACACCTGTAAAAGGTGGAAAAATCAGTCCACCGGTGATCTTTGGTATGCTTATCTGAAAGACGGCAGTTTCGGCCTTACCGATTACCCCCTGGTAACGTTAAGGGATTTGAAATATAGCCAAAAATTGTTTCTGGAAGTGGACGGGGCGGAAGACAGTGATTTTGGATATATGATATCCCTGAAGGAAGGGTATTTAAAAAAGAATAACTTGCCTTTAGATTTAACTGCTTACCGGAATGGGGTATTGGAAATCCGCATGCCCAAACTAACAACTGAACTATCCGGCTTCATAGAGCCTGCCGGCATTGAAAGCGCATGTTATTATTAACAAAATAATATTATGGAAGGGAGCCTAAATAAAGTGGAGAAATGGGTATGTGAAGTTTGCGGGTATGTATACGATCCTGAGACAGGAGCGGAAGACGCAGCACCCGGCACCCCCTTCGGAGACTTGCGCGATGACTGGGAGTGTCCGGAGTGTTTGGCGCCAAAGGACAGGTTTGTGCCGGAGTCCCAGGCTTCACTGATCAGGAAAAACCCTCATAGTTAAATGATAAGCTGGTTCCGTTATACATAGATATCTTGTTCCGGTTGCCGGGGTACACGTTCCCGGGCGGTAACCCGAAGGGGGTATAAAATGGCCCGTTTATCCAAAGAAGAGGTAGTTGCCCTCCTGGAAGAAAAGGAATATAAACAGCTGGCCGACGCTATAATCCAGAAAAGATCGAATATAAGATATCTGAACAGGCTCCTGTACGATCCGGACAAGCTAATTCGCTGGCGCGCTATTGAAGCCATGGGTGAAATCGCGGACAGGCTGGCGGGGGAGGACCCTGAAGCAGTGCGGGTAATGCTGCGCAAATTGCTCTGGACCATTAACGACGAGTCCGGGGGAATAGGTTGGAGTGCGCCGGAGTGCATCGGTGAAATAATTTACCGGCGGCCGGATTTGTTTGCAGAGTTCACCTCAGTTGTGCTTTCCTATGCTGACGAGCATATGCTGCGGCGGGGGGTGCTATGGGCGGCGGGGAGAATTGCCCAGGCCCGGCCCGGGCTGGTCCGGGAGGATCTTATCGTACTGGCCGGCTTTGTGGATGATTCCGATCCGGTGGTAAGGGGATACACATTGAGGCTGCTGTACATCATGGGGGAAAAACTTGATTTTCAATGTTATAGCCACTTGTTGGAAGACCGGTCGATTGTTCCTATTTATGAAAACGGCCTGCTGAAGGAAACTACCGTGGCCGATTTGGCCTTACACCTGAAAAACAAATGAACCCATGGGATGTCCTGCGAAACCTGTTGAAGCGTGACACGTTTAAGGCTTTACCATGCACAACCTATGGACAGGAATACACTGATTAGTTAAAATATTTACAAGCTCTTGCAGATGATTATTTTGAGCAAAATTCTGCAAAAAAAATGGTGTCCCAGGCAGGAATAATACAGGTAGTAACGAATAGCTTACTATGTGTTTTTGTGCTTAAAGCGCGGTAACCGGGCACCAAATTATCATTTTCCCGGACGAGCCCGAAACGCACTTTTAATGTAGTTTGTTGGGTTGGCTTGCCGCGCACTTTTGCAGGTTACTCATATTGGCGGCGGTAGTTGATATTGCACAACTTCAAAAAACTACCATAATCAGAGAAGGGAGGTTTTTTACCGGCGGCTTATATTTTTTTAACGGAGGCGACCAAAAGGTAAGTTCCCCTGACACGGGCAAAAGCCTTTGTCCGGCATTTTGAGTCTTATATTGTTTCACATGCGTACAGTGGGGGAGGAACATATGAAGAACTGTAATGCAGGTTTTCATATGTTTTTGATTGGGATTAATTTTTTAGAGAAAGTTTGTCAAGGATGTTTCTTTTGGTTATAATCCGTTTTTAACCAACAATAAGGAGGTATTCAAGTGGCTTTTGAACCAGTACGCGAAATGAAGAAGCTGAACTATGACGAGATGCGTATTTACTCCGAGGCGGAATTAAAGAACTACACGGAAGAAGAGCTCAAATCATTCAAATGTAAGTATGAAATTCCTGACCTGGATGAACTGGAAAAGGGACCGTGGCCCAGCTTCGTATCCGATACCAAGCAGGAAGCCCTGCGCAGGAGAAAATTATCCGACGACCAAATGCTGATTGGCAGAGATGTTTGTGAAGATATGCTGGGACAGCTCCAGACATCCTTCGATGAGGGCGAAACCCACTGGAAGCATGGCGGTATCGTGGGTGTTTTCGGTTACGGCGGCGGCGTTATTGGCCGTTATTCCGATCTGGCTGAAAAGTATCCTTCCATCGCCATGTTCCATACCGTGCGTGTTAACCAGCCTGCCAGCAAATTTTATTCAACTGATTTCCTGAAAACCATCTGCGATATGTGGGAATACCGCGGCAGCGGCATGATGAACCTGCACGGCTCCACCGGTGACCTGGTGTTGCTGGGAACCACCACAGAGCAGCTCGAGCCCATTTTCTATGAACTGGGCCATGTGCTGGATACCGATATCGGCGGCTCCGGCTCCAACCTGCGCACACCAGCGTGCTGCATCGGCAAGGCCCGCTGCGAATTTGCCTGCTATGACACTCAGGATCTGTGCTACGATCTGACTCAATACTATCAGGATGAGCTGCACCGCCCGGCCTTCCCGTACAAATTCAAGTTTAAATTTGACGGCTGCCCCAACGGCTGCGTGGCCTCCATCGCCCGTTCCGACATGTCCTTCATCGGTACCTGGCGGGACGATATCCGCATCGATCAGGATGCCGTTAAAGCTTACATCGCCGGCGACATTGTGCCCAACGCTGGCGCCCATGGCAAAAGGGACTGGGGTAAATTCGATATCAATAAAGAGGTCATAAGCCTCTGCCCCACCAAGTGCATGTCCATGGAAGGCGACCAGTTGGTAATCGACAACAGCGAATGCGTACGTTGCATGCACTGTATCAACACCATGCCCAGGGCCTTAAAGCCCGGCTTGGACACCGGCATCACCATTCTGCTGGGAGCCAAGGCGCCCATTTTGGACGGCGCCCAAATGGCCACACTGATGGTTCCCTTCATGAAAGCGGAAGCTCCTTACGATAACATTAAGGCCTTTGTCGAGAGAGTATGGGAATTCTGGATGGAGGAAGGCAAGAACCGCGAGCGTTTGGGAGAACTCATGCAGCGTGTTACACTGCCCAAGTTTATTGAGACCATCGGACTCCCGCCTGCTCCGCAAATGGTTAAAGCACCCCGTGCCAACCCATACATCTTCTGGAAGGAAGAAGACGTTAAAGGCGGCTGGAACAGGGATATCAATGATTACAGGTCGAGACACAAGAGATAAGGGGGGGGTTTTTGTTATGGCATTATCCAAGGAAAGACTTGGCAGATACAATCCGGAAAAACCACAGGAAAACAGGCTGACGGACCTTGGCCCCAGGCATTTCTGGGAATTCTTCCCGCCTGTTATTAAGGAAAATTACGGCACCTGGGCTTACCATGATATTCTTGAGCCCGGCGTTCTGGCCCATGTATCAGATAGCGGTGCCAAGGTATATACTGTAAGGTGTGGGGCTGCCCGCTTCATGACCGTTGAGCATGTTCGTGAAATCTGCGCCATTGCCGATCAACACTGCGACGGCTATGTCCGTTTCACCACCCGTAACAACATTGAATTTTTGGTGGACAGCGCCGAGAAGCTGGAAGCTTTGAAAAAAGACCTGGAAGGCCGTAAATTTGCCGGTGGCAGCTACAAGTTCCCCATTGGCGGAACCGGCGCCGGCATCAGCAACATAGTGCACACCCAGGGTTACATTCACTGCCATACCCCGGCCACTGACGCATCTTCCATGGTTAAGGCCGTGTCCGATGAGCTGTTTGAATATTTTAAGGGCATGACCCTGCCGGCCAAACTGAGAGTTTCCATGGCCTGCTGTCTGAACATGTGCGGCGCGGTGCACTGCTCCGATATCGCCCTGCTGGGATATCACCGCAAGCCTCCCATCGTTGACAGTGAATATATCAGCAAGCTTTGCGAAATCCCGCTGGCCATCGCCGCCTGCCCGGTGGGAGCCATTTCTCCCGATAAAACAGAGAGCGGACTGAAATCCGTTAAGATTAAAGGCGAGCGCTGCATGTTCTGCGGAAACTGCTATACCATGTGCCAGGCCCTGCCGCTTTCCGATAAAGAGGGTGACGGCGTAACCATCCTGGCCGGCGGCAAGATCTCCAACAGGATTAGCATGCCCAAGTTCTCCAAGGTTGTAGTTCCCTGGCTGCCGAACAGCTTCCCCAGATTCCCCGAAGTGGTTGAAAACGTTAAGAAAATCGTTGAAGCCTACGCCAAGGGCGCTAATAAATACGAGCGCGTGGGCGACTGGGCCGAGCGTATTGGCTGGGAAAGATTCTTCGAGCAGTGCGAACTGGAATTCACCGAGCACCTCATTGATGACTACCGCCTGGCCTATGACACCTGGCGGACCAGCACTCAGTTCAAATTTACTGACGCTGCCTGGGCGCTCTCAAAGGAAGCAGGCGGGATTGAATAAACTCGCCTGAAAGGAGAGATTATATTGACTGAGGATATTAAAAAAGCCATTCTGGCATATGCCGAAGGCAGCAATAAAACCAAGTTCTATTTTAAGGACATGGAGAAAGCTGTAGTGAAGACAATTCCAGAAGCCAAAATGAGGGACGTTAAAAAGGCTGCCACCGCTCTGGTTAATGAAGGGATTTTGATTTACTTCTCCACCGGCAGCAGCACCATGTACGGCCTGAAGGGTAGAGGAATGACCGAAGACCCCACCGAGGGCACTGAGTAAATTGCTTTACTGGGGAGGTTGCCATCCTGACCGGATGGTGACCTCTCTTTATCTTTAATTTAGTGTAAGGGACTGATGGCGTGAAAACACCGCAAAGCTTTGAAGATTTTGTTGCAGACCAGGTAAGCACAGTAAATGAAAACCCCGGATGCGCCAATGCTCATAACAATTTGGGTGTTTTCCACATGCAGCAGGGCAATTTTGATAAGGCCATTGAGTGCTTCGAGGAAGCCATTGAGAACAGCGGGCGCATGTTTGAAGCCTGCGTAAACCTGGGCTATATATATTACCGTATGGGGGACATGGACAGGGTTATCCTGGCCAATAAAAAGGCTGTGGCCATAGAGCCAAGGTATGCCCGGGGCTACGCCAATATAGGTTTCGCCTATTTACAACTGGCCCAGCCCGGCGAGGCCATTGAGGCACTGGAAAAAGCTATTGAGTTAAACCCTGAAATGGCCCAGGCCTGGAGCAATTTGGTTAATGCCTATCTCCAACTGGACAATGTGGACAAAGCCATCGAAACCGGTAACAAGCTGGTGGAGTTCGCCCCCACCTTTTCTCTCGGACACAATAACCTTGCCTACGCCTACTATGTAAAAGAAGATTTTGCAAATGCCATCGAGCACATTGACAAGGCCTTAGAGCTTGGCTTTGAGGTGCATCCCCAATTTCTTGAGAACCTGGAGCCGTACCGTAAAAAATGATGGCACAGATGAAAGATTTATTTGAGGCGTATGAAATATTGGCGGCAAGGGCGGATAATTCGTTCCGGGAGGTAGAAAAGGAATACGGTGACTGCATAAAGTGCCGGGTGCAGTGTTCTGATTGCTGCCACTCAGTTTTCGGACTTTTTGCCATTGAAGCGGCTTACCTCAGCCACCATTTCGGCAGGCTGGACAGAAAATTCCGCCGGGAGGCCCTGACCAGGGCCGGGAAGACGGACCTGGAACTGCTGGATATGGAGAAACGGCTGCGGGAGGCCCACGGTGAAGACGCCGAGGCCATGCTCCGGGCTATTGCCCGGGAGAGGGTAAGGTGTCCGCTGTTAAATGAGGAAGACAAATGCGCGCTTTATGAGCACAGGCCGATTACCTGCAGGGTTTACGGTATACCCACTGTAATCAGCGGCAAGCTTCATGCCTGCTGGCAGGGGGGCTTTGAAAAGGGTAAACCCTATCCGGCTTTCGATTTGGATGGCATGTACCGGGAGCTTTACGGGCTGTCGAAAGAGTTATTCGCCAGGGCCGGGCAGGGAGACTCCGACAGGGCTTCGCTGCTCCTATCTGTCTCTAAGTCGATTACCACCCCTGTAGAAGAGCTTCTTTAGGGACTGGCTCACAAAGAATATAAAATGCGGACATGAAGTACCATTTCATATCCGCATTTTTGCTTTTAGGTTTGTTGAACTTTTTTTATATCATTTTCAAGGCTTCGGCTGCCAGCTGGCCCACTGTAACATTTTTAAACTCACCATCGGAATATATTGTTAATTCCGCAGTGTCATTCTTTAATTGGCTCAATAAATCCCCGGTTTCTGCAGCGTGCAGGTTGCCTGTCAACAGGGCTGCATATCCCCGGGTTTCCGGGTCCGGGTCATTAAGGTAGGGTATGAAGCGGTATAACGCTTTGCGGACAAGATCGGGCCTGGCCCCGGCAGTTATTCCCAAAGCCCTCAGTATCTTGGGTCTGGCAGATGCGTCTTCCAGGAACTGATACAGGGTGGGCAGGTAGCCTGCAAAAAAATCCGGTGAACCGGCTATGATCTCACCTATGGCGTCTAGAGCCCCCCATGAGGATGCAGCTGTGTCCGACACAGCGTTAATTAGTGTTTGCAAGAGCTTTGAAACTGCTCCCGGCTCACTTTTGGCTATTACAGAGGAAGTCTTTCCCAGAGCTTCCGCAGCCCTGCTGCGTATTAGCCCGTCTGCAGAATACAGCAACTTCTGCAGATCCCTGAGGATTCTTTTGTCCTGCTCTGCAATTGTCAGTAGCTCGCCAATGCGGTATTCGTCTACCAGTGTTTCTATATCGCCTCTGGAGTACCTTTTGCTGCCGGGGAGTTGCAGTGAGGGGCCCTTGGAGACAGTGAGGGGTACCGCTTTTTGTAGCTTTTTCTCCACTCCCGTACGGGTGACCTCCTGAATATCCTTGTGCATTCTGATGAAATACAATGCGCCGGGCACCTTTCTGCCCTCGTAAAACCCAGCAGGGACAATCAGGTTGCTCTCCCCGTCGTAATGCTCCACCAGTTGTTCCAGATAGTCCTCCCCGGGAAACAGGTTCCAGGCCAAATCCCAGTCCATATCACAGGCAAATACAAGGGCTTCTATAAATGCAGAGCCAAGGTTGCGACCGGTGACATCGTATGCATATACAGCCCCACAGGGACAGGAACCTACCGGCATTTCACCCATTCTCCTGGTGGTCAGCTCCGCCGGCTTTTCTATATACAGTCCGCAGAAGGGGCATTCAGGCGGCCTGGTAATTTCTTTTCCGTAAATTTGTTTTTTCATATAAATTTTTAATCCCCATGCCCCGGTATTTCCAATGTTACACAGTCATTACCGGAACTGCAGGACTTGCGGGTAACTTTGGTCTGGCTTCCATTTCCCGGCGCCATTTTGTAACTGGTTTTACTTATTATTCGCTCAAAGGAGTCCGCATGGCATGCAGGGCATTCAATTTGTACTTCCCCATCCCGGTTTAGAAAAAGTTTTTCAAAAAGATTGCCGCACTTCAGGCACCTGAATTCAAAAATAGGCATAGTTCATCTTGCCTCGCTTTCCTGAGAACATCCTGGTAATTATATCAACAGCGGCAGACGCCTGTCAAACACCGGTGCTTGATGTGACGGGTTCTGCCACTGAACTCCTATGGACAGACGTCAATTAGCTAATCTATAATTATATTTGCAGAAAGACAAACATATGACAAGGTTGTGAAAGTCTTAGCAAAAAAAATTGCATTTTTTCAGAAGGAATTGATTAAACGGCAACGAATAGTATATAGGGCCATGTACCTGGATTATACGTCGAAATAAATACAAATTCCAGCGTAATTACAGTTTAGTTTTATCACAAAAATTACGCTGACGACAGTCGGTAAAATGGCCGTATGATGTGGCCAACCCCGTTGGAGAGGGATTTGCATAAATGGGGTTGTCAACATTGGATTATATAAAAATATAAATCCAAGGAGGTGAATATGAATGTTCGTAGTACAGGTGGATGCCGATAAATGTGAGGGCTGCGGCGAATGTGCCGACAATTGCCCGGCCTCCGTTCTCGAAATGGTGGATGGCAAAGCCAATGTGGTCAACGGTGAAGATTGCCTCGGTTGCGAAACCTGCGTTTCAGTTTGTCCTTCCGGAGCTGTTACACTGCAGGAAGCTTAATACGTACGCGTTACAAACTGTTTAGTACCTCATCCCCTAAATTCCGGACCACCGGCATTGATCGGAAATGTGACCGGAATTCAATAGAAATGTATCCTTAACAGCAGCGGTTGCACCGCGGGTTGCCGGGGAAACCTATTTTCCATGCGGCCCAAAGGAGGTGTGTAAGTGTCCTGGTTTATTTTGCAAGTACTTCCCTATATCACAGTGACGGTTTTTACCCTGGGTATACTGTACCGCCTGGGACGCTGGGCAGGGGCGCGGATCGTGCACAATATAACGTTGGCCCCTTTTCCACAAAACAACAGTCAGGTAGTTGGTATATTTGCCACCGAGGTTATTTTTTTCAGGAGCCTGTTTAAATCAGACTTCGCCCTCTGGGTTGGCGCCTGGGTGATGCACATTGCCCTGTTCTCCGTAATCGGGGGGCACCTGATGGGCATATACACCCTGGGCAAGCAGTTTGTGTACATCGGTATGTCTGAAGGTCTCAGTGAAGCTATGTCCAGCCTGCTGGGCACCACCTTTGGCATTGTGGTGTTTTTTGCGCTACTTTACCTTCTATTCAGGCGCATGTCCATACAAAAGGTAAAGGAAGTTACCGTTACAAGTGATTACCTGATTTTAATACTGTTATTATCAATTGTTACAGCGGGCGATATCATGCGCCTTGTTCCAAGCCTGTCCATGGAGTATGCGCCGGCGAAGGAATATGTTACCTATCTGGTTATGCTGCAGCCCATTCCGGCTACTGCCGAAGTGCTGCACAATGTTATTTTTGTCATTCACCTGCTCCTGGTTCAGTTACTTCTGATAATTTTCCCGTTCAGCAAACTTATGCACATACTGGGTATGTTTGCGGAGCGCTGGATAATCAACAGGCCGTATACCGAGCCGGCGCCGGGGCTTCCCAACGTTGACGTACCGGCCGCCAGGGCTGCCGGATTAGGGTTGCCTGCCGAGGGGGGGGTTGAGTAGGTGCCAACTTATAAAGACATGGTCCAACCTGTCCGGGCATCTGAAGCTGAGATGCGAAAAATCCACATTGAGCCTGTGCCCGACGACCAAAAATGCGAGAAGGCTATCCAGTACCTGGACGAAATACGCAAAAAATACCGGTCCTTTGTAATGGCCATGGAATCCTGTGTGAAGTGCGGCGCTTGTGCGGAGAACTGCCACACCTATCTGGGCACTAAAGACCCCAGAAACATTCCCACCAACAGGGCAGAGCTGATTCGCAAGATTTACAAACGTTACTTCACCCTGGAAGGCAGATGGTTTGGCAAGCTGGTTGGAGCCGAGGATATCAGTCTGGACGTAATTGAAGAATGGTACTCTTATTTCTACCAGTGCAGCCAGTGCCGTCGCTGCGCGATGGCCTGCCCGTTCGGTATTGACACCTGTGAGGTCACCTTTATAGGCCGTCAGATACTGCACTGGCTTGGCATAGTGCCCAAGCTGCATATGGGTGTGGGCGCGGCCATGGAAAAGGTGGGTAACCACACAGGCTTGCCCAAACCGGGTATTGTGGACACGCTGGAATTTCTGTCCGAGGAGATTATGGACGAATTCGGCGTGGAAGTGAATTTCCCGGTGGATAAACCCAATTCTGATATTTTGTATATCCCGTCGTCGGCTGACTACCTGCTTAACCCGTATACACTAATGGGTGCAGGGATGTATTTCACCTATATCGGGGCTAACTGGACAATTCCCAGTACGGTTTCCGAAGCGGGTAATTTCGGGCTGCTTTTTGACCAGTATTTTACTCAGCGCCACAATGTGACGCGTCTGCTGGATGCTGCTCAGAATCTGGGTATCAAGAAGATTGTCTGGGGCGAATGCGGACACGGCTGGCGGGCTGCCAAGATGTACATCCCCAGCCTGGCTGACCGTCCGGTGAACTGGCCCATCACGCATATTCACGACGAGGTGGCCTATCATATCAGGACCAACCAATTAAAACTTGATCCCAATAAGGTTGATCATCCGACAACCCTGCACGACCCCTGCAACTATACCCGGGCCTGTGACTTGCAGGAAAATTTGCGGACGGTAATAAAAGCCTGCGTGGCTGACTTCAGGGAAATGTATCCTAATAAGGAGAGGACCTTCTGCTGCGGCGGCGGTTCAGCTATCCTTTTTGACGATCCTGAAATGTACCAGCGCCGCATCCAGTTATCCGCCAAGAAAGCGGAACTGGTCAGGGCCACCGGCGTAGGAAAAGACGGTAACGGTTACCTGTGCGCTCCCTGTTCCATCTGCAAAGCCCAGCTGTATCCCATGGTGGAAGAGCACGAGCTTGGCGTGGAAGTAAAGGGATTGATAGATTTAGTGGGGAAAGCGCTGGTTTGGAAATAGGTGTCTTATAAATGACACTTTTTCCTGGCAACGGATGATTGACGAGAGTGCCTGTCAATGATATCCTTGTATTTGGGAGAGATCAGGCAAGGTTTTAATAGAGTATTTGCGGTGTGCGAATAAATTATCTGCGATCAGAGAAACCGCAAATAAAAACAATGGAGGTGCTTAAATTAGATGGCAAGCATTAATATTGCTGGCAGAGAAGTTGAGTTGGACGAAGATGGTTTTATGGTTAACCCCGATGACTGGACAGAAGATTGTGCAAAATACTTTTCCTCCGGCGAAGGTATTAGCGAACTTACCGAAGACCACTGGAAAGTTATTCACTATCTGCGCGATTATTACAAGCAATTCCAGATTGCTCCCATGATCCGCAAACTGTGCAAAGAAACCGGCTGCAGCCTGAAGTACATTTATGAACTGTTCCCCTCTGGCCCCGCCAAGGGTTCCTGCAAGCTGGCCGGCCTTCCCAAGCCCACCGGCTGCGTATAATAGACGGTTCTATAATATATATAGCACAGTAATACGTTATAGCTTATATAACGATAATCGGGCACATTCCAAAAGGGCATCTGCTATTTTGCGGCGGCACCTAGGGTATATGTGCCTGTTGTTTTTGTGAACGCTGCAAGTGGGGGGGCAAGTGGGGACGGTTCTTGACTTGCCCCGAGAGAATGGAGGGGTTGGGATGAAAAAGGGCATGCTGCAAATACCCCGCGTTGTTGTTGCCGCTCCCCATGGACGATCGGGAAAGACCACGGTAACACTGGGGTTGCTGGCAGCGTTAAAAAGAAAAGGCTATAATGTCCAGCCCTTTAAAAAAGGTCTTGATTTTATAGATCCCAGCTGGATGACCATGGTTACCGGCAATGCCTGCCGCAATCTCGACAGCTTTCTGATGGACAGGGAAATCATTCGCCGCTCATTTATACGCCACGGGATAAAAAGCGATATAGCTGTGGTGGAAGGGGCGATGGGGCTTTTTGACGGGGTGGACATTGATGGGAGCGGCAGCACCGGTGAAATCGCCAGGGCCATTGAAGCACCGGTCATCCTGGTGGTGGATACCACCAGGATGACCAGGAGCGTTGCCCCGCTGGTGCAGGGTTTCATGCATTTCGACCCCGGTGTAAAAATAGCCGGAGTAATATTAAACAAAGTGGCCCGCTCCCGGCATGAGAGCATGCTGCGTCAGGCCGTGGATAAATACTGCGGCATACCGGTGCTGGGGGTAATACCCAAAGGAGGGCAGTTTACCATCCCCGACCGCCATCTGGGTCTCATACCGGCTGCCGAAAGGGATGAACTGGCCTGCACGGTGGATGAGATAGGGGGAGCCGCGCAAAGTTGCCTTGATCTTGAAGGTATACTGGCTGTAGCCCGTTCTGCCCCGCCCCTGGAAGCAGCGGAAGAAGCTTTAACGGGGGCTTCGGTATCTGCCGCCTCGGGGGCAAGGCCGGTCATAGGGGTCTTCAGGGACAGGGCTTTCACCTTTTACTATCCGGAGAACCTGGAGGCATTGGCACGGGCCGGCGCGGAACTGCTATTCATAGATGCTATGAACCACGGCTCCCTGCCGGCTGTTGATGCGGTGTATATCGGTGGTGGTTTTCCCGAGGTTTTCGCGGAGCAACTGGAGGCCAACAGCAGCCTGCGCCATGATCTGCAAGAGAAGGCGGAAAAGGGGCTACCCATTTACGCCGAATGCGGAGGACTGATGTACCTGGCCCGTAGTCTGACCTGGGAGGGCAGGACTTTCAGCATGTCCGGGGTGCTTCCCCTGGACGTGGTAATGACCGACAAGCCCCAGGGGCACGGCTACGAAGTGGTGGAAGTGGTGGGGGACAATCCCTTCTTTGAGACCGGTACAATTGTCAAAGGCCACGAATTTCACAATTCCAGGGTCATCAACATTGATGAGGAAAAGTTAGACTTTGTTTATAAGGTAAACCGGGGCTCGGGTATCGGCGGGCACAGGGACGGCGCCGCCCGGAAAAATGTACTGGCGGCGTACAATCATCTACACGCCCTGAATACCCCAGGGTGGGCTCCGGCTATGGTGGCCCGGGCCAGGGAATATAAAGCTGGAAAATGAGTCTGAGCAAGTAGGGACGGTTCTTGACTTGCCTATTCAGGCAAGTCAAGAACCGTCCCTACTTGCTACACTGTTAGAAAAAAATCACCCAAGATGGGTGATTTTTTTACATACAAAACTACTCCTCTTGAAACACTATTACCAAGAGAAGGTTTTAAGGGGGAAACAGAGTGACAGCCGTAAATAATGATGGAAAGCACTCAAATTCTTTATGCCGGCGCCACTACAAGTTGTTAATTATTATTTTTGCCGTGGTAGCGGTTACAGCCGGTCTGTGGCAGGGACAGCAGGCCCTGGCCCAAAACAATGTATTGTACTGGGGCAGCAGCGGGCCGGAGGTGAAAAAGGTGCAGGCTAAACTCAACGGGTGGGGGTATTATACCGGACCCATCGACGGGTATTATTCAAACAAAACCCAGCAGGCGGTAAAAAAATTTCAGAGTAAAAACGGGCTTTTAGCGGATGGTGTTGTAGGGCCGCGCACATGGCAAGCCCTGGGTTACCAGCCAGGGGGGAAGTCCGTGCGGTATGATCCCGCCAGCGGAGGTGTATCCAGAGGGATTAGCAACCGGGACAGCACTTACTTGCTGGCCAGGGTTATTGAAGGGGAAGCCGCCAATGAACCTTATGTTGGCAAGGTGGCGGTGGGGGCGGTTATCCTTAATAGATCACAGAGTTCTTCCTTTCCTTCCAGCCTGGCCGGGGTGATTTACCAGCCGCATGCCTTCGAATCGGTAAGCAATGGGCAGGCTAACCGCCCGGTAAGCGAGGAATCCCTAAGGGCAGCACAGGAAGCTCTGTCCGGCTGGGACCCCTCCAATGGCGCCCTGTTTTTCTGGAACCCCGCCAAACCTGTTAGCTCCTGGATTTGGTCTAGAAATGTCATAGGACAGATCGGCAGGCATGTATTTGCCAGTTGAGGAGGATCGAGATGAAAATGAGAAAATGGCCCATCGCCCTGGGGTTGGGAGTGCTATTGGCGGCCACGTTAGCTTACTGGGGCCAAGGGCAGGCTGAATCCCGCAGGAATATGGAAACAGCTTTGAATAATAAATATCAGCGGGCTTTTTACGATTTAACCACCCATGTGCAAAATGTGGATGTAATTCTCTCCAAAACTCTGGTGGGGCAGGAAACCAGGCAAGACACTATGCTTTTTATGGACTTGTGGCAGCAGGCTGATGCCGCCAAGAGGGAACTTGCCCAGATTCCTGTACCGGATGCCATGATGGCGAGAACAATGAAATATCTCTCCCAGGTGGGGGATTATGCCAATACCCTGGCCAGGCAGACTGTTGACGGCAAACCTAAAACAGATGAACAGTGGCGAACGTTGAGTAATTTATACAGCCAGTCTTCAGGACTTAACAGTGAACTGCATGACATTGAGAGGCGGGTGGCGGACGGCAGTCTGACCCTGAGCGAATTGGCCACCGAAAGCCGCCGGGGATTGCGGAAAGAGGGCCCGAGACTGGCCAACGGTAATTTTCAGGAACTTGACAAAAATATGCAGCAGTTTCCAACCCTGATCTACGATGGCCCCTTTTCCGATCATCTGGAAAAAAGAAAAGCGCAGGGACTCTCAGGTGCAAATATAAATAACGATCAGGCCCGCACCACGGCGCTGAAGTTTATCGACCGGCAGGGCAGGGTGGATTATGTGGCCAACGTGGCGGCCAACCAAAACGGTAATATACCCTCTTGCCGGGTGGATATAAACTCCCGTCCGGTCCGCGCCAACGAAAAATTAAATGTGGGGGTAGCTCGTCAGGGTGGCAAGGTGCTGTGGATGTTAAACTCCAGGGCTATCGGGGATAAAAAGCTAACCGTCACCTCTGCGGGTCAAAAAGCCGCCGCCTTTTTGACCCGCAGAGGGTTCAACAATATGGTCAGCACCTATTACGAAGTGCAAAACCGCATGGCTGTATACAATTTTGCCGCCAGGGAACCAGGCAATGGCGGCGTAATACTCTACCCGGACCTGGTGAAGGTGTCGGTGGCACTGGACGACGGGCAGGTAGTTGGCTATGAAGCGACAAACTACTGGAATTCCCACCGGGACAGAAAGCTTCCTGCCCCCCGCCTGACGGCCGGGGAAGCCAGAGCGAAATTAAGCCCCCGGCTGGAAAAAGTCACCGGGGGGAGGCTGGCGCTAATACCGCTTAGCCCTGACTGGGAGCAACTCACCTATGAATTTAAGGGTAATCTGGGCAAAGATGTATTCCTTATTTATATCAACGCCTTAACCGGGAGAGAGGAAAGAGTGCTAAGGCTGGTGAATTCATCTGAAGGAGTCCTGACTATTTAGTAACTGCCCTGAAAATAGTTTAGGGAAATGTCATCCTGAGCGTAAGCGAAGGATCTTGGATTCTTCACTTCGTTCAGAATGACATAAAGTGTCCTGGATCTTCATACTGATGGTGCCGCTCGCGGCATGGGGGTCTGAATAGTAACAATATTTAATTTTTATTGACACTGGCTTGTACACCGTGGTACAATACTTCATATTTTAATAAAGTGAGTGATGACGGGGAATGTGGGATTTCAATAATCCTCAGCGAGCCGGGGTTTGGTGAAAGCCCGGCGGATGAAGGACCCGTGCCGCCCCTGAGCCAGCGTGCTGAAATCACCAATTACATCGGGGACATTCCTCCGGCCCCAAAGCTATTACATCGGGGACATTCCTCTGACCCCAAAGCTATTACATCGGGGACATTCCTCTGACCCCAAAGCCAGACCCAAAATAGAGGTGTGTCCCCATACCGCTGTAGAGGTGTGTCCCTTTCCTCAATACCGAGTGGTGAGAGTATGTCCGCCGCAAGCCCTCCGATAAAGGGGCATTGAGTGGGTCACAGTGATGATGCTGATTAAAGTATGTCTGTGGCTAAAACGGGTGGTACCGCGAGATAAACTCTCGTCCCTTTTCGGGATGAGAGTTTTTTAATTTCCGGCATAGCCGTTCGCCAAGGAGGTGGGTGTTTACGGTGAAAGAAATACTGGAGCTTATGGAATTAAACGCCAAGATTACCGAACAGGAAATAGCCATTATGCTGGATATGGAAGTGGAAGAGGTCCGGAAGATAATTAAGGAGATGGAAGACAGCAAGATAATACTCCGCTACATTACCCTGGTCAACTGGGAAAAGGTAGGGGAGGAAAAGGTCTCCGCCTTTATCGAAGTGCGCACTACTCCCCAGCGGGATGTGGGATTTGATTCGGTGGCGGAGAGAATATACAGGTTTCCGGAGGTGCGCAGCGCCCGCCTCATGTCCGGGACGTACGACCTGGCAGTTTTTATTGAGGGCAGGACCATGCGGGAGGTCAGCAATTTTGTGGCCACCAAGCTTGCCACCATTGAGGGCGTGGTAAGCACCACTACCCACTTTGTCCTGAAAACTTATAAGCAGGACGGGGTAATCATCGAAGATGATGAAGAAGATAGAAGGCTGGTGATATCGCCATGATCAACAAAAAAGACTGGTCAGAAATGATTAATCCCACCGTGCGTGACATTCCGCCCTCCGGCATACGCAGGTTTTTTGACATGGTAACGGAAATAAAGGGTGTTATTTCTCTGGGTGTGGGGGAACCGGATTTTGTGACTCCCTGGCACATTCGGGAGGGTTGTATATACTCTCTGGAAAAGGGATATACCATGTACACCTCTAACCAGGGCCTGCTGGAATTGCGGGAGGCCATCGCCAGGGATCTGGACGTTACCTACGGGGTGACCTACGATGCGCGGCGAGAACTCTTAATCACCGTGGGGGTCAGCGAGGCGCTGGATTTGGCTATGCGGGCGCTGATTTGCCCCGGCGACGAGGTGCTGATACCTGAGCCGTCCTATGTTTCCTATGCCCCCTGCACCATGATGGCGGGCGGGGTGCCTGTGCACATAGCCACCACTGTGGAGGACAGTTTCCGCCTTACTGCCGACAGGGTGGAGGCGGCCATTACCCCGCGCACCAAGATACTGCTGCTCTGCTACCCCAACAACCCCACCGGAGCGGTTATGACCCGCAGGGATTTGCTGGCCATTGCCGAAGTGGCCAGGAAACATAACCTGATAGTAATCTCCGACGAGATATACGATAAACTAACCTATGCCGGTGAACATACCTGTATGTCCTCCCTGCCGGGCATGCAGGACCGGACCATTTTGCTGAACGGCTTTTCCAAGGCCTATGCCATGACCGGCTGGCGGGTGGGCTATGCCGCCGGGAATGCCGATTTTATAGCGGCCATGACCAAAATACACCAGTATACTATGCTTTGCGCTCCCATTACGGCCCAGATGGCAGCCCTGGAGGCGTTGAGAAACGGACGCGAGGGCATGAAACGCATGGTGCAGCAGTATAATCGCCGCCGCCATCTGGTGATGCAGTCTTTCCGGGATATGGGACTTCCCTGTTTTGAGCCCGGCGGGGCATTCTACGCCTTTCCGGAAATCTCCGCTACGGGCCTTTCTTCCGATGAATTTGCGGAGAGACTGCTCATGGAGGAAAAGGTGGCCCTGGTGCCCGGCAGCGCTTTCGGTCCCAGCGGGGAGGGATTTGTGCGTTGTTCCTATGCCGCCTCGGAGGATGATCTTACGGAGGCCTTCCGCCGTATGGACAGATTTGTGAAACGTTACGGCGTGAAAGTAAAAACGGTGGTCAACCTTTAACATCAGACAGGGGGACGGTTCTTCTGTCTGTCTCCCATCGGAATACAAGGAAGATAGTCCTGAGGGGAGGCAGCCCCTTTTTATTTCGTTTTTTCGAGTTTTTTTACCCCCTTTTGATATATTTAAAAAAAGGTTATAATATATGAAATTTATGGTCGGGGGTTAACCAGAGGGGATGGGGTGTGTCCCCATACCTTAGTTCATGGTAATACCAGGCTTCCGGGAGGAACCCCGGGGGCATATTTTTTGGTTCCTGGTGTAAGGAGGATTGAAGCAGTGAGCAGTATAGTTGACAAAATACGTTCGGGTCTGGCAGAAGCCCTGGCAGAGGCTCTCAAATCCGCGGGCCTAAAGGGATCTTTGCCCGTGGTAGAAACCCCCGCCTTCGTGGTGGAGGTGCCCCGGGAAAAGGAAAATGGTGATTTTGCCGCCAATTTGGCCATGCTACTGGCCAAGCCGGCCCGCACCGCCCCCCGCAAGGCGGCAGAGGCCCTGGTTGCAGAGCTTGACCTGAAAGGCCTGCCGGTGGAGCGGGTGGAAATTGCCGGCCCGGGCTTTATTAATTTTTACCTGCGGCCCAACTGGGTACTGGCCGCACTGCCCGATATAGTAAAAATGGGACAGTCTTACGGCAGGGTTAATGCCGGAGGCGGCAAAAAGGTGCAGGTGGAGTTTGTCAGCGCCAATCCCACCGGACTGTTACATATGGGCAACGCCCGGGGAGCGGCCCTGGGGGACAGCATAGCCTCGCTGTTGGATTACGCCGGATTTGACGTGACCCGGGAATTTTATATAAATGATGCCGGAAATCAGATAGAGCATTTCGGCCGCTCCCTGGAAGCCCGTTACCTGCAGCTTCTGGGCAGGCAGGCGGAAGTTCCGGAGGAGGGTTACCACGGGGAGGATATCGCAGAAACCATGCGGGGCTTTTTGGAAAAGTATGGCGATAGGTACCTGGAAGTCGCCAGCCCTGCGCGCAGGGAAGTAATGGTCAAATATGCTCTGGCTGAAAAGCTGGAGGCCATTAAAAAATCCCTGGGGGAATTTGGGGTTAATTATGATGTGTGGTTTTCTGAGCTGTACCTGCACAATGCCGGGAAGGTAGCCGAGGCCATCAAGCGCCTCAGGGACAGCGGCTACACCTATGAGTACGAAGATGCTCTCTGGTTTAAGGCCAGGGAGTTCGGGGTGGAAAAGGATGAGGTGGTGGTGCGGGGCAACGGTATACCCACCTATTTTGCTGCCGATATTGCCTACCACATGGATAAATTCCAGCGGGGCTTCCAGTGGGTGATCAATATTTGGGGGGCCGACCATCACGGCCACGTACCCCGTATGAAAGGCGCGGTTAAGGCCCTGGGCTACGATCCCGACGCCCTGCAGATAATTATCATGCAGCTGGTACGCCTTTATAAAAGTGGTGAAATTGTCCGTATGAGCAAGCGCACCGGTCAGTTTGTGACACTGGAAGAACTGATGGAAGAGGTGGGCAGGGATGCCGCCCGCTATTTCTTTGTTATGCGCAGCGCCGACAGCCACCTGGATTTTGATCTGGACCTGGCCAAGGCCCAGTCCAACGATAACCCGGTTTATTACGTGCAATACGCCAACGCCAGGATCTGCAGCATTTTGAGGCAGCTGGCGGAGCAGGGCGGGTCACTGCCCGGCCTGGATGGAGTGGATCTTTCATTACTAAATGAAGAGGCAGAGCTTGCCCTGGCCCGCAAACTCGCGGATTTGCCCGACGAGGTAGCCTCCTGCGCCAAGGATTTGGCCCCGCACCGCCTGGCCCGCTACGTACATGAGGTGGCCGGGCTGTTACACAGCTTTTATAATGCCCATAGGGTAATTACCGACGATGTCGCCCTTACCGGGGCCAGACTGGTACTGGTTATCGCCACCAGGGTTGTTTTACAAAACTGTCTAAATATCCTGGGCGTATCGGCGCCGGAAAAAATGTAAGGGGTGAAGGACCGATAGTCCTAAAGCGGCGGCAGCCCCTGACATTGGAGGAGTTATTAATTGAGAGATGTAATACTGGCCACCGGCACAGGCTTCATTATCGGTATGCTTTTTATCCGGCTGAAGCTTCCCCTTCCTGCTCCGCCCACACTGGCCGGAGTGATGGGGATAGTGGGGATGTTTGCCGGATATCTTGTGGCGCTCAGGCTCGGCTGGGGAAAGTAGCAGCATGTCGTGCTGCTTCTTGACAGTTTCCCGGACCATGTATAAAATATGATAGATTGCCATGTCGCAGTAGCGGTGTGACCATAGAACCTATCCTGAACCTGACAATTTTATTAAGTCAGACACTGTCTGACCGCAATTTTTTATACAGGAGGCTGGCTATGGCTAAATTCATATTTGTAACAGGTGGAGTGGTTTCTTCCCTGGGTAAGGGTATAACCGCCGCTTCTCTGGGCCGGCTGCTAAAAAGCCGTGGCCTTAAAATTGCCATACAGAAATTAGACCCTTATATTAACGTTGACCCCGGCACCATGAGTCCCTATCAGCACGGGGAGGTTTTCGTCACCGACGACGGGGCGGAAACAGACCTGGACCTTGGTCATTACGAGCGGTTCATAGATATAAACCTTAGCAGGAGCTGCAATGTTACTACCGGGGGCATATATGACTCAGTAATTACCAAGGAGCGCCGGGGGGACTACCTGGGCGCCACGGTGCAGGTCATACCCCATATCACCAACGAGATCAAGGAGCGGGTGCAGCGGGTGGCGGTGGAATCCGATCCCGATGTTGTAATCACCGAGATTGGCGGCACGGTGGGGGACATTGAATCCCTGCCTTTTTTGGAAGCCATTCGTCAGCTAAGGGCCGATCTGGGCAAGGAAAATGTTCTCTATATCCATGTTACCCTGGTGCCCTATCTCAGGGTTGCCAACGAACTAAAAACAAAACCCACCCAGCACAGTGTCAAGGAGCTGCGCAGCATAGGCATACAGCCGGATGTAATCGTCTGCCGTACGGAAAAACGTTTTTCCAGGGAACTGGCTGAAAAGATAGCCCTTTTCTGTGACACCGACAAAGATGCCGTTATCCAGGCGGTGGACGCCTCATCAATCTATGAGGTGCCCTTGATGCTGGAGGAAGAGGGTATGGCGGAAAAAGTAATCCGGATACTGGGCCTTGAATGTGGAGAGCCCGACTTGCGGTGCTGGCAGGACATGGTGTTAAGGATGAAAAACCTCAGCGGCACCGTTACCATAGGGCTGGTGGGCAAATACGTCGCCCTGCCCGATGCCTATTTCAGCGTTTCCGAAGCCCTGCGCCACGCTGGCCTGCACCACGGCTCGGCGGTGCGGATAAAGTGGATTAATTCCGAGAAATTGGAAAAAGCTCCGGTGGAGGATTTTTTACATGATGTGGACGGCATTCTCGTGCCCGGCGGCTTTGGTGACAGGGGCATAGAGGGAAAAATAAACGCCATACGCTACGCCAGGGAACATAAAATACCATATCTGGGTATCTGCCTGGGCATGCAGCTGGCTGTGGTGGAGTTTGCCCGCAACATACTTGGTTGGCAGGACTCCAATAGTTCAGAATTTAACCAGTCAACCTCCTATCCCGTAATCGACTTGCTGCCCGAGCAGAAGGAGCTGGATAAAATGGGCGGTACCATGCGGCTGGGCAGTTATCCCTGTAAATTAGCCCCGGACACTCTGGCCCATCAGGCTTACGGTACCGGCGATATCCAGGAACGGCACCGCCACCGCTACGAGCTGAACAATAATTACCGGGGCGCTTTAACGGAAAACGGTATGATTTTTAGCGGAACCCTTCCCGAACGGCATCTGGTGGAGGTAATCGAATTGCCGGACCATCCATGGTTCGTGGCCACCCAGTTCCATCCGGAGTTTAAATCCAGGCCTGACCGCCCCCACCCGCTCTTCCGGGATTTTGTGGGGGCTTCCATAGAGTATGCTAAGCCATAAACAACAATTGAATTTTAAGCACTACCCCGGGGCATTGAAAATCGCCGCCGGGTTTTTTATTAAGTACAAAGTCAAAGGTCAAAGGTCAAAAGTCCAAGGTTCCCATTCACATTGACCTTTGACTTTTGACAGTTTTTTTTTAAGAAACCAAGGTTTTTTGGATTTTCCGGGGAAATAATATCCAATAGATTGATTAGGTCTGGTAGACAGGGGTGTGGTAGACAGGTGGACGGTTCTTCTGTCTGCCACTCAAAGTCCAAAGTTTTAATTGACTTTTGACATTCGACCTTTGACATTTGACAATTTTAAGAACAAAGGATGGTGCGTAAGTGAAAAGGAAAATAATCGGCGGGGTGGTGCTTGGCCTGGCGCTGGTGTCCCTGCTGGTGGCGGCGGTGGTAAAGTCCGGAGACGGCAAAGGTTTGCACCCCCGCTCCTATAATGGTGGCTCACAGGTGGTGGGCATTATCGATATCAGCGGCACCATTATGGCTGGCAGCACCCAGGGACTTTTCGGGGAGGAAATGGGAGCCGATAGAATTATGATGCAGCTGCGCGAGGCAGCCGAAGACCCGTCAGTAAAAGCGGTGGTAATCAGGCTGAACAGCCCGGGGGGTACGGTGGCGGCCACCCAGGAAATTACCACCGAGGTAGTCCGCCTGAAAAAATCGGGCAAAAAAGTGGTGGCCTCCATGGGTGATGTGGCTGCCTCCGGGGCTTATTGGATAGCCGCCAACGCCGATATTATAGTGGCCAACCCGGCTACGGTTACCGGTAGCATTGGCGTCAGGATGGACATGACGGATCTGAGAGGACTGTACGAAAAACTTGGTGTCGACAGCCGGACAATCAAGAGCGGCCCTTACAAAGACATGGGCTCTGCTAACAGGGAAATGACCCCGGAGGAGAAAAAAATCTTTCAGGCCATGGTGGACGATATGTACGCCCAGTTTGTGGATAATGTCTCCACCGGCAGGAAAATGAATTTGCAGGAAGTTAAAAAGCTGGCCGACGGCAGGGTCTTTACCGGGCGCCAGGCCAAGGAACTGGGGCTGGTAGACGAGTTAGGCAACTTTTATGATGCCATCAGGCTGGCTGGGGAGGTATCCGGGCTGGGCTCCGATCCTGAGACCACCGGTTTTGGAACCAGAGGCTTTTGGCAGGATTTTCTGGGCAGCGCCGGGGCGCGTTCTCCGGCTATGTCGAACCCCGCTATCAATGATATAGCTCCATTGTTCTGGCTGTTGTTTTAAAAGTTCAAGGTTCCCAATTCTCAATGACTTTTGACATTCGACTTTTTTGAGGAGGGAAAAAGTTTGACCGATGACGAGAAAAATCTGCGGGCTTCGGAGAACAGGGAAAATACCGGGCAGGCGGATGAAATAAGTGCAGTGGAGCCGGGGGCCGGGGAGTATGCCGCAGTACCGGTGGATACCGGGTTGCAGGCCGTCGTCCCGGCAGTACCGGTGGACGAAACCGGCGGACACGGCTCAGTCCGGGAGGAGCCGCACGCCAATAAAAACCTGCTGGAAATGATTTACGGAGTTCTCTTTGATCCGGTGGAAACCTTCCGGGGGGTGGCGGCCTCGCCTCCTATAGGGCGGGTCTTGCTTATATTCTCGGTGGTAAGCGTGCTGGCTGCGGTGATGGGCTATTATTTATCCTCCCGGGTGTTCCGGGGTGAATTGTATAGTGACACAGGACCGCTGGCCGGCATGGTTGACGCTATGATACCACTGATGGTATTCGGGGGCCTGATCATTGCCTTTGTCAAATGGATCGCTTATAGCGGACTTTTACATTTGGTGGCCGAAATGTTCGGTGGGTCGGGACGTGCCCTGGGTGTGCTGGCGGTGACCGGGCTTGCCACCATTCCGGTTATACTGCTCATGCCTTTTGATTTGGTGGTAGTCCTGGCGGGTGGGCAGACGCCTCTGACCACAATAATTACTGGCTTGTTCGGCCTGGTATCGCTGGTATGGGGATTTGTGCTGGTGGTACTGGGTTTGAGAGAGGTTCACGGTTTTTCCACCGGCAGGGCCCTGGCCGTGGCACTGGCCCCGCCTCTGGCCATAATAGTACTTATGTTTATCTTTGTGCTGGGTATGATAGGTATATTTGCCTCCATGCCGGCCATTTTCGACGAAAGCCTGACTTATTAGCAGACCACTGCAGGTGAATTTATTGCCTTTGCCAAGAGGAATTGTCAAGCCTTTGTTGAAATATTCTGTCTTAAAGCAATTGCGCAAAGAACAAGGGGAGGTGGAATCTGTGCAGGCCGCTAATTACAAAATTTTGATAGTTGATGATCAGACAGGTGTGCGGAGACTGTTGTTCGAAACATTTACCGAAGAGGGCTTTCAAGTGGAAATGGCTTCAAGTGGAGTGGATGCGTTGAAAAAAATAGCGGCCCAAACACCCGATTTGATATTGCTGGACATAAAAATGCCGGTTATGAACGGCCTTGCTACCCTCAGGGAGATTAGAAAAACCTTACCCGATCTTATAGTGGTTATGATGACCGCTTACGGCGAACTGGACATGCTAAAGGATGCTAAAAAATTAAACGTTAAGCATTACCTGATCAAGCCATTTGATCTTGATGAAATACGTTACCTTGTGAAGGGTTTGCTGCAGGAGTCAGACGACAAGAAAGTGCTGCAGGAAATCGTTTAACCGGCGGGCATTTAGCGGCCCATCCAAGAGGAGTTTGGCAATCAACGGCGAATATCTACTATTAGAACAGGAGTAGCCGGAGTATCAGGTAACCATATGCGGCGGGAGCCAAGAAGCGAGGAGGTGTGATTATGCCTGTCAGTACAGTCACCGTATTGGCCATGCGTTGCCCCGAATGCGGCAGGATGGAGTTGCACAAAATTTCCCGTTTTGCCGTGGTGAAAGACAGTACGTACAAGGTTTTTTGCTCCTGCGGCGCTTTTAAAATGTCATTGCAGGCAAAAAAATATACCAGGTACAGTGTAACTGTATCCTGCGTATTTTGCGGCGGCAGTCACACCCGCGATTTTTCCGGCAGGCATTTATGGTCCGGCAATGTGATTGAGCTGTTCTGCACCGACACCGGCCTGGATCTTGCCCATATCGGTTCCGCCGAGCATGTGCGCCGGGCAGCTTCCGAACGGGTGGAAGGCCTGGATGATTTAATTAACGAATATGGCGGAGACGGGTATTTTCACAACAGCACCGTCATGAACGAGGTGCTCAGGTGCTTGCACGGTATTGCTGACAGGGGCATGCTGTACTGTCAATGCGGGGACCATCAGATTGGCGTGGAAATATTTCCTGACCGCCTGGAATTACATTGCAAGAACTGTGGCAGTATAAATATCATCTACGCCGAAACAGAAGAAGATTTAAGCGTAATAAGGCAGGTTGACGAGATTGAACTGGCCCGGAACGGGTTTGAATATCTGGATAGCCTGGCCAGCACAGGTAAAATGAAAAAATCAAGACCTAAACGCAATAACAAAACATAAACCGCCCGTTCAGGCGGTATGCTTTTTCATATAAACCACCTTATGTGTTAAATGGCAAGAGTAAACCTTTTAGTAAAAAATAAGATAAGGAAGGGAGGTATTCCGGCAAAGTCGATCTCAATCAAACCGGCGTATGGCCAGTGGGGTTTAACATTTTGAGAAATGGCAAAAAGGCTCCCGCACATGGTTGAGTCCGATACCAGGCCTGCAGAGCGGGCCGGCCCGGGCTTTTGTTTTTTTCGGGTTGCCGGGAAAAGACGCAATGTCGTTTGTATCAGTGGATGTTCTATTAAAAGAGGCCCAGCGTGGCAGATATGCCGTGGGAGCTTTCAACTGCAACAACATGGAGATTGTACAGGCCATAGTCAGAGCCGCCGAGGAGGAAAAGTCCCCGGTAATTATGCAGGCCAGCCAGGGCGCCATTAAATACGCCGGTATAGGCTTTATAGTGGCCATGGCTAGAGAGGCGGCAGCTAACGCCACCGTACCCGTAGCCCTGCACCTGGATCATGGCACCAGCTTTGCCCAGGTTATGCAGTGCCTGCGCAACGGTTTCAGCGGTGTAATGATCGATGGTTCCAAACTGCCTCTGGAGGAAAATATTGCCCTTACCCGCCAGGTTATCGCGGCGGCCAGCCCGATGGGTGTGTCCGTGGAAGCCGAATTGGGTAAAATAGGCGGGACCGAGGACGATATAACCGTTTCCGAACAGGAGGCTATGTATACCGATCCCGGGGAAGCCAAACATTTTGTGGAACAGACCGGCGTGGGTTCTTTGGCCATAGCTATCGGCACCGCCCATGGCCAGTACAAGGGCGAGCCCAAGCTGGATTTCGACCGGCTGAAAAAGATTGCCGGGCTGGTGAATATACCAATAGTGCTGCATGGATCCTCAGGAGTACCCAGTGAAGCTATTCAGGAGGCCATCGGACTTGGCGTGCACAAGGTCAATATAGACACCAACATTCGGGAAGCCTTTGTGGCCGCCGCCCGCAAAATTCTGGACGCCGATGCCAGGGAAATTGATCCCCGCAAGGTGCTGGGCCCGGCCAGAGAAGCAGCCGTGGCAATTATCAGGGAAAAAATAAGGATTTTCGGCAGCTCCGGCAAAGCATAAATTAAGTTGGGGACATTCATATAAGTTGGGGACATTCCTCCTACTCCAAAGCCCGGCCCCAAATGGAGGTGTGTCCCCTGACCTCTGTCATTCCTTCGCAAAATTGAAAAAGGTATGGAGTTTTAGGAAAAACACACAAGGTGCTTCCCGCACCTTATTATTAGGAGGTGTTTTCCATGAAGATATTTATTGATACCGCCAATATAGAAGAAATCAAATCCGCCTACGAGTTGGGCGTGATTAGCGGGGTTACCACCAATCCTTCCTTAATTGCCAAAGAAGGCAGGGATTTTGCTCAGGTGGTGAAAGAAATAACCGCCATCGTGGACGGCCCGGTCAGCGCCGAGGCAGTGAGCCCCGCCGCCCCGGAAATGATTGTGGAGGCCAGGCAGCTTGCGGCCATTCACCCCAATGTGGTGGTTAAGATACCCATGACCGGGGAAGGGCTGAAAGCAGTTAAAACCCTGGCCGCCGAAGGTATCAACACCAATGTGACCCTGGTCTTTTCGGCCAATCAGGCCCTGCTGGCGGCTCTGGCCGGAGCCACCTACGTCAGCCCCTTTGTGGGCAGGCTGGACGATGTGGGCCAGGATGGCATGGAATTAATTCAGGATATCATGGCTATTTATGAGAATTACGGTTTTGCCACGGAAGTAATTGCGGCCAGCATTCGCAATCCACTGCATGTTACCCAGGCCGCCCTGTACGGGGCGGACATAGCCACCGTGCCTTACGGGGTAATTATGCAGATGCTTAGGCACCCACTGACGGATAAGGGGATAGAAAAGTTCATGGCCGATTGGGAAAGGGTTCCCAAATAAAAAAAGCGCTTAAAACGCCGTCGGTTCCGCTATTGCGGACACTTGACGGCGTTTTCCAATAGGGGTATACTTATTTCAGTATTCCCCGGGTATTTCACCCGCTGGCCGATCAAAACGATACCTGCCTGAGACACTATCCTGAAAACTACTGTTGCCTGGCCGTTTTGGCATCCAGTTTGGCTACCCTCGCTTCACAGGAAATATTACGCCTCTACACAAAATTTTCATTCCGGTTCCGCCGGGAGGACAAAGTGATTTCAAAGCTTATTAGTAAATTCAAGGAACATTATCATAAAGTGATGCAGCTTCCGGACTCTCCTAAAAAAATTGCCGCGGGAGTTGCTCTGGGCGTGGCCCTGGATTTTCTTCCGGTACCCATTATAAGCATACCCATTTCCTTTGTTTTGGCCAAGCTTATGCGTATAAATGCGGTGGCCGCCGTGCTGACCGTTATAGTATTCAAATGCGCCGTACCCATCTTTTTTGCATTGAATTATATGGTGGGTAAAATGGTGCTGTTTGACGCAACCGTTTCGTCTGCCCAAAACAACTTCCACGCGGCTGATGTGCTGGGCTGGATAGCGTGGGTGAAGCATCTGGGTTATCCGTTCCTGTTGGGATCGTTTATTAATGCTACCCTGGCTGCTGCTATAACCTATTTTATTGTCAGCAATATACTTATTTACCGCCGCCGGCGCAAGGGGAATATTGGCCCGCTGAAACTCCCACACCCTGAAAAAGTTCGTTAGCGGCGTCTTCTCAAATCATTCACCATCATTTCACTTTAATAATTCAGAAGCATGGCGTATGCCCCCTTGTGAGTCAGCCCCTGCCCCTGCCTAATTATCTCGTTAACAGTCTGTAAGATACCATCCTTGAAGGTCAGGGATCAAGGCTGTACAACTCGTTTAGTTGGGGACATTCCTCCGAACCCAAGGCTCACTTATATCCATATTTTGAACTCTATGGAATTACTGTTCGTTACAATTGCAAAGCTATGACCAAAATATTGACAAAAATAAATAGTGAAAGGAAGGCTTTTTGAGTTGGCGCAAAACGATTTGGAAAACAAAACATTACAAGAATTGTACAAAATAGCCAGAGAGCTGGAGCTTAGCGGTTATTCGAGGCTGCGCAAAAAAGAATTGATATTTGAAATAAGCAAAGCCAAAACTGAGAAAAACGGGATGCTGATGGCTAGCGGCGTTTTGGAAATACTGCCGGACGGCTACGGTTTTTTGAGGCCCTTCAAATATTTACCCAGCAATGATGATATTTACGTTTCCGTCTCACAGATCAGACGTTTTGACCTGCGCACCGGGGACCGGGTAACAGGGCAGGTGCGGGGTCCCAAGGATAATGAAAAATATTTTGCCATGCTAAGGGTTGAGCAGGTAAACGGCTTGCATCCCGACACTTCTCCCGAGCGCCTGCACTTTGACGGGCTGACGCCGCTTTATCCTCAGGACCGGCTGCGCCTGGAGCGGGACCCGGAACACTATTCCACCAGACTTATCGATCTTGTTGCTCCTATCGGCAAGGGCCAGCGCGGCCTTATCGTCTCTCCCCCCAAAGCAGGTAAAACGGTGTTAATTAAAGAAATCGCCCACAGCATAACCAGAAATTATCCGGAAGTTCATCTGATGGTGCTGCTCATCGACGAGCGCCCGGAGGAAGTGACAGATATAGAGCGCTCCGTTGATGGCGAGGTGGTTAGTTCCACCTTTGACGAGCCGCCGGAAAACCACGTCAAGGCTGCGGATATGGTTCTGGAAAGGGCCAAGCGGCTGGTGGAGCATAAAAAAGATGTAGTAATTCTTATGGACAGTGTCACCCGCCTGGCCAGGGCCCACAACCTGGTGGTAGCCCCCAGCGGCAGGACGCTCAGCGGGGGCGTGGACCCCGCCTCACTGCACAGGCCCAAAAGATTTTTCGGCGCCGCCCGCAATGTGGAGGAGGGAGGTAGTCTGACCATACTTGCCACTGCCCTGGTTGAGACAGGCAGCCGCATGGATGACGTTATCTTCGAGGAATTCAAGGGCACTGGCAATATGGAGCTGATACTGGACCGCAAACTGGCCGACCGCAGGATTTTTCCCGCCATTGATGTGGTACGATCCGGAACCCGTAAGGAGGAACTGTTGCTCAGCAAGGAAGAGCTGGAATGGGTGTGGCATTACCGCAAGGCTGTTGCCGGCATGTCGCCCCTGGAAGCAATCGAAATGTTAATGGAGCGGATGAAAAAGACCAAAAACAATGAAGAATTGATGGTTAACTTGCGCGCCCCCAAAAGAACTGTGATCAACCCCTCCCCCAAACTGCCCGACCAAATAAACAGAAGATAACGACAGCACTGGGCAAGTGGGGACGGTTCTTGACTTGCCCCTCCCCGGTGATATTTCCGAAACAAAACTTCTTTTGCAATAGGTTAGAAATTGCTGGAAGCATATTCTCGGGGCATTCTGAATACCTGAATAGTAACAATGTATAATAGCTAGCCAAAATGGAAAGAATTATCACTAAAGGCATCCTGCAAAGGGTGCTTTTAAATTTTCATGAGCCGCCGGCCCGCCGGTGGCTGGGTGTTTTGCGGAGAGGAAGTAAAATGATTAACAGAAAAAAAGTGTTACCCGTTGTTTTAGTGCTATCATTACTGGCTTCAGTGCCGGTGCTTACCGCCGGGGCAGAACCGGCATTTATGTATCCGGGGAATCAACCCGGGCAGGAAAGCTCCCTCCAGGAGGCAATTGAGTACAGCGACGCGTGGGCTTCGATTTCCGTTCAGTCTACCGGATTTTACACGGTTTGCCAGGGAGATACTCTAACCGGCATTGCCTGCAAATACGGGCTGAACGTCGACGAACTGGCCACCATTAACAAATTGGACTGCACGGATTTTATCGTGGAGGGGCAATTGCTGAAAGTACCCGGCAGCGTAATCACCCATCAGGTGAGGGAAGGTGAGACGCTCTGGTCCATCAGCGAGAGATACAGGGTCTCCCTGAAAGAACTGGCGGTTACGAACAGCTTATCCAACGAGAATTTTGTGGCGGTAGGCCGGGAGTTAGTCATACCTGCCCTGGCCAGGGTGGATTCATACAGCCAGATTGCCCGCGCCCCGGTTCCGGTAGTAAAACTAGCCTGGCCGGTAACGGGCTGGATTAGTTCACCCTTCGGCATGCGTGACGGCAGGCCGCATGAGGGTATTGACTTGGCGGCTAACCAGGGTGATCCCATTAAGGCGGCCAGGTCGGGCCGGGTGGTATACGCTGACCCCATGGGCACCTACGGGCTGGTGGTCATTATTGAGCACGGGGATGGCATGCGCACACTGTACGCCCATGCCTCTGTATTGCTGGTGAAGGCAGGGGAACTGGTGGATGAGGGTCAGACCGTGGCCCTGGTGGGCAGCACTGGTAGATCCACCGGCCCGCATTTGCACCTGGAGGTGCGTTATCATGGCCAGCCGCTGGACCCGCTGCTATATCTGGAAAGTATGTACGCCTGAGTCAGGGGACGGTTCTCTGACTCATTTGGTGAGTAAGTTTTGCAGGAGTAAGTCGAGGAACTGTCCCCTGACTTACTTACTCACTCACATTAGGCTGTTGACATTATCATGTCGGCGGCCTATTATGTTTTATCAGTAGTCAGTAGTCAGTAGTCAGTAGTCAGTAGTCAGTAGTCAGAATGAGAGAACGATTTATCGTCTCAAAATATTCTGAATTCTGCCCTGAAAATAAGTTTTGGGAAATGTCATCCTGAGCGTTAGCGAAGGATCTTGGATTCTTCACTTCGTTCAGAATGACATAAATTGTCCTGGATTTTCATACTCTGATGGTGCCGCTCACGGCATGGATGTTTGACTACTGACTACTGAATTCTGAATACCTGAATAGTAACCTTTATTTTTGCTCTTAACCACAGACTTTGATAACGGGGGACATAATGTACCGAATGATATACGCTGATGCCCGGGGGCGGTTTTACGAACACCCGGGGGTGCTGGCTCTGGGCCGCACCGGTGACCTGTTTGTGGAGCCGGACGAGGATGACATGATTGAACTTCCCAATGGAGCCAGCCTGGTGCTGATACCCGGGGGGCACCCGGCGGGCATGGACAAAAAGGGTAAGCTCATGCTGCTGGAGAAGGGGCGCACCGGCGAGCCTGCCTGGGCGGTGGGCGCCCTTTTGCCTCAGGGCTATACCCGCACCCTGCTACCGGCTTACCGCCGGCGGGGCGCGGATGGCCCGCTGCCCCTTTTCGGATACGCAGCTGTAGCCTGGCGCCAGGGAAAGCCATACGTAGCAGCCCGGCGCACGGACGACCTTCGCCGCTGGAATCCTGAAAGCTATAATACTCCGGAATTACCCGGGTTGGTTCACAGTATGGAGAAAAAACACCCGGGTAACCGCATTATTGGCCAGCTTTCCCGGTGCGCCCTGGAATACAGCTGCTTTACCGCCCAAAATATATTTTACCGTCGCTGGGAGGGAGGCATCCCGGTTTCCCCTGTCTGCAACGCCCGCTGTCTGGGCTGTATTTCGCTGCAGCCGGCGGAGTGCTGTCCTTCTCCCCAGTCCAGGATAAACTTCAGCCCAACCCCGGAGGAGGTGGCTGAGATTGCCATACCCCATCTGGACCGGGCGGCCGGGGCTATTATCAGTTTCGGCCAGGGCTGCGAGGGTGAGCCCGCCCTGACCTTTGACACCGTTGCCGGAGCCATCCGGCGGATAAGGAAGGAGACCGCTAACGGTACCATCAACATGAATAGTAACGCCGGCCATACCATCGGGGTAACATCCATTTGCGCTGCCGGACTGGATTCCCTGCGGGTCAGCATTATAAGCGCCCGGGAGGAGGTATACAATGCCTACTACCGCCCCAGAGACTATAAATTCGGGGATGTTCTAAGCTCCATTGTGGCCGCACGCTCTGCAGGTATATTCGTCTCCCTGAACCTGCTGCTTTTTCCCGGACTTACGGACCGTACGGAAGAGGCAGAGGCTTTGGTGGAGCTAATAAACAAATATGACATTAACATGGTGCAACTAAGAAACCTGAACATCGATCCGGATTTTCTGATGCAGCGGCTCTCCCCGGGGGAGGGCGAACTACTGGGTGTTCCCGGTCTTATTAAAGCCTTCCAAAAGGTACCCGGGCTAAAGGTGGGTAATTTCAGCCACCCGGTTCGGTAAGCATCAATGGGAAGGCAAGTGGGGACGGGGCAAGTGGGGACGGTTCTTGCTTGCCTGAATAGGCAAGCAAGAACCGTCCCCACTTGCCCCCTATTGCGGGCCATAGAACTCTATGCTATAATTATACGGTGTCATAATCGGTAGATATCACTGTTGCGGCAGTGTATCATATTGAGTTTCTTTTATTCCAATGCATGAAAGAGGTGAACCCCGTGAAAGAAGGAATACATCCTAAATACAACATGGCCAAGGTAAGCTGCGTGTGCGGCGAGACCTTTGAAGCGCTTTCCACCAAAAAAGAACTGCGCGTTGAAATTTGCTCCAAGTGCCACCCGTTCTACACCGGCTCCCAGAGGGCGGTGGAATTGGGCGGCAGGGCCGACCGGTTCCGCAAAAAATACGGCTTAAAATAAGGCAGTTAGCAGAGCGGGGGCTCTGCTATTTGTTTAAAAAGGGGTTTTACTGTCATGTCTGAATTCCAATACGGCGGCCAGGCGGTAATAGAGGGCGTTATGATGCGGGGACCCGCTTTCCGGGCGGTGGCTGTGCGCCGCCCCGAGGGAGACATTGCTCTGGATAAAAAGTCCGTGGGCTCCATCACCCAGCGCTACCCCTTTTTGAAATGGCCTTTAATCCGGGGCGTGGTGGCATTGGTGGAGTCGTTGATCATAGGTATGGAAGCTTTGAGCTATTCAGCAAATCAGGCTATGGGTGAGGAAGAGGAACTGAGCAAAACGGAAATCGTCCTTACCATGCTGTTCGCCTTTGGACTGGCCATTGTGCTTTTTGTTGTGCTGCCCACCGGGGCCGCCCATTACCTGCGGGTACTTGTAAAGGGCAGCCTTGCCCAGAACCTGGTGGAGGGTTTAATCCGGCTACTGCTCTTTCTGGCCTACGTGGCTGCCATCGGCAGGCTTGCGGACATCCGCCGGGTATTTCAATACCACGGGGCGGAGCATAAGGTGATTAACGCCTATGAGGCCGGTGAGGAGTTGACCGCTTCCGGCGTGCAGCGCTTTTCCACCTTTCATCCAAGGTGCGGCACCAGCTTTATATTGATTGTACTGGTGATGAGCATATTCATGTTTTCCCTGCTTGGTCACCAGGATTTATTCTGGCGCATTGCTTCCAGGGTGCTGCTGTTGCCGGTGCTGGCCGGGGTATCTTATGAATTGCTTAAATTGTCGGCCAAATACGCCAACAATATAATTTGCCGGTTATTGATTACACCGGGTCGCTGGCTGCAGGCCCTGACCACCGGGGAGCCCGACGACCAGCAGGTGGAGGTAGCCATAGCCGCCTTTAACGCTGTGCTCAAAGAGGGTGAGGAAGAGTATCATGTTAGATAAACTGGCCAGTCTCGAGGAACGCTACGAGGAGCTGGAAAACATAATTGCCGACCCCGGGGTCATGGCTGACCATGGCCGGTGGCAACAGTATGTAAAGTCCCATTCTGAATTGACGGAGGTTGTTTCCGCTTACAGAGAATATAAAAAGATCATTAACGGACTTCAGGAAGCAAAGGAAATGCTAACGGAAAAGCCCGATGCAGAGATGAAAGAGTTACTGGAAACCGAGCTGGAGGAACTGGCTGAAAAGAAAGAAGCCTTGGAAACCAGGCTCAAAATGCTATTGCTGCCCAAGGACCCCAATGACGATAAAAACGTGCTGGTGGAGGTCAGGGCCGGCACCGGCGGGGAAGAGGCGGCGCTTTTCGCTGCGGATCTTTTTCGGATGTATACCCGCTATGCCGAGCGCCAGGGCTGGAAGGCGGATATTATGAACACCAGCTTTACCGATATCGGCGGTTTTAAGGAAGTGATTTTTATGGTGGAGGGAAGGGGAGCGTACAGCCGTCTGAAATTTGAAAGCGGCGCGCATCGCGTTCAGCGGGTACCTACCACCGAGTCCGGGGGGCGCATCCATACCTCCGCGGCCACTGTGGCGGTGCTGCCCGAGGCCGAGGAAGTGGATGTGGATATAAATCCCAACGATATCCGGATTGATTTATTCTGCTCCACCGGGCCCGGCGGCCAGTCGGTGAATACCACCCAGTCGGCAGTGCGCCTGACGCACCTCCCCACCGGTATAGTGGTTTCCTGCCAGGACGAAAAAAGCCAGCACAAAAATAAGGATAAGGCTATGCGTGTGCTCAGGGCCAGGGTACTGGATAAAGTGCAGGAGGAGCAGCGGCTAAAAATCGCCAGCGAGCGCAAGTCCCAGGTGGGTTCGGGTGACCGCAGCGAGCGCATTCGCACCTACAATTTCCCTCAGAACCGGGTTACCGACCACCGTATCGGGCTGACCACCCACCGGCTGCCGGAGATACTAATGGGTGCTCTGGACGAAATCATCGACGCGCTGATTACTTCCGACCAGGCGGAAAGGCTGAAAAGTGTAGATTAATACTTGAAATGCTTGAGAGACAGGTTGAACAACAGCCTGTCTCTTTTTATATGGAAGCTGATTCCGGGGCAACTTGATTGTTCCTGCGCGGTATGATATTGTAAGGAAAGTAAGACGATAGGGGTGATGTATAATTATGGAAACACGCATGTCTTCAAAAGGGCAAATTACTATTCCTGTTGAAGTACGCAAAAGCCTGCGGATTAAAACGGGTGATGTGCTAACCATAAAGATTGCTGATGAAGGAGCAATAATTCTGAGAAAATTTGATCTCAAAGAGAAAAATGCTGATAAGGCAATAGAGGTTTTGCAAAAAACGGCAGGTATGTGGAGGGACTTGGAAGAAAGCGGTGAAGAATATGTGCACCGTTTAAGACAATCAGACAGTGAAAGGCTGAAGGTGCTGGGAATTGACTGATTTATTGTTGGATACAAGTATCCTGATCGATCATATGCGTGGGTACAGTCCTGCCACTGAATTTCTGGAAACAATATTTAATGGCGGTGTTAAGGCCAGTATCTCTGTAATGACTGAAACGGAACTTTATGCAGGCAAAAGCATGCAGGATCCGCATAACGAAAAATTTGTTACAGGATTGTTGGAACTTTTTAATATTATTCCAATAAATAGGAGCATTGCCCGCCATGCCGGAGTGCTGTTAAGAGATTACCGCAACAATGGGTTAACCCCGGTCGATGCTATCATCGCTGCTACTGCTATGGAAGTGAAAACAAACCTGATAACCAGGAATGTTAAACATTTTCGAATGATCAAAGGGTTAATTGTTTTCAACCTGCCGGAACAGTATGTTTAACATCTACACATCTGGGGTGACAACAACGCAGTTAAGTGAACTTTTAAATAAAGCTACATCAATTTTAAAACTAAAGGCTATAAGCACTCCCAGACTGGACGCGGAGGTTTTGCTGGCCCACTGCCTGGGTATGGACCGGGCGGGGCTGTACGCCCGATCCCACATGGAGCCGGAGGCGGCCACCCTGGAAAAATATTTATCCCTGGTGGAGCGCCGGGGGCATGGGGAGCCGGTAGCTTACCTGACCGGGGTGAGGGAATTCATGGGCCTGGAATTTAACGTAACCCCGGCGGTGCTGATTCCCCGGCCGGAAACGGAACTTCTGGTGGAAACCGCTCTGGGCATAATTGAAAATGCGACAAGGGGACGGTTCCCGGTGTCGCACATACCCACCGGCATATCGCAGCCGGTGATAGTGGATGTTGGGACAGGCAGCGGCGCCATAGCTGTAAGCCTGGCCAGCAGGCTGCCCGGGGCAAAAATTTATGCCGTGGATATTTCCCCGGAAGCACTGGCCGTGGCCCGGATAAATGCTGAAAGACACGGTGTGACGGACAGGATGGATTTATTTTGCGGAGATTTGCTGGCCCCCCTGCCCGGGAAACTCACAGGGGGGGTAGATTTAATAGCTGCCAATCTGCCCTACATTCCCAGCGGGGATATGGACGGGCTGATGCCCGATGTGGCCCGGTTTGAGCCCCATACGGCACTGGACGGCGGGGAAGACGGGCTGCAGTTTTACCGCCGGCTAATACCATTGGCGGAGAATTTTTTGCGGCCGGGCGGGGCGCTATTAATGGAGATTGCTCCTGGGCAAGCGGTAAAATTAGCCAACATGGTGCGACAAGGGGACGGTTCTCTGTGTCGCACTTGCCTCAAGTGCGACACAGAACCGTCCCCTTGTCGCACCTGGCAGACTGAAATTTATTACGACTTTGCCGGCCGGGAAAGGCTGGTAGTGGCATTGCTAATTTGAGGTCTAAGGTCTAAGGTAAGGGGACGCACCGAGAGTATTTTGTGGCTACAGGCTCTTTATACCATTTGCCAGCGTGAATAATCCGATGGTCATAATCAGGCTGGCGCTGGCCAGGGTCAGCCCCCTGCCGGCACCACCCCCGGGTAGTTTTTTCAGCAGAAATGAGGCCTTGACAAACAGTATCCCCACCAAAACCAGGGCTGCGGCCCCACCCACTCCGAAAGCCAGCACCAGCCAGATACCGCTGGCTATCTTTCCTGCACTGAGGGACATCAGCAGTACAGCCAGCGCTCCGGGACAGGGCATCAGCCCGTTGCTGATGCCTACCAGCAGCGCGCCGGCCTTTCCGCTTTTACGCACCTGGGTTTCCTGCCGGCAGCAGGCACAGGCCGTCCGGCGGCGCGCCCTGGAAAACATGGTATATCCGATCAATATAATCAGAGCCCCGGAGATCAGCTTCATGTACCCTGCAAATTTTTCCCCGGGCACACCGGCCCCGGTGGACACGGCGCCTGCTGCGCCATCCAGTATAAAAGCCAGGACAACCACCACCAGGGTATGGGTGGCGGCGGAAGAGATACCCAATAAAATGGCGTCCGACAACCGCGCCCCGGAAACTGCCAGGTAAGCCCCCATCACACCCTTGCCGTGCCCGGGCTCCAGCGCGTGCAGCGCGCCTAGCCCCAGGGCGGACATAACTCCCCAAAAAAAATTCACCAAAATACCCCCGTAAAATGGATGTTCACAAACTATGCTTATTCCCGGGCAGTATAAATAATGCTTATTTGAAACTACTCAGGAGTCAGGAGTCAGGAGTCAGGAGTCAGAATGAGAGAACGGTTTATCGTCTCAGAGTATTCTGAATTCTAACTACTGCCTGAAAATAAATTTATGGAAATGTCATCCTGAGCGTTAGCGAAGGATCTTGGATTCTTCACTTCGTTCAGAATGACATAAAGTGTCCTGGATTTTGATACTCTGATGGTGCCGCGCTAGCGGCATGGGGGTCTGAATTCTGACTACCTGAATAGTAATACTTATTTTAAAACTGATGCTGGTGTGTTAAACTAGCCAACAGAAAAAACTTGGAGAAGCATTTATATGATAGATGGCAAGAAAACTATATACTGGCATGTTGACGCTGCCAAACCCGACCCGGAAATCATCCGGGAGACGGGTGCAATCATACGCCGGGGTGGGCTGGTGGCCTTCCCCACGGAAACAGTTTACGGCCTGGGGGCCAGCGCCCTGGACGACGGTGCGGTGGCTGATATATTCAGGGCCAAGGGGAGGCCCCAGGATAATCCGCTGATAGTCCATTTGGCGGACCTTGACAGAGTGTGGGGGCTGGTCGTGGATGTGCCGCCTGCGGCCCTGGCGCTGATGGAAAAATTCTGGCCCGGGCCTCTGACGGTTATACTAAAGGACGGGGGTGTGGTAGCGCCCAGGGTTAGGGCTGGTTTAGACACCGTGGCCCTGCGCATGCCGGATCACCCCGTGGCCCTGGCCTTAATCCGGGCGGCCGGGGTGCCCGTGGCCGCTCCCAGCGCCAACCTTTCCGGCCGGCCCAGCCCTACCACCGCTGAGCACGTAAAGGCGGATCTGGACGGACGAATAGACGCCTTATTAGACGGGGGCCCGGCAGGGCTGGGAGTGGAGTCCACAGTGCTGGATCTGTCCGGCGGGATTCCTATACTGTTGCGTCCGGGGGGGATAACCCCCGGGCAGATCAAATCCGTAGCCGGGGAAATTATACTGGACCCGTCCCTGGAGTCAGGGGGGCCGGTTAGCGGCAGACCCCGCTCGCCGGGTATGAAATATCGCCATTATGCCCCTTCTGCTCCCCTGGTTTTGCTGGAAGGGAGTCCGGCAGGGATGATCAAGGAAATCAGACTTTTAATAGAAGAAGCGGTAATCCGGGGCGACCGGGTGGGGGTAATCTGCCGCGAGGAGAATGCAGCCCTTTATCCGGGTGCTGTGGTTGTACCTGCCGGAATGGCGGACAACCCCGCCGGGGTGGCGGCGGAGCTATACGGAGCGTTGCGCAGGATGGATCTACTGGGAGTGGATTTAATCCTGGCGGAAGGGGTGGAGCCCCTGGGTATGGGCCTGGCCGTGGTCAACCGCTTACGCCGGGCTGCGGTTAAAATTGTTAATATCGGCGCTGCCCGCGAATAAATATTTTAAGTACACTGTTTAAGCTTATTTGAATTGGCTATCATAATGCCGGAGGAAAAATATGAGTATTGTAACACTGTTGTTACTGGCGGCGGCTCTGGGAACGGATGCTTTTTCCATGTGCCTGGCCATAGGCCTGACCGGAGTACGCAGGAGCCAGATACTGCTGATAAGCATAACCGTATTGGTCTTTCATATCGCCATGCCCCTGTCAGGCTGGTATGTGGGAGAACTCGTGGGAAACCTTCTCGGTAACGTGGCCGCAGTAATCGGGGCGTCAATACTAATTTTCCTGGGGGTCAGGATGCTCCGGGACGTTATCAAAAAAGACCCCGAAAATCCGCCCCGGATAATGGTGATAAACACCTGGGGGCTGCTTCTGCTGGCCGCCAGCGTCAGCATGGATGCGCTCAGTGTGGGCTTTACCCTGGGTACACAGAAGGTTAACCTCATGCTGGCGGTGGGGGTGTTTGGGCTGGTAGCGGGGGTAATGACTTTCGGAGGTCTTTGCCTGGGACGCCTGCTGGGGCGAGTGGCGGGCGAGCGAGCCCAACTGTTAGGAGGATTTATTCTGATCGGCATCGGCATAAAGCTGTTTTTTTGAGGCATAAGTTGGGGACATTCCTCTGACCCTAGAGTCAGACTCCAAAGAGAGGTGTGTCCCCTTACCTTAAAGGGGGTGGGCGCTGTGAGATTACTGTTTGTATGCACCGGCAATACCTGCCGGAGCAGTATAGCTGAAATTCTGGCCAGGCGGGAACTGGAGAAGCGTGGCCTATCCGGCAGGGTAGAGGTGCTGTCGGCGGGTACAAGTACGGTCTTCGGACTTCCCGCATCACATCATGCCATCCATGTAATGACGGATATGAGCCTGGATTTGCACGGCCACCGCTCTACCATGCTAAGCCGGGAATTGGTTGAAAGCGCCGACCTGGTGCTCACCATGACCCACGGACACCGCCGGATGGTCGAGGATATATGTCCGGGGGCTGCCCCCAGGGTTTATACCCTGGCCGGCTATGCCGGTGCCGGCGGAGATGTGCCGGACCCCTTCGGGGGGGATCGGGAAATTTACCGCGCCTGTGCCGCTTCTTTGCAGCGGTTGATTATACTGGCGGTGGACAGGCTGTTACGGGAAAGCTAGGAGGCCGCTCCCAAAACTGCGCCTGGCGTTTAAGGTAAGGGGACACACCTTCTGTGT
>LADO01000033.1 GCA_000961595.1 Peptococcaceae bacterium BRH_c4b
ATCGGGATAGTCAATATTTTTTATCAGGTATAGTTGAACTTGATGATAGCATGTTTGGTGCGCCAACCGAGGGCGGCAAACGTGGCCGTGGCACAGATAAAACTAAGGTTGTTGTTGGGCTTTCCTTGAATAAAAATGGTCATCCCCTTTACGTTAAAATGGAAGTTGTTGATGATCTGAAAAGCCAGACCCTGGCAGATGTAGCAAATCGGATTATTGAAGATGGCAGTACTATAAATACCGATTTATTTAAATCCTACAATGCTTTGAAAGGCGCCGGTTTTCAACATGAGCCAAAGGAATTTAACCCAAAAGATAATCCGGATCATTTACACTGGCTGCATACCATTGTTTCAAATGTGAAAGCTTTTATTGCTGGCACATATCATGGCCTGGATGTTAAGCACTTACAAGCATATTTAAATGAATATGCTTATCGCTTTAATCGTAGAAAATTTAAAGGTGAGTTGTTTAATCGCCTTTTACATTGTTGTGCAAATACGCCAACAATTACCTATTCTGAGCTAACGGCATAATCATGTTAATAAATTACAATACCCCACATAATCATTGCTTCCTGGACACATATAACAATCATCTTGGATTTCAGAAAGCACTTTTGGAAAGGTTGCTTTGAGTTCTTTTGAAATCCAGTATTTTGAGATATCTTCCATTAGGTTGCAATATAAATCATCAAACTCTATGGGTGGTTCACCTTCAACAAAGGCTTTAAATGAGTCATATGTTTCGCTGCTAACATCATAATATGAAAAAACAAAATATATATCAAACAAATTTCGAGCAGGATATATATCAACTATGATATCCCCCAAATCATAAAGATATTGTATTTTAGGAGCTTCTGAATCTAAAGAGTCAAATTCTTCAAAGCGCTCAAAACTAAGGTTTTCGAGGTATTCTATAAATCCTGAGCAAGCATACACATTATCACCCCCTAACACAATCTTTCAAGTAGTTCTATGAGAATCTGCCGTTTTTCCCCATCGGTAAGCGCCTGACCGTATTCTTCCATATTACTTGTAATTTCGTTCAAAAGAAGCTTTGCTTTTGGGCTGTATACGTTTTTCGCAAATGTGCGAATAACCTCCCTGCCATCTTTTGATACGAAAGACAGCTTGTAAACATCAGACGGAGGCGTGTTGTCATTTTGGTTCTGCGCATTGAAGTCCTCAAGGGATTTCTTGAAGTCTTCCAACTCGGACAGAAAGCTTTTTATTGTGCCTGCGTTCCAATCCTCGACACGCAGAGAAGTCACCGCTTTCCCCAGGCGTTGGATAAACACCGATTCATCGTTTGTAATCGTACTCATTAGCTCCAAAATGCGGTTTTCGTTGTTGGGAAAAAGGTATCGCGTGGTTGCTTCGTCAAACTGCTCTACCCAATCCTTGATAACGGAAGTCAGGCTGGCATTAGGTTTCCAGCCACCCCCAAACATGGTTTTCACATCAACAGCGAGGGTCTTTACCAATTCGGAAATAGCTGAATCATATATTTCTTTTGTTTTCATAATGCTGTCGGCAACGGTCGGGGAAAACTCATTCAGGCCAAAGAATGACGGTATTTTCTCAAACAAATATTCACGCGCATTATTATCGGCAAGTTTCAAGCTGTTGATAAACTTCTTCCGTTCTTTCGATATGGCTTTGACTTCAGGCTTATCGGCTTTAACGAAATTGACTTCGGTCATCTCCTTTGCGTATTTAGGCAGTGCGACAAACCATCGGTTCATGGCAAGAACGATATAGGTAAAGCTATTGTAGGTTTTTTCTTTTTCCACAACGTATTCCTTAAATATATCCTCCAGTTCAGACATGTACTGTATCTTTTCGGCGTTCCAATCCACACGGATAACCGAAAAATCCCCGGGTTTTTCATTGATGCTGTTGAGGACATCAGCGGTGATTTTAACTTCGCTATCCCAGTTTTTTATAACCAGGCTCTTTTTATGCTGGTGAAGCACAGCGGCAATGTAGACAGGAATAACGCCCTTTTTCATGCCGATACCATGTTCCGTAAGTGTCAGAATATCGTACAACTCGCCGAAGCTTTGCTCACCCATACGCTCCGGACCAACAAAAAATTCCTGTATTACTGCAAGCATATACCGCAGATTTGCGTCCTCTGGCTCTAAATTGATAAAAGGCGCAGTATCGGCGTCGCAAAGTACACCTGTCTGGATCAATGTGCTTCTCATGAAAGACACGTCCTGACCCGTGCCGTTCAGTCCCAGGTTAGCTTTAAAGTCGTCTTCGAGTAGGCTGGCGACAAACTTTGTCCGGCTGTTGATTGCGGTTGTCGGCAGGATATTCTTATTGATTGACTCGTTATTGATAATCGGCGCATGAGGATAGTTAGCTTCGCATATATGAGAAAGCAGCGCGGAGATTTGCGCCTTGCGAGAAATAGCCTGCTTTTCCCCCATATAGTAATACTCCACGCCGCCTAATTCCGGTCGCGCATATGAAGCAATGAAGCTGCCGATAACTTCTTCCAAGTCCTCAATGTAGATGTCATACTCATCGGCAAGCAATTCGTCATCTGCAACCAGTGCTTTGAGCTGCAATACCGCGTAATACTCATAGGCCATCTTCTCAATGTCCACATAATCGATGGGAACCGCAAAAACCACGCGGTTATGATTACAATTTCCATCGGTAATCGATGTACAGATGCTGTCAATCTCGTTTTTTCTTTGGGGTATAACGGCAAAGACCGAACCATCGGAGCCGTCGCGTCTCAACTTGCAGTTCCAGTCCTCCACTTCAAAGAAGTCCGCGCTACTGATAAAGATAAAATTGAAATACCGTGTTATTTCATGCTCGTCGTTGTACCCGGTGGGATACATAAAGCTGTCAAAAGCGGACTGATTGAAAATCTTTGTTACACTCAAGGTGTGCGCGGATTTCTCGATCATCTTTTCGATTTCGCTTGGAATATCAACGCCGCTGCTCTCTTTCAGCTTAAGGTAGTTGTTACTGCGTTTTAGGTAAACAATGCAATCCTTTTCGATTAGATTGGACAACGCCCTGCTGATCTGTTCTATATTTTCTACACTGTCACGTAACGTATCAATAATTACATCATAGATGGGCGGCAGCTTTTCAAACTGTTCAATGATGTAAATAAGCGAAATTGTCTTGATGATTTTCGCTTCAAGGGAATCCGGTTCGACCCGTCTGAGAACGGTTTCCGTCAGCTTGTACTGCTTATGAATGTCCGTTGTCCACGCTTCTTTGCGCAAGAGCGGCTCAAAATAGTCATAGAGGTAATCCGGTGTAAGTAACGGAAAATCGCCCTCTGCCGACTGCAAGAAGGCTGAAAGGGTATGCTTTTGCTCGGCCGACAGGAATGTGAACAAGGTACGCTCATTCTGCGCTACTCTCTCGGACAATCTCGGCAGAATAAAGGTCGAAACCGGGTGCAAAGGGTAACAGCCCATGACGGCGGTATCGCCATCTACGACGTCAATCAGGCCGCTTTTTACAAACCGTAATTTCAGATCATCGAATTTTCCCCCGTTCTTTTTACAAAACCCTGTCCAATAGCCAGGTTCTTTTTTGATGACCGCCGATATGATTTCATACATCTGCGAAAAGTTGTTGTGAAGGTTAATGTGCTTAAACCGCCCGGAAACGCCCCGCCAGCCGTCCACTTTCTCTTTGGGCAGCTTATCGTCGATGTAATTTGCAATATCCTTGTGTGATATGAGCACCAGGTGCATTTGCTTAGACCCGCTACGGTCGCACTTTTCTGCAAAGTCTTGAAGGAGTTTGATGTCGCTGATGGTGGCGTTAGCGATGCTTGCCTCAAGGTATTTGCTAAACTCGTCGTAGATGATATACACGCCGTCATAACCGTGATACTTCAGTCTGTTCACCGCGGCTTCATACAATTCGACAACATCAAAACCCAGGAAGGGGTTGAAGATGCTGCCCGATGTAAGGTCGGGATACAGTTTTTCAAACTTTTCATACGACCGAACATCGTATTCTTTCAGGGACAGGATGAAATTGTCCACAGAATCACCAGAATCACCGAGTTTCTTTACAAACTGCTTATAGGTCTGCGTATAGTTTTCTTTCCAGTTTTCAATGGTATTGATAGACGCCTTAAAATTGGTCTCAGGCATCAGGTTTTCAAGATTATTCGCTTTTAGTGATTGTTGCAGGGCGCTTAAAAACGACTGTGTAAGGCTTACGCTGCTTCCGCTAACGATGACGGGCAACAGCACCTTGTCGCTCTTTATATATTCCTCCGCATAATCGCACAATGCGGGGTTATGAGCCCTCATCTTCTCAAACAGGGCAGTGAACAAAGTAGCGTCCTTTTTAAAAAGTAGCGATATCAAAACGAGGATGATATGAGATTTGCCCCGCCCATACGCACCGATCAGTAGGCGCGCCCTTTGGGTGAAACCCGGCGCGGTGCTGAGAAGCACATCCTCTACCACATCTAGCGACGACATGGTAGGAATGAAGCTTCTTACTTTATCATCATTATATAAATCATAAGCAATATTGACAGAAGTTTGAAAGCCTTTGGCAACCGTTATCTTCTGTTTATCCATTCTTTCATCTCCTGCCTGCGGCATTAGTTATTGATCGACGCATAATAGGCATCGACACAATCAAGAAACTCCATGTCAGTTTCAATTCGAATAACGTCAAGCCCTGCCGTTCTGATTACCTTGATTAGACCCATGTGTTCAATTCTGGTGAGTAAGTGCGTAAGTGAAATAATGTCGAGGTTGAACACCTTTCCCACATTGCACAGATCATTTTGCAGCGCCGAAATCCGTATTTCTTTTTCACCCTCTGCCTGATCCAAAATGACCGTAAGCAGGATCAATGGAGGGATGCTGTCCCTTTTAGGAATGCTTTTCTTGTATATCCGCTTCTTCTTATTCGCAATATCAATAAGTCCTAATTCGCCAAAAGGACAGTCGATGTTGCTTTCAGGCTGCACCTTTTTTGGGTTTGACTTGATGCGGGGCACATAAGTATTAATGATACAGGTAAAGTCATCCTCAAGTGAACGGTCAGACACTTCCTCGCTCTGCATACGAATGTAGTTGTTGAGCTGCAAAACGAAATCGTCTCGGGTAAACTCTATAGGCCGAAACTCGTTAAAAAAGAAATACCACGCCGTCGCATCAGCCTGATTGGTGACAAGTTTGTAATGCAGGAGCCACAACGTCCCCATTTCTTCGGTGTATGGGTCGTTAGCAAGTATTCTTTCGCCGAGAGGTGTGAGCTGTTGTGTGCGTCTGACAACCTGCAGCTCAACGGTCAGGCCGACCGCTTGGAGCCAATAACGGAGCGCCTTAACCATATTGGCGCCGATGCCGAGAACATCCATCGGGTTTCCTGCCGCGCCCATAAAAACCCCAGGCTCATGCTGCACATTTCTTATGCCCTTATTCAGCCAACCTTTTCTGATGAAAAAAGTATCATGCGCTCTAAATCTCATTACGTCGCACTCCAATCCCTATACTTTCGTTCGCAAATATTTTTCCATAAGGCAGCCGCCATCCAAATACTTAGCGGTCACGCACTTCTTACAGTGGACACATTTATTTGCGTTAATATGGTAAACGCCACCGACTAAGGAAATCGCGCCGCTCGCGCAAAGCGATTCACATTTGAGGCATCTGCGGCAGGCGTTATATTTTTTAATCTGATAGCTAACCATGCGTTGTAAATCATCATGACTGGCTACATTCAAAGTTTTCACCTTGGCCGCGTACTCGTAGCCGTCCTGCGAAAACGGCTGTATGGCTAAAATCGGGACATTCGTTCTCACATCGACAACAATGACCTCGCCAATGAGTTTCCGCCCAAGCTCGGGTGCTAGACGGCCAAAAGGTATAAACATCTCTGTAAAAGAATCGTCTATCGCCTTATTCAGACTGTATACTTTTGCGTAGTCCTCTGTGGTGCAGTTGGTAAAATGGATTTTCACATCCTCGGCGGTAGCAAGGCCATTACCGCCCTGCCGGGCTTTCCACTTACCTGTATCAACATAGTTTTCAGCATCCGACTTGCCGATGGAACGAGCAAAGCTTACTAATAACTCCCGCCACTTCTTTGCCTGTTCCGGCATATAAATTGCGGTAAGAAACTGCGCCCGTTCGTTGTTATTCGGACAACACCAACAGCCTACCCGGTCATATCCCAAACGGTAGGCATCATTAAAGTCAATATCATTGCTGAATATGTAAAGCCAGATGTCAATATCCTTCCAATAGAAAATCGGGGAAGCGACCTTCTGCTTTTGGATTTTAATGGATTCGGCGTCATCCTCGATACGTTTATACTTGCTCCGGGCAACCGATTCGCACTTACGTATGCCATAGAATGATAAAATGTCTTTATTCTGGTAAAGACTATTCAGCACACGGGTAATCGGGCCAGTTTTGAACATAGAGCAGCACCATCGTAGCAAACGGGCCGGCGGGCCTATGTCCTCGCAAACCTCATAGAAGTCCTGCTCCTTGTTCTTCGCCGTCTTGAATATGGCTTTAAGGTTGTTCCGGCGAAATCTTGCCACATATTCCAGAGTCAGCGGAAACTCAAGCGTGGTATCGCCAAAAATATATACAAGGCTTGGGTCACCCAGGGCGCGGACTACCAAATCCACCGTCACCGTCGAATCTTTCCCGCCCGAAAACGAAAGCATGATATTCTCGCGGGGATAATCATTAGCGCTTTCCTTAATAAAGGCGCAGGCTTCGTCAAACAGGAAGTTAAGCCTCACTTTGTTTGCCTGCACAAATCGTTCGATATTCTGTTTGAAAGTTAGATCTTTGTTGTCCGGCCGGTATTGCTCCAAGAGCCTGCCGATTTCTTCCGGCGAATATTTTTTATAAGTCCTCAGAGAAACAGCTTTTGGCTTTCCGTCAATATAATAGCGGTTATTTGATGCCCATACGCTTTTTTCGATATACGCAAAAGGCTTGGCCGTTATCAACTCCAGCAAAAGACGTTCATCGGGGAAAACGGGGCGCAAATCGGCACACAGATATGTGGCGTTGACTCCGCATACGGGGCAGATGTTTTTATCTGCTGAGCCCGCTGCCTTGATAAGCGGCACCCGACAATCCCCGCACCAGTAGATCTCAAAAGGATGATCGTCATCGGTCGCACCGCCGCAAAGCTCGCATATTTCGCTATTCGTTTCTCGGTTGCAATTCCTGCACCACAATCCGTGCACCTCCCCTCAAAACCATTCTTTCATTTGTTCTGTTAGATAAGCAGGACAATATCGTTACAAATGCTGCTCCGGCTCGTAATATTCCAACAGATCGCCAACTCCGCACTTGAACAACTCGCACAGCTTACGCAGCGTTTCTTGGTCGTAACGCTGAGTATTGTCATGATACAAGCTTGATAATGCAGTGCGGGAAAGGCCGATTTTTCTCAAACATATCTCCCTCTAAACTCATTTCAATGTTTTTCATGGGTGCTCAGCCTCCTTCTAGCTGTTCTTTTTATTTTATTATCAGATACTGACAGCATAATGTCATAGACATTCATTATTATTTAAAATGAGTATTCTCCCACATTTTTTTGATTTCCTGCCCTTAAATGAATTGGGCAAAAAATTTTGTCTGAAATTGTAAAAACATGAAGGTGCAAATTGTATCCGCGTCGTATTTTATAGGCATTTTTTAAAAAATATGAAAGTTCTTTCATATGAAGGGTTTTGATTTATGATGACAAACAAAGAGCAAATCTTAGAAGTGATAAATAAAGCAACCGGCTAAGTATGGATGATTGCATGAAAAACCTACCCCCTCTGGCTATACCGATGATACCTTGGCCTGTGCTCTCTGGTCATTCTTTAATAGAGAAAAATCTGTTGTCTTCGCTGTTAACCTTGGCTGCGATGCAGACACGGTAGGCGCGGTGGTCGGCGGTTTGGCAGTGGCTTTTTATAGCTATGAGGCTATTCCTGGGCGGTGGATTTCGTAATTAAAACCTGACTAGGTGGCCAGGTTGGATAGGATGGCTGAGGAGATAGGAAAAATACTGATTAAATGAAACATATCTTGTTAAGACATAGTTTTTATTTAAAACAAGATATTCTCCAGATATACCCAGATATCATTAAAACTCATGAGTTATGCACTTAGTGGTAACAACTGGGAACCAGTAAAACTAATACCCAAAAACATTCTTACCTCATCAGGCCAAAATAAATCAAAAAGCCTTTGAAATTTCTGCACCGGTATGTCAAAATTAACACAGACCTGCAGAATTCCTTTTTTGGTCTTCAGCTGGATCTCGCAACGAGTGTGGAAAAGGCTGTGAACCATTTCGCCGTGGGTGAAGCCTTCTTCATCACTCGTTTTTTCTTGATTTACTTGCCACTGAGCATAACTAACCAATGTTTCGGCAGCAAATAACAGCTCAATATGAGTGTGGTGCTGAATTTCCGTTGTAGAGTGGAAATTGTTCATTCCCAACTCCTGCTTGACTATCACCTTAATCGGAAGATATACCAGTAAAAAAATGGTATTCATCGCGATTATGGGGCGATTTTTGATATGTCAAGGGGTATTCAATAAATTATAAAAAAATTTTTCTAGTGGATTGCTAGATATTAACAATAACTGCATAGCTCATGGTTATCATTTACCCCTTCCATGGTTCACCCCATTGTTCTCCAAACGCGATTTGCTCCATGGCTTTACGAGGACGGGGGTCCCTCTCCTGCGCCGGGTAACCCAAGGGTGTCAGCGCAATAAGCCTAAACTCCTCGGGCACTCCTAGAACCTCATGCATTTTTTCCTCGTCAAAAGACCCCTGCCAACAGGTAGCCAACCCCTGGTCCGTAGCGGCAAGCACCAGATGCTCCATGGCCAACCCGGCATCCAGCATATAGAAGTCCTTGTTATACCAGTTCTCAGACTCTGCCGGGTTTGCACATAACACAATGATTACCGGCGCCTGGAGTAGCGCTTTTACGCCCGGATTATGGGGAGAAAAGGTAGTGGTAATAGCTTTACGTTTTTCCTCGCTGGTAATCACCATGAAGCGCCAGCACTGCAGGTTTCTCCATGACGGGGCCTGCCGGGCCGCCTCCAGCATAACAGCAATTTTTTCAGGTTCTACCGGGTCCGGTTTATAAGCCCTGATGCTGCGACGCTTTTTAACTACATCGCTAAATTCCATAATATTGGCTCCTCTCATTTTGAGATGAAAATTCATTACTGTTGCTTATTTTCACTGAATGCAGTGCCGGCATGATTTCTTCCCAAGCCTTTCCCTTTGAGGAATATTATAATATCCGTCTGAAATTTGTCCAGAAGGATTTGTAGCAGCCCCATGGAAATACAAAAGGAAAGGAGGTCTGATAATAATAAAGAGTATATTAACCCGGAAATTACATACAATGATGCTTGCTTCATATCCATTACAAATGGAGGTATACTATGAATACTCTGGTTATAATGGCTCACCCCAACCCGGCCAGCTTTAATGGCGCCATAATGGGAGTAGTAAAGAAAGAACTGGAGAAAAAGGGGTCAGAGGTAAGAGTAAAGGATCTCTACGCCATGAACTGGAACCCTGTGCTGGGCGCGTCCGATTTCCAGCAAATGGTGGAGGGAAAAATACCGGAGGATATCGCCCGGGAGCAGGCCGACATTTCCTGGGCTGAGGAATTGATACTGATCTCCCCGGTATGGTGGTTCTCCATCCCGGCCATGCTGAAAGGTTACATCGACCGGGTGTTCAGTCTGGGATTTGCTTACGATTATACCGAAAACGGTCCCAAAGGACTGTTGACAGGTAAAAAGGCCAAAGTAATCACTACCTCCGGAGCAGACGAAAGCGAAGACAGGCAAACCGGCATGACCGATAGCATTAACAAATCCGTGGTCAACGGCATATTCGGCTTTTGCGGCTTTGATAAGATGGAATACATAAACTGTTTCGGGGTACCCTTTGTAAAGGACGAAGACCGCCAAAAGATGCTGGTTGAAATTGGGAAGTTTGTAAATAAGTAAATATTGAATTTCTTTTATGGTAATGCTTGAAAGGGTATTAGAACACAAAAAGCCTTCCTTCTGTATAAAAGTGCGCAGAGGAAGGCACATTTTTTAAATATAGTCTTTTGGCTCCCACCAATGCTGATAATTTAGGGATTTTTTTATATAATACTAACATGCAAATATCAAGAGGTGACAGACAATGCTGGTTATCGACCGTTTTGAGGGAGATTGGGCCGTAATGGAACTGGGCCGGAAAGTTTTTAATATTCCCAGGCTGCTTTTGCCCGCTGAAGCCAAAGAGGGAGACGTTATTAATATTGATACTTCCATAGACAGGGAGGCAACCGGACGGCTTCAAAAATCCACCGGAAAACTTGCAGACAGCTTATTCGAAGAGTGAGGAGAAAAATATGGCCAGGAAACGCCTTTTATTCTTTCTAATTGTTGCAGTTCTTATCTTTACAGCCGGCTGCGCCTCCCTGAACGCGCCGGATGAACATAAAGGCGCGCTGCAGCCCACCACCCCGGAAACCGGTGTACTGAAAGTACATTTCATTGATGTAGGGCAGGCCGACTGCATACTGGCGCAACTGCCCGGCGGTCAGAACATGCTGGTGGATGCCGGCAATAATGACGACGGTGACACTGTGGTAAATTACCTGCAAAGCGCCGGCGTCAAAAAAATAGACTATCTTGTGGGCACCCACCCCCATGAGGACCACATCGGCGGACTGGACACGGTTATTAATAATTTTGAAATAGGCAAAGTATATATGCCCCGGGTTACCCAGAACACCAAAACTTACCGTGACGTGCTGGATGCCCTGAAAAATAAGGGGCTGAAAATAACAGCCGCCCGGGCTGGCGTCGAAATATTGAGTGAAGGTGGAGTTACCGCCACCATCTTGTCCCCCCATAGCTCTTCATACGAGGGTTTCAACGATTATTCGGCGGTAATAAAACTGGCCTTTGACAGGGTAAACTTCCTACTCACCGGAGATGCGGAGGAACTGCCGGAGAAAGAGATGCTGGCAGCGGGAACGGATCTAAAAGCAGACGTTTTAAAGATAGGCCACCATGGCAGCCACTCCTCTACCACGACTGCTTTCCTGGAAGCAGTCAGCCCAAAATATGCGGTGATTTGCGTGGGTAAAGATAATGATTACGGCCACCCCCACCAGGAAACATTGCAGAAGTTAAAGCAAGCGGGAGTAAAAGTGTACAGAACCGACCTGGATGGAACGGTGGTTTTTAAAAGCAATGGAAAAGAAATAAATATAGAATAAATAACCAAATCAGCACAATTAGTATGGCTGCATAAACACCATTTTTTTTAATACCGGACAAGCTATTCTGGCGTTCTCTGCATTCCATAAGAACTTCTGCAGGGATTAGTTTTATTGCAATGGCTATACCGGCAGGTATGAGGATTAAATCATCGATATATCCTAATACGGGGACAAAGTCCGGTATTAAATCTATAGGACTCAAAGCATAGGAAACTACGATGCCGATTACTATCTTGGCCAATAAAGGTGTTTTCGGATGTTTAAAGGCCAGATACAATACAACAATATTCTTTTTTAACTCCCGCGCCTTTGTTTTTAAAGCAGCAATGCCCATCTATTACCAAGCCTTCAATGTAGTTTTGCTATAGGAATATGTTTTAAGCAGACCAACTCAGATACTATTTTGTCACCTGAAAATAGTCCCTTGGAGTATAGATAAGCACACCTTGAACAGTTTTCTCTCTATAACTGCCAAAATGCTCCAAATCACCGGTAATCAGGTGCGTAGCGCGAGCCTGAATAGCAGCCAAAAGTACAGGACGGTCTTTTTGCGGCAAAACTACAGGGCATGGCATTTCAGGATTAATTTCAGTTACTATCTTTATATCCTCAAGAAGTTCATTTAGCCGGAATATTTGATCCTTTCGAGAAAGGTTACGCATGGCTTCTTCTATTACATAGGCAGATGCTAGAAGTTCACAACGACCCTGTCGGGCCATATCCCAAAATTTTTCTAAACTGCTACTTCCATAAGCAATTGAAAACAATATATTTGCATCAAGAAAAAGCCTATCCATTTAAAAATGCCCAGACCTTTCGTGAGGAATATTTTCAGGATTCAGACCAAGCTTTTTAACCTCATTTAAAGCCCAAGCGTATTCTTCCGCAGTTATAGCATTATTTAAAAGAAATTGAGCCTTGCGTTCCGGGGTATAAATTTCTACAGAAAGAGCTACTGCGGGACGCAAAAGAATTCCTTCCGGTCGCGGTTCAGCTACTAACAAAGTTCCTTCTTCTAAGCCATATTCCTTGCGAAGACCTACAGGGATAACTACTGTTCCCCTCTGTCCCACTTTTAAAGTTTCTGTGTTCATCAGAATCACCTCTGATAATCAGAATATCAGAGGCTGGAGATTCTTGTCAAGACAAATAAGAATGCTGAAACAAAACATGCCGGGGCTTCGCTCAAAGCATCCCGGCATGTTTGACTGATCAGATTATTTGCTTACCCCTGCAGCAGGCATATCTTCCGGTCTTTAATGGCATAAACCTTGTTTTTCGGGACTCAAAGTGTACAGGACCGACCTGGATGGAACGGTAATTTTCCCATATTGCACCTTTATACGCTGTAATGTATAATGTGATGTATAGCACTGCCACAAAAGGATGTGTTAATTTTGAGTGAATTGGTCCGAAAACAATTTTATATCAGCAAGAGCCATGATGCTCTGTTAAAGGAACGGGCAAAAGAACTAGGCACAACAGAAGCCGAGCTTGTACGAAAGGCTATTGAGAACCAGATGGGAAAGATTAGGTTTTCCAGGAAGCACTTGAATCAATGGCAGGAAGAAAGAAAATTCATCCGCGAGTTAATCGAAAATGGACCTATAAAGGGCGGACGTGTCTGGAAACGTGATGATATATATGACACCTAGAGCATTTTTAGATACAAATGTGCTGGTATACGCCTATGACCGCTCGGAACCACTAAAGCAAAGCATCGCTTTTAACCTGCTGGATACACTGGCCAATTCCGGAACCGGCGTAATCAGCGCGCAGGTACTTTCGGAGTTCTTTATCACGGTAACAAGAAAAATTTCCGAGCCTCTCACTTTTGAACACGCCATAACAAGGATCAAAAACTTTTGCCAATTTTGGACGATGCTTGAAATAAATGAAATGATAGTATTAGAGGCTATCCGGGGCGTAAGGGAATACCGGTTTTCATTTTGGGACGCCCAGATATGGGCTGCAGCTAGGCTTAATCAAGTAAATCTGGTTTTAAGCGAAGATTTTTCTCATGGCAGCTTTGTGGAAGGCGTACGTTTTATCAACCCTTTTCTGCCGGAATTCAATTTACATTCCGGATTGTAATATTTCCCTAAAAAAGGATTGGATCTTTAATGCCGCAGAGCATCTGCGGCATTTTTTATGTGCTTTACAAAAAAACATGCCGGGGCTTCGCTCGAAGCATCCCGGCATTTTTGACTGGTCAGATTATTTGCTTACCCCTACGGCAGGTGATTTCTTTCGGTCTTTAATGGCATAAACCTTGTTTTTAATGTCATCCAGGAAGGTATACATCACCGGCACCACCACCAGAGTCAGCAGAGTGGAGGTAATCAGTCCGCCGATAATGGCGTGAGCCATGGGCGCCCTGCCTTCCGCGCCGGAACCCAGAGCCAGGGCCAGGGGCATCATACTAAAAATCATGGCCATAGACGTCATGATAATAGGCCTCAGTCTGGTGCGCCCAGCCGCCAGCAGGGCTTCGTTCCGCTCCAACCCCCGGGCACGCCCCTGCTTGGTGAAATCTATCAGCAAGATGGCGTTCTTGGTTACCAGACCCATCAGCATGATCATGCCGATCATGGACATCAGGCTCAGGTCGCTGCCCATCACAAGTAACGCAAAAATTGCCCCCACAACAGCCATGGGTATGGAAAACATGATGGCAAACGGGTCGATATAGCTTTCAAACTGGGAGGCCAGGATGAAGAAAATGAACAGCGCCCCGGTGATTATGGCCAGTCCCATGGAGGTAAAGGTCTCGCCCATCCTTTCGGACTCGCCGCTGGCGAACATGCTGTAGCCCGGAGGAAGTTTAAGTTCTTTATCTACCCTCTCCTGAAATGTTTTATTAAATTCACCCAGTGACAAACCATCCAGGTTGGCCGACAGGACTATTTCCTTGGAACGGTCAAACCGGCTGATCTGGCTGGGTGAAGTGGCAAATGACTGTCCGGTAACCTGGCTTAGCGCGATCATGGGGGATGGGCCGCCACCGGCCGGCTCATTACTGCTGGTTAAGTATATACTACTCAGGTCATTCATGCTTTTCCGCTGGCCCTCGCCCAAACGCACCCGCACATCGTAACGGTCTTCCCCATCCTCAAACTGGCCCACCACCACACCATTAAACATAGTACGCAGGGTATCCGCCACCTGGGCCGTGGACACGCCCAGGTCTGCCGCCTCGTTCTGTTTGATTTGTATTTTACCCTCAGGCTTGCCGGGTGTATAACTGCTGCCCACATCCACCGCCCCGGGTATGCTTTCCATTATACTTTGAGCTTTTTCGGCATAGTTTTGCAACTGGTTCATATCATCGCCCAACAAGCGGAACTGCACTGTCTTTTCCACATTCAGGCCCGCCTGCATAACTATGGTAGAGCGGATGCCAGGTACCTCATGCAGCTTTTTCCTCAAATCAGCGGCTACCTGGGTAACACTGCGGTCCCGCCCTTTTTTATCCACCAGCTTGACAAATATATTGAGTTTGTCCGGATAAACAGTGGAATATATCTTTACCACTTCCGGATAATCCCGGATTATTTTTTCCAGCTTTTCCGTCATCTGTCCCGCAGCATCAAGATTCAGCCCCGCGTCAAGCTCAGCCTCCACGGTAAATTCCCCTATATCTGAAGCTGGCACGAAAGAAGAGCCCAGCATGGGAACCAGCATCAGGCTGCCCACAAAAAGCAGCAGGGCTACCGCCATGGTTTTCAGGCGGTTCCGCAAAACCACCCCGAGAAAATGTGTGTACGTTATGGTAATGTTTTCAAAGCGCAAATTAAACCAGAATAAAAATTTCCCCAGCGGCCCCCTGGGTTTGATTTCTTCTTCCTTCAGGTGGCGGGAGGCCAGCAGGGGCACCAGGGTGAATGAAACCAGCAGCGACACCAGCACACTGAAAACCACCGTTATCCCGAATTGCTTAAAGAACTGTCCCACCACGCCGGTCATCATGGCCACCGGCAAAAATACCGCTACTACGGTAAGGGTAGTGGACAGCACCGCCAGGCCGATTTCCGCAGTGGCCTCCCTGGCCGCTGCTACCGGTGTTTTCCCCGTCCTCATGTGCCGCACAATGTTCTCTATTACTACGATGGCATCGTCGATTAAAAGTCCCACCGATAGGGACAGAGCCATCAGGGACATGAAGTTCAGGGAAAAATTCATTACTTTCATGGCAAAGAAGGTAGCGATAATTGAGGTAGGTATGGCCAGGGCGCTGATCATGGTACTGCGCCAATCGCGCAAAAATATGAACACCATGATTACCGCCAGCAGCCCTCCCTCTATGATAGTATTAAAAACATCTCTAACTGAATCCCTTATGTACACGGAGTTGTCACTGACTATTTCCAGGTTGACCCCCGGAGGGAGTTCCTTCTTCAGCTCCGTTACCGCCTTTTTTACTTCGTCGGCCACAACCACTGTGTTGCTGCCGGACTGTTTTACAATATTCAGGCTTATAGCCGGTTTGCCCTGGTAGCGGGACAGGCTGTCCCTGTCTTTAACCCCGTCCACCACGGTGGCAATGTCCTTGACGAATAGCTGCACCCCGTCCTTGCGTCCCACCGGAAGATTATTGAAATCATCCGGCCTGCTTAGCTGGCCCATAGTGCGGAGGGTTATTTCCCGCCCGGCGCTGCTCACTTTCCCTCCGGGTACATCCATATTCTCACTGCTTAGACTGTTCACCACCTCCGCGGTGGTCAGTCCGTAAGCAGCCAGCTTGTCCTTGTCCAGGTTAATTTGAATTTCTCTTTCCTGTGCTCCGTAAACATCTATGTTGCCAACACCGCTAATAGTTTCCAGCCGCTTTTTAATCAGGTCATCCACCAGGCTGGTCATTTCCCGTTGGGATATATTTCCTGTAATAGCCATGGTTACTATTGGGAAGGCCGTCGGGTCAAATCTGGCAATGACGGGTTCCTCGACATCCTGGGGCAGATCCCCCCGGATGGTGCCTATTTTATCCCGTACGTCCTGGGCCGCCACCTCGGGAGAAGTTTCCAGGGAAAACTCCGCCACCACCGTAGCCACCCCTTCCTTGGCAGTGGTATAAATATGCTTAACCCCGGAAATCTGTCCGACAGCCTCTTCCAGCTTGCGGGCAATTTTTGTTTCCACCTGCTCCGGAGAAGCCCCTTGCTGAACCACGGTCACCACCACATAGGGAAACTCCACCTCGGGGTAGTCGTTGATGTTGAGGCCAATATAACTGATTAGGCCCAGGGACACCAGGGCTAGTATGATCACCGTGGCAAAAACCGGTCTTTTGATACTGAGATTGGTAAGAAACAACAGCTAACCCCTCCTCAAATTAGTGAACATCCAACACAAAAGTCAGGCATTAATTGGGAACATTCCTCCGACCCCCGGAGCCATTCCAATCGGGGACATTCCTCCGACCCCGGAGCCAGACCCTAAAGAGAGGTGTGTCCCCTTTCCTTATTTAATCCTGATACTGTCCTGGTCCTTCAATTTGTTTACATTGGTTACTATAATCTTTTGCCCCGGGTTAAGGCCGGATTTAATCTCAACCAACTGGCCAATGATCTGCCCTATTTCAACCTGGTGACGCTCCGCCTTGCCGTCCCCGGCCAGAAATACGAAATACAGTCCTTGTTTATCAGTGAGAGCGTCCCTAGGGACAGCCACCACTTCTTTTTCGCCGCTGGTTTTTATTTCCACTTTGGCAAACATGCCGGGCTTGAGCAGGCGATCTTTATTGCTTATTTTTATTTTAGTTTCAAAAACCCTGGCTGATTTGCTGGCTATAGGGTTAATAATATTCACCACGCCGTTAAAAGTTTTACCGGGGTACCCGTCCATGGATACAGCAGCCTGCATGCCCGGCCTGACTTGGGAGATTTTTTCCTGCTCCACGTTAACCACCACGTAAACGGAAGAAATATCCGCCACCGTCATTAGCTGAACACCGGGAGACAAAACCTGGCCCACGTTCACATTACGATTTGCCACCACGCCCCCAATGGGGGAGGCAATGGTAGAATTGCGCAGTGACTCCTCGGCATTAGACACTGCTGCTGTGGCCGAACTGACATCAGCTTCAGCCACGGTTAAGGCAGTGCTGATGTCTTCAAAATCTTTATCGGATACCGCTCCCTGGCTATGCAACTCCTTAAACCGGTTATAATTCGACCGGGCAGTTACCAGGCCGGCCTGGGCTTTCTGTTGAGCTGCCCGGCAGGTGTTCAGGGCATTCTGGTACTCCGTGTTTTCAAGATAAACCAGGCCGTGCCCCGCTGCAACGCTGTCCCCATTATCCACCGCCACCCGGCTAACCCTGCCGGCCACCTTGGCGCTGATGGAAGCCTCATTGACGGCTTCCAGGGTTCCGGTATATTGTATAAAATTCTCCATTTTTTCCTTTGTAGCTTCCTTGACCAGAACTGTCTGTACGTTATTTTCCCCCGCCAGTTTGAGCTTGTCTTTATCCGCAGTGATTTTAGCGCCCGCTCTATAAACACCCAAGGCTATTATCGCCACGACGGGAATTATCAACAATAATTTCCACTTAGATTTCATTTTCGCACTCCTCACTAATTGACTTTTCAGTTAAAATGCCATAAAAAATAATTTTTTTGATCTCATGCAAGACCTGGTTTGAGGTAAGATCAAGCTCACCCGATAGCTTATAATTAAAAAGTGCACTAATTGTGTTTTCCAGGATAAGCCCTAAAACTCCCAGGTGAACGTCTCTTTTTATTGCTCCGGATGCAATTCCCTGCAGCAGTAAATCTATCACCTTTTCCCTTTTAAAAGCCATTATGGCCTCAGTCTTCTCCCACTCCCCGGGAAAATAAATCTGTAGTTCCTTCAGCAATTGGGGGGGAAACTTTCCCTGGCCATAACAATATATCACCGCCCTTAACTTATCCAGCCAGCTTTCCTCGGTTCTTAATGCTTCCAGGGTGCTATTCTTTTCCATCTCCAGATGTTTTGTAAATACTTCGCTGATAATTTGTTTCTTGCTGTCAAAGTGCTTGTAAATAGTCTTTTTGCTGATGCCCAGGTCAGAAGCAATGTCATCAATGGTAAACCTTCTAAAACCGAATTTATTTATTTGCTCCTGCGCTGATTTAAGTATTCTGTCTCTCACAAAGATGCCTCCCAAGAAAACTATATTGGTTCCCTTAGTTTCCAAATGTAAATCTATCAGCTAACCATTTATCAAGTCAAGTTAATAATTTTTTAGCAGCAAGAAATATTTTGATATAAAACGCAAATTATAATTCCTGCTGTTTATCTGAAAATAATTGCACATTACAAAGATGATTAATAAAAAAGTAGGCATATACCAGTAAGGTATGTGCCTACTTTTTTATTAATCATTTGTGTTTTGCATCAGTCTCCTGACAGAGGACGCAGAAAGCTCCTCTCATAACTCAATATACACCCTGACTTTTCCACAAACTTGCAGGCGCCCTGGTAATCGGTATCGGTTTTGCGTGTCTCGCGATATTGTTCATAGGCCGCCAGATTGGGGAAGTCACATAGCTCATAGGCTACGTTATTGGGACCTTCATAAGGCAATAAATAGGTAATATTCATACCGCCCAGCCGTTTAATAACTGGTAATAACATTTTTGTGTATGATTCAAAGCTATTCAGTTTGGCGGGATCAATGATGTATTTTGTATAGCAGGTAATCACTGGAATACCTCCTGTTAGAATAAAACTGTGTCTCAACGTGTGTAATTGTAACTAACAGGGTAGTAAAGATCAAATAAAAAAAATATAAATATTGTATATATGAGTATCAAAGCAGCCGGTAACCCACCCCTGGTTCAGTGATGATATGCCTGGGCCGGGAAGGGTCGCTCTCAATTTTCCGGCGCAATTGGCCTATGTACACCCCGCAGGTAGTGGGTGTCGTTTTCATAGGAAGGTCCCCAGACAGTGCGCAGCAACTGCCGGTGGGTCAGTACTTTACCGGCGTGAGAGGCTAAATTTTTCATCAAATCATATTCCGTAGGGGTTAGTTTTATCTCCATACCGTTGACAGTGACCCGGCGCCTGGCCATGTCAATAACTAAACCGTCGCGGCGGCCATAGCTGGTCCCGTTCCCCACTTCACGAACTTTTTGCCCGGGCCACCCGGGGCACCTGCAGCAGGACCGCCTCCGGGCTGATGTGGGGGGCCAGTCCGGTCACTGTAAAGGGTAAGTAATACCTATAAGCAGCGTCATCAGGATCAATAAAAGGCGGAATGACGTAAAAAAAATATAAAGAAGGGGAGATTAACTTCCCCTTCCAAAAATTAGAATAATGTATTTATGAATTTATCTCACAGTTAGAACCACCCTTTACGCTTAAACCATAAAACCATCCCTCCGCCGATTGCTCCCATCAGGCCAAGGACTGAAAAATAGCCGTACTTCCAGCGAAGCTCAGGCATGTAATCAAAATTCATGCCGTAAATACCGGCGATAAAGCTCAAAGGCATAAAAATGGTGGTGATAATGGTGAGGGTAATAATCACCCGGTTCATCCTCTGGGAATTCAATGACACGTGGCTTTCGATCAAATCCAGTCCCATCTGGCGGTAGATTTCGGTCATTTCCACCAGCCTGATCAAATCGTCCCGGATATCGCTGAATAAAACCCGGTATTTCGTCTTCCAATTATCGTCTGCCGGGTGCAGAATGCCCTGGATCACATCCCTGAGGGGTTCTAGCGAACTGCGCAGGGTAAATAAATCCCTACGAATCCCAAAAATACGATTGATCATTGGCTGGGTGAGGTTTAAGAGGTGTTTGGATTCCAGCTGTTCAAGCTCGTCGCCGAACCTTTTGAACAAAGGAAGGTAATAGTTTACCAGACTATTCAGCACCGAATATAACAAATAGTCTGGACCCTTTTCGATCCATTGGGGAAATTCTCTCATCTGTCCCCATACTTCTTCAATTACACTGTTTGGGGATTGATGAAAGGTTATAATGCAGTTTTTCTCTTCAAACAGGTACAGCACTTCCGGGTGAGTTCTTGAATCGGAAAGCGTGTGCAAAACAAAAAAGCGGTATTCTCCATAATTATCTATTTTGGGCCTGCGGACCTTATGCAGCCGATCTTTCGTCGAAAAATCATGGTGATGCCCGAATAAGCCAGATAAGTATTGGACTTCTTCTTCTGTTGGCTGAGAAAAATCAGCCCAATACCATTTCACCTGGGCAGGGGATACCTTTGGAATTGTCTCTTCAAACCGAATGTCACCATTCTCAAATAGCAGCAATGTCCTGATCATAATAAACCTTTTCAAATTTAGTGTACATAAAGACAGCAGCGGCAAACCGTCTCTTATAATATGTAACAGCTTATTTTGTTTTATATTTATATTTTATATCACGGGGTTAACAATCGTCCAAAAAAATTTTTATCGTTTTTCCAATATATTTGTCATCAACGGTTGGTATCTTGCGATTAAAGTGGCTGTACTGCCGGGAAGAAGATATTTTCTATTTCCCACCCTCAGGGCATATACTATTAAAACTATTTTTGGCAAAGCGGGCGAGTTAATTATGTCCAATGAGTTTTTCACCTTTAGAGAATACATGAAAAAAGATGACGCCATGTTAACGGCGTCAATGGAAGACTATTTGGAAATGATCTACCGGCTGTCCAGGGAAAACGGATTTACGAGAATCAACGATCTGGCTACAGCACTTAACGTACAACCCCCTTCCGCCACCAAAATGGTCCAGAAGCTGGCCGATGTGGGGGTGGTAAATTACGAAAAATACGGCATGATTTTATTGAACAAAAAAGGGGAAGAGATGGGTAGGGCTTTACTGAAACGCCATCAGATCATTGAGGATTTTTTGAAGTTCCTGGGCATCTCCGGGGATGTTTTGGAAGAAACAGAAAAAATTGAGCACACCATCAGCACCCAGACGCTAAACTGTCTTGCGGATTTTGTGGAATTTTTTAAAAGACGGCCGGAAGTCATCCGGGAATTTCATGTGTTTAGAAAAACAAAAGGAGAGCCCTAAACCGGCTTCAAAGGAAAGGGGACACACCTTCTTGGTCATCTTTTTTCCTTACTTTATTACTATTTCACGAAGGAATGTCCCCAATTTATGCCCATCCCAGTAACCTGACTGTCTGGGCCACCACAAAACAGACAGTGATGGCAACACCCAGGGGGATGAGAGCTGCCAGGGCGGTCCACTTGAAGCTGCAGGATTCCTTAAAAATGGTCCAGAGAGTTGTGCCGCAAGGGTAGTGCAGCAGAGAAAACAGCATCATGCAAACAGCCGTCAGCCAGGTCCAGCCGTGTTCTCCCACGAACAACCTGTGCAGCGCTTCCAGACTATCTAGTTCTATCATTGACCCCGTGGCCATATAGCTCATAATCAAAATGGGCATCACAATTTCATTGGCCGGGAGCCCCAGTAAAAAAGCCATGATAATATAACCGTCCATCCCCAGCATCTGCCCGAAGGGATCCAGCCAGTTGGCGGCATGCGCCAGGATGCTTACACCTCCTATATTAATGTTTGCCAGCAGCCAGATGACAGCACCAGCCGGCGCAGCGACACATACCGCCCGTCGAAGAACAAACAGGGTGCGGTCAAAGATAGATCGGGTAATAATCCGGCCTATCTGGGGCTTGCGGTATGGCGGCAACTCCAGCGTAAAGGAGGACGGAACCCCTTTCAGCAATGTTTTGGACAAAACCCAGGACACCGCCAGGGTCGTCACGATACCAAACAACACTATGCCAACCACAATGATCGTGGCGCCGAAGGAAGTGGCCACCCCCATGACCAGAAGGCCGGCAAGAGCGATCAAGGTAGGAAAACGCCCGTTGCAGGGTACGAAGTTGTTCGTCAGCATGGCAATCAGGCGCTCCCGTGGCGATTCGATAATACGGCAGGCGATAACGCCGGCGGCGTTACAACCGAAACCCATGCTCATGGTAAGGGATTGCTTGCCGTGAGTACCTGCCTTTTTAAAGAGATTGTCAAGATTAAAAGCAATTCTTGGCAGGTAGCCCATATCCTCCAGCAGCGTAAAACAAGGAAAGAAGATGGCCATCGGCGGCAGCATCACCGATACGACCCAAGCCAGGCAGCGGTAAATTCCTTCCACAAAGAATCCGTTGACCCAGGCGGGAGCGTGAAGCCAGTATAAAAGCTCCGTCAGCCGCTCCTGTCCCCAGAAAAGGCCGGTTGCAAGTATTTTCGAAGGGACATTGGCGCCTGCCACAGTGATCCAGAAAATAACAGCCAGCAGCAAAAGCATGGAGGGAAAGCCGAAAAACCTTGATGTAAGAATATCATCCAGTTTTTTGTCCCAGTCTATATTGGGTTTTCCCTCGCGGGTCACAACTCTCCCGGCAATTTCCTCCGCCCTGCTGTAGATAGTGCTCACCATGGAATCGTTTAATCTGAGAGAACCTCCCGGGTTCAACTGATTCGCTTCTTTAAGAAGTTCATTCAAGCCTGTGGATAAGGACCCCCGGCTCATGCCAAAACCACCCCTTCCATCCCGGTTAAAACTCCATCTTTCCGGGTAAGCCATTGTTCAACAGCAGCAATCACCGTCTGGTCTTTATCCAGTAAACGGAGCGCCACCCAGCGTGCATTGAATGCTTCCCCAATCAGTTTTTTAATCTTTGGTTCCAGTTTACGGACCGCAACCTCGATTTCTTCTTTGTATCGGACAACATTGGGCTTCGTTTCAATTCGTCCGGTGGCGATGCCGGAAACGGTTTCAACCAACTTATCAAGACCTACCCCGTCCCGGGCCGCGGTGGGAACCACGGGCACTCCCAACTCGGCTGCCAGCGCATGATAGTCAATCTGTATTTTTTTGCGCTCGGCTTCGTCAACCAGGTTGACGCAGATCACCACCCTGGAGGTTATTTCCAATACCTGCAGCACCAGATTCAGATTTCTTTCCATACAGGTGGCATCCAACACCACCACCGTAGCATCAGGCCTGCCAAAGCAGAGATAGTCCCTGGCTACTTGTTCTTCCATAGAATTAGCCATCAGCGAGTAGGCACCGGGCAAATCTATAAGTTTAAATATGAGACCCTGATGAATGTAGCGGCCCTCGGCTCGGAGGACTGTTTTCCCCGGCCAGTTTCCGGTATGCTGGTTAAGCCCTGTTAACGCATTAAAAACGGTGCTCTTACCGGTATTGGGGTTGCCGGCCAAAGCAATCACGTGATCCGCGTTGGAGAATTGGCTTTTACCAAAATTTTCTTTTATGGCGCCAATTCCACAGGACTGGTTTATTAAACCCATGGTTCTACTCCCCTTTAAAATTAATCAGTATTTTATGAGCCTCTTCTTTCCTGAAGGCTATCACGGCTCCGCGTACCCGGTAGGCCTTAGGATCACCCGCAGGGCTAACCCGGATGGCTTCCACGATGGTTCCGGGGACCATGCCAAGGTCCAGCATTCTTCGCCTGGTTATTCCTTCGGCCTGGATGGAATTTACTGTTGCCGACTTTCCGAGGGGCAAATCCCACAGTCTGATGATTTTGTTTGCCGGATAATCATCCTGGCTGTTCTCCATGACGCACAACCCTTTCCTCAATTTTTTCTTCTGTTTAACTAATTTAGCCCCGGCTAACAATTGGTCAAAGAGGTGTCATCCCAATAGTCAACTTATGTCAACGTTTTAGAAGTGGTTACTGGTTATTGCGTTTTTTGTCAAGGTCAATTTATTTCTCAGCAAAAGAGTTTCTCTGGGCTAACAATAGGCATCCTCTAGCCGACAATACATCTTACGTCAGGTATTTTCCATTTGTTACACACCATAATTGGAAATTTTTCCACTACCAACGTCTCCCTTATTGCCATTTCCGTTGTTATCCTCTATATGGCATTCTGGCAGTATCTTCAGCCGGTTGTCGTAAAACCCGGGGGAATGATTGTTTTGGCCATGACCTGGGAGTATATCACCATTCCGTTAGAGGCGGTTTCTAAAAACATCTCAATAGAGAAAATGAAGAGGTCCATAAAAAAATTGACGGGATTGTGGAAGTGAGCGACCTTCACGTGGAGCCTGTCTTCCGAGGTGCAGGCCATGACTGCCCATGTATGCATCCGTGAGAACAGCTTGAAGAACTGCGAGGAGATATTGCATAAACTGCAGCATATGTAAAGGAAGAATTAAACCCTGTTTTGGGGGAAGAAGAAGAACTTTTCAAACAATCACATAAAGCTCATTCCTTCTTCCTTAGTATGTCAATGAGATAAACAAAACAAACTATATTTCCTATCAAAATAGCAACCAGAATATCAACTATGATTGTTTGCTGCAATGTTAGAGCTTGAGATGATATCTCATCTATTCTATTTTTGTTTACAGTTATTAATTCCGCCAACTTATCATTAGCATTTTTCCAAAATGGATATGCTGCAACAATTTTTTTATTGGCAGAATCAAATTTATTTGCTTTTCCGTCTTCTATAATAGCAGGTAATTTTTCTAAATATATGTTCCAATTTTTTTCAAATTCATTATACAGCTCTTTTTCTTCGTAACTTGTTATCATTATTTGATAATCTTTACTGTCTTCATCAATCTTCCGGAGTAGCAATTTTATTTCTGATTCTAAATCTTTCATCCTTTGCTCATTTGTTTCAAGAACCAAATCCGAAACAAGTCGCGGGATACCAGAAACATCTCCGTTTAGTACACCTAAATACTCCAAATTTGGAGTAAGATTTTCGTTAATTTCTCTCGTTTTATTTCCTATGCTTGAAATTTTTCCAAATGATATTATACCCGTCATCATAAACAGGAAAATACCTACTGATATGCATCCTACTAGAATTCTTTTATTATTCATTTAGCCTCATTACCCTTTAGTTTCGGAAATCGAAACTGCTTTCAATTTCATACAATATTTTGCATAATTGACTAAAACTATTTTTCAAGTTGATAAGGAACAACCGTAACCACAACATTTTTTCTAAATACCAACAAGGTTCTAAATAAAAATCCTGTCTGGTTGTGAAGTAGCCGATGCCACCATTTTTTTGTCTCAAATTCCGGAATAAGTATAGTAATATAATCATCCGGGCCTTTTTTCCTTTCGATCTTTTCAATGAATCTGAATAACGGGGCAGTGATTGCCCTGTGTGGAGAATACAGTACAATAAGCCTTACTCCAGGATTCCAGCTTTGCCATTTTTCTTTAACCTTTTTGGCTAATTCTTCGTCGGTTGCGACATACACGGCTATAACGCGGTCGGATAATTTTTTAGCATATTTCAATGTGCTGGCCACAACCCGGGTTACTCCGGCCACTGGCACTATAACAATGTTGCTACCCTCAGAGGTGTTGGTATATTCATGTGGCTGGAGGGCAAGCTGTGCCCTTATATCCTCGTAATGACCGTTAATACGCTTAAACACGTAAATAAGCAGCGGTATAAGCACAAGGATTAGCCATGCCCCATACAAGAATTTGGCCACCATTATTATTACTACGACAATACCCGTTACAACAGCGCCTAAGCTGTTTAAAAATGCCCGGGCAGCCCAGCCGGCATTCTTTTCCCTGTGCCAGTGTACCACCATGCCGGCCTGGGCAATGGTGAAAGACAGAAAAACTCCTAGAGCGTATAAGGAAATAAGATGCTCAGTATTGCCATGATATATTGTTATAAAAACGGCTGCTATGATACTCAAGAGTATTATTCCGTTATTGAAGGTCAGCCTGTCTCCCCTGGCTGAAAGGTAACGAGGCATATACCTATCCCGGGCCAGCAGAGAAAGTAGTGGGGGAAGCCCGTTATAAGCAGTGTTGGCAGCTAAATACAGCACAAGCATTGTAGCGAACTGTATGAAATAATACATAAAGCTCCTGCCGAATGTAACCTCGGCAAGTTGTGACAGCATGGTGACATTCTCAACAGGCATCAAGTGATTATGTATTATTAACAAGGTAATGCCTGAAAACATAACAACCAGTATTACTGACATCCAATATGTGGTTAACTGGGCATTTCTTACTTCAGGTGGCTTGAACATGGGAACACCGTTTGAAATGGCCTCAACACCGGTCATTGAGCTGCAACCGCTGGCAAAAGCACGTAGAACCAGGTACAATACCGTCCAGTCCAATGGCTGCCTCTCTAGTGACGTCTGAGGAATAATAACTGCGTTGCTACTGATGATGTGATAAAAACCCGAGGCAACCAGTGCCAGTATACCGAAAATAAAGGCATAAGTAGGAAAAACGAAAGCATTGGAAGATTCCCTGACCCCCCGCAGGTTAATGAGCATTAGTATTCCGAATAAAACAAAAATATTTAAGCCCATCCTGTAGTCAGATAGAAGAGGAAATGCCGAAACAATCGCATCGGTACCAGAAGAAATGCTAACCGCTACAGTGAGGGTATAGTCTATAAACAGGGCAGCTGCCGCCGTTAGTGCTGCTGTTTCTCCAAGATTTTTTTTGGCCACGGAATATGAACCGCCGCCCCCCGGGTTGGCCTGGGCAATTTGAGTATACGAGAGTGTTACTATACCCAGTAGTGCTATAATAGCTACCGCTACCATCCAGGTATATCCATAGGCAATCGCCCACGGAACGGTAAGAATTAATACTATTTGCTCGGGGCCGTACCCGATAGAGGAAAGTGGATCTGATGAAAAAATAGACATGGCTTTCCATTTAGGCAACTTTTCCCTAACCATTTCCTCGTTATGTAATGGTCTTCCGATCAATAAACGCCTAATGTTATTTGGCATTCTTGAAACCTCCGTAAACAAGTCAATACTTTAGATGTATTAATAGTCGAAAGAAAAACAAAAAGCACAGGAAAGCAAAGCAGTCTTGTGCTTGTAAATTTACACGATGAAACACCATTCCTTTCAACGCTTACGAGGTTAGCTGACGGATTCGGGCCGAAAGATTTAGCCCTACCCTTTCGGTTATCATATTTTTAGCAGATAACCTGATTGGGATTCACCCCAAAAATTGGTTCCCCCGCTTCCCTGATGGGAATTTAGCGAAATTGACTGTATATATTATAATTCTTCTTAAGAAAAAGAAAAGATAAAATTTTATAAAGATTTTTAATCATGTCCTGCCTTTGTTGCACATTTTAAACATTATGCTCAGCATGTTATAATCCACACCGGTGCTACTGGCTGTCGCAATTAGAGTTTCGTCATTACTGCTATGTATGTGAGAATATATGAGGCAGGCTTCGGAGAAGGCCTGCCTTTACCATCTTTTATTTCGTTTTATTGGCGGTTGTTATTCGAAACGAAACCTCGTGGCTAAAATTTGTGCGCAGTGATCAAGCCCATAAAAAAACCTCCCCTGGTTTCAGGAGAGGTTATATTTAATGCCCCTTTTATCTTAAAAAGAAAAGCGCCAGGTAAGCTGTACAGATTATTATCGACATAATCATCATGGGAAAAGCAACCTTAGTGAAGCTTATGAATGATATTATTATACCCCTCTTTTCCGCCATACCTGCCACCACGACATTGGCGGATGCGCCTATCAAAGTTCCGTTGCCTCCCAGGCAGGCCCCCAGAGATAGGGACCACCACAGGGGATTCAAATCAGCAATTCCCCCGAGACGCCCCATATCCTGAATTAAAGGTATCATAGTGGCAACAAAGGGTATATTGTCCACAAAGGCTGATGCTATAGCCGAAAGCCAGAGTATAAGAAGTCCCGTGGGTAGCATGGCCCCGCCGGTTAGCTCCAGCGATTTTATGGCTATGGCCTCAATAATACCTACATGCTCCAGAGCACCGACAACTATAAACAGCCCCACAAAGAAGAAGATTACGGGCCATTCCACGGCTGCCAGAGCGTGTTCAGGATCTTCCCTGGTCAGCAGCAGCAGCAGTGTTGCGCCTCCCAGGGCAATGGTTCCGGATTCCATGTGCAGGTACTGGTGCAGAACAAAACCCAGTACGGTAATACCGATTACCACAAGACATTTTCTAAGTAGCCTTTCGTCCTTTATCTCCTTCTTTTCATCCATGGCCATGATATTTCTTTTCAATTCATCCCGGGTTACCATGTCCTTTCTGTAGAGAATCCTAAGCCAGATCATGGTGGCTATATGGACCACCACAATAACCGGCGTCAGGGCAAACGCAAAATCCATAAACCCAAGTCCCGTTGCGCTTCCGATCATAATATTCGGTGGATCGCCGATGAGGGTGGCGGTTCCGCCTATGTTTGAAGCCACAACTTCAGCTATTAAAAAAGGAATTGGATTTATATCAAGCTGTTTTACTATGGCAAAGGTCACGGGCACTATCAGCAGCACCGTGGTTACATTATCCAGAAAGGCCGAGGTTACTGCTGTAATGGTGGCCAGGGATATCATTATTTTGGCTGGCTCGCCCTTGGCCGCCTTGGCCGCGTATACCGCCATATACTCAAATACGCCCGTGTGCCTGGTAACTCCCACTATAATCATCATGCCAATCAGCAGCCCGATGGTGTTGAAATCCACATACCCCACAGCCTGTTTCTGGCTGATAATTCCGGCTAAAATTACGATCATGGCGCCTGCCAGGGCCACCACCGTGCGGTGTATTTTTTCCAGCATGATCATGGCATATGTAGCCAGAAAAATACCGCCTGTAAATAAAACTTGCGCCTGAGCCGACATAATACTCTCCTCCTTACGCCCTTTCACCGTTTTCTGATATAATTTCTATATGAGGAACCTTTCTGACCCTCATTTTGTGCTCATGAGATATATTAATTCGTTCTATTGTGGTATAAGCCTTTCTCAATTCCTCATTTACACCGACTACTTCCGAGGAAAAATATTTTTCGGCCTCGGTTACTGCCGGGAGTTCGTCTGCCGCGCCCTGTTCCCCCACCACTTTACCGGCTGGAACGGAGGCGTTATCCTTAATGGTTACCCCCGTCACTAAAGCACAGTGGGAAACAAAATTATTCTTACCCAACTCCGCTTTTAAAACCACAGTGTTAAAGCCTACAAAAGAATTGTAGCCTATTTTACAGGGGCCATGGATAACAGCCCCGTGGGCAATGCTGCAGTTTTTCCCGACGATAATGGAACTGCCTTTAAGACAGTGCATGATAACCCCATCCTGTATATTGCTGCCCCCCCCGATGATGATGGGAGAACCCTCATCGGCCCTCAACACCACATTGGGGTATACAGAAACATTTTTTCCTATACGCACGTCTCCTATAAGCACTGCTGTAGGGTGCACATAGGCGGTGGAATCAATAACCGGGAAACTCATATCCCCGTTCCAGGGGGTGGACGGCGCGTTCTGTACATGCATACATTTCCCCCCTGGTTATTTAATCAACGGAGTAAGGCCCACCAGCGGCCAGTAAGTATAAATAAATATGGTCATTACTACCAGCACCAGGATTGTTCCCGGTATGCCCGCCATGAAAAACTCCCCGGTGGTAAACTGCTTAGACTCGTAGGCCATGGCATTGGGCGCGGCTCCTATTAGCAGTATCATGGGCAAGCCCGCCGCGGCTGTAGCGGTATATAGTACGAGCTGCGGGTTAACCCCCAGGTACTGGGCGATAACCAGGGCCACCGGAAGGGTTATGGCTATGGCCGCCACGTTCATGATGAAGTTGGTCATGATAATAACCAGAATGGATACACCCAGCACAAAGAACAACCAGGGGGCTCCCTGCAGCAGGGAAAGCCATTCTATTGCCATCCACTCGGCGGCGCCGGTTTTCCATAACGCAAAACCTATACTCATGGCACCGCTGAACAGCAGAACAATATTCCAGGGGATTCTCTTTTCCAGGTCCTCAACGTTCAGTATGCCGGTGGCGAAAAATACCAGTCCCGCCAGCAGCAACGGTATGGAACGATCCAAACCTTTAAGCGCCGGCACGGCGGCCTGCATCACCAGCAGCGTCAGGGCGCAAGCCACAGATATCACTACAAATATTTCTTCTATGGACATGGGGCCAAGCTCTTTGTATAGCTTCGCTGCCTTTGCGCGCAGACCGGGTATGGTCTTTTTCTCAGGCTTAAATATAACCATCAGCATAGCCCAGGTCAGGAAAACGATAAGCCAGCCCATGGGCATAAGGTGCAGGGAAAAATCGATAAATGAAATATCCTGGCCGGTAAATTCCTTGAAAAAACCCACTGCAGCAGGGTTGCGGGCCCCGCCCAGAAGTGTGCATATGCTGCCGGCCCCGGCGGTATAGGCCATGCCTATAAATAGCGCCTTGCCGAACTTCGTGGGTTTGGTCGGGCCGTCACCTTCGTTATATAGGGACAGGATGGTTAAAAAAATTGGTATGACGGTGGCCGCCACGGCTGTATGGGCCATCAGGTGCGTCAGCAGCGCCGTGACTATAAAGCAGCCCAGCAATATTTTCCTGGTGTCTTCACCCACTATCACCAGCATTTTATAGGCTATCCTCCGGGTGAGTCCGACCTTGGAAAAACTAAGACCTACCAGCAGGGAGCCCAGAATGAATAATACGGTGGGGTCCATAAAATCTCTCATGGCTTCCTTGGCGGGGCGTATGGCAAACAGGGGCTGAAATATGCCTATGGCGATACTGGTAACACCAATGGGCATGACTTCAAATACCCACCAGACGCCGGCCAGCAGGAAAAGACCGATGGCCGATTTACCCGCGGCGGAAAGTTCAAAAGTCTTTCCTGACGGATCCACAGCGGGACTAAACTCGGGTAAAAAATGAAATAAGAACAAAAACCCAAGACCAAGTAACAAAAAAAATATATTCTTTTTATCTAGAGTCATTTTTCTCCCTCCTCATTAAAAACGGCAAATAAGTGAAAACTGCAAATAAGTGCATTTACTCAGTGCATGCAACTTACTTCTTTTCTTCTGCAATCATTGGAAAGTCGATTCTTTTTTCGGCAAAGGCATTTACTATAATTTTCATATAAAGCAGCGAGGTAAAATAAATATTCATTATGTCTACTCCCGGCAGGCTTACGCCCTTAATTGCCGAAGTCATCCTTTTCGCCACGTAGTCCATGTGTTCCCCGCTCTCTGAAATGACTCCGATGCCACGCCCCACAATCTCTGTGTCGGCTTTTCTTGCACTAACCAGATAGTACTTTTCTATGGTGGTTGCTGTATTCAGCACAGCGTTAGCCTGACGCTGCACATATATAATCTGTGCCTCATCACCCGCCTTTCTTATTTCTTGTGAGTTGTAGGATTTTTCACATATGAACAGTAAAAAAAAATCTTTAGAGTAGTGTTTTTTTATGTTTTGAACACACACAACGTCAGAGTCAAAAAGATCATATCGCAAGGGAAAGCCACAATCATCGAATACAAATACCCCTGTCAGATTCGAATTAAATACTCCAGCCAACTGCTTAATCAGTATAATAATTCCTCCGGGCTTTTTATTGTGTGTAATGATCTTCAACATATTTTCACTGTAATCTTCTGCTGTCCCACCCCGCCGTTCCTTCTTTTTATTTTCTGACAAAAAGACTCTTTTAATTGTGTTTGCCGGGCTTTGGGAAGGATAAAAAACTCTTTCTAAAGCCATAATCATAGATGTTTTATAGTGTTTCCACCATGTCAGGCCACACTTGTTCATTTCCTTGCCCAGCTTGATCAGTTCCTGCAGCGTTTCCATTACATAAATCATTTTTGATTCGGGCAGGTGGTCAAGATTGGCCAGATTCATAATCATTCTCTGCCTGGATTTGTCACCATCCCTGTAGCTTTCCGACAGTCTTAGATAACTGTATTCCCTGCCCCTGTAATTTGCTTTCACCAGCCTGAAATACATCGGCGTACCCCCATAAACAAATTACTCTATTGTCACCACCCCTTATACTTTATTTCACCTTTTATGGCAGAAGCCCCCCCTTGGCATATATGAAAGAATTCACTTGTCCATATAGCTTTTGATATATAGGCATAAACGTCACTACAAAGTCTGCTTTATTATTCAGTATTTTCATGTCCCCTTATTGAGAAATATTATACAATCTATATTTCTTTTTGACAACACCTTTTTGCCACTACAGTAAAAAATTCCGCCAACTTCTACGTCCACACCAACAACAATAAACAAAAAAAATGACAAGCCAACTGCTTTGTGTGTTCTTGCACAAGTCGTTGGGCGGCTATATAATTAATAAACGTAGTGTATCTTGCCTTGTATTTTTTTTAACATGATTTTGTATTCAGGAGTGATCATTAATGAATGATTTTTCGGAAGCAAAACTGCAGGATTTGTTTATACCCCTGGATGAATTCCACTGGGTCCCCGCCAATGCAAGCCTCGGCGAAGCTGTTATGCTATTTACTAAATTTAAAAATACCGGTCAGATTATCCTAGTCCGCGACAACAACCTGCCTGTTGGTTTTATTAATATTGAATGTTTTTTGGGATCAATTGAACCCAATAGTCTTGAAGGGGTTTCAATAAGAGGTAGAAATGTAAAAACATCAACAGGGTCCATACCCGTATTCTGGAAAGGTAAATTTTCTGACTGCTGCATGAAACTAAAAGATTTAACCGCAAAGGACGTTATGGTTCCGTTTAAAACCACTATAGGAGTGAATGAGCCCCTGATAAAGGCTGTATACAATCTCAACAAGTACAAAAACGATGTCATACCGGTAACGGAAAACAACCAGATTATTGGCCTTATAGGCTACAACAGTATCTTTAAAGAGATTGTCAGCCTGACTAAAAATAATTACGCTGAGGTTATTGACATAAACAAAGCGATTACTCCTAAAAAACAGCCCGCAGAAAAATCGGAAACAAGTTAAATACATCTAAGAAAAGGCGTTATATTGATAGAACACAAAAACCCCGGAGAAACAACCCGGGGTTTACTGTCGTGGGGAATGCGGGGATTTTTAATTACGGCAAATTTCCAGCAAATATCTCTTGCTCTGGTATGAGTGTTGCGTTTTTTTTGCTATAATATAATCCTGTATGAAATAATTGTAGCTATGCAATAGAAATGGTGATTAATTTTGAAACGAAACCATACTATTATTTATATTTTCCTGTTATCTTTAATCTGCTGTTTGCTATCCTTACCCCAGCCGTCAATTGCCGGCACAACAGAACCAGGCCACTTTATTATCGTGGTGGTCGATCAAATTGGTTTCAGCGACCTCAACGATCCCTCGTTGGAGAACTTTAATTATCTGATTAAAAATGGGGCCATTGCCTTAATGAACAACCGCACCGGCGGCGCCACAATATCAGACAACACTTTCACCACCATTGGGGCCAGCAGCCGGGCTGTGGGGTATCCGGCGGCAGCGCAGGCATTTAACGTACGAGATGTAGTTAACAATAATGCTGTGCAGGATATTTACTTTCGCCGAAACGGGCCGCTAAGCATGAGCCCCCAGAATATTGTCAACCTGAACACTGAGCAAATAAAAACACTAAACAGGGATTACCATTATAACGTACAAATAGGCGCACTTGGCAGCCGGCTGAACTCCGCTAAAATTAACGCCGCCATAATTGGAAATGCAGACGTGCCGCCTGAGGATTCCGGCTTTTCCGGCTATACATACGGACGACAGGCAGTTACCATGATTATGAATAATAATGGAGTTGTTGATTACGGTGACATTTCCGGCGATTTAATAACCAGCGATAAAAACGCTCCTTTTGGCGTTCGCACTGACGAAAATAAACTGTTTTCCCGTTTTATTGAAAATTATCAACGCTGCCGGGTAATAGTCATCGACTTCGGCGATACCACCAGGGCAGCTATGTACACAGAAAAAGCAAATGAAAAAGTAGCTGATAAACACACAAAAAACGCAATCAAAAGGGCCGATAGTTTTATAGGACAGTTATTGCAAAATGTTGATTTAAGACGGGATTGTATTGCACTGGTAGTCCCTACACCCTCTATTAGCAACAGAAATCTGGACAATACAATGACCCCCATTGTTATGGCAGGACGCGGCATTGGCCAGGGGCTGCTGACCTCCAGCACCACTCACCGTACCGGTATCATAGCAAATATTGACCTGGCTCCCACTATACTCCATTTTTACGGTATTGATAAAACAGAAACCATGTATGGCCAGGAGATTACATCCGTTCCTTCCGGTAATCAAATCGGGTACCTCGGGGATGTTGAAAATAAGCTTGTGAATAATACCCTGCGCCGGCTCCCCATGTTAAGCACCATCGCTTATTATATAATGGCTGTATTAACGCTGTCGTTGACCGTGTTCATATTGCATCTTTTTAGTGTGGGAACATCGAAAACAGTTAAAAAGTTACTGCTGGCAAATTATCTGGCTATATTTTCACTGCCCCTGGCCCTTTTACTGCTGGCCGCCCTGGGAGCCTTAACCGTGCCGGAATCCTTCGCCGGGCTTGTGGCTATTGTTTTGCTGATTACTGGACTGTTCTACCCGCTGTATAAAAAATATAACATCCTTTATTACATTTCTGGAATTTGCCTGTCTTTTATAGCAGTATTGTTTGCAGATCTTTTTACCGGAGCCAATCTGATCGTCACCTCACCGCTGGGATACGACCCCCAGTACGGCGCCAGGTTTTACGGCATAGGCAATGAGTTCATGGGGGCTGTGCTAGGAGCTTCAACGCTGGGAATCGCAACATTTATGGATATAAAGAAATTCAAAGGCCGGCTGCCGCTGGCAAGTGTCATTATGCTGGGCGTTCTTTTTGTGCTGGTATATCCCGGCCTGGGTTCCAAAGCCGGGGCTTCCATATCCGTCACAGCTGCTTTCGTAACATTGCTATGGCTTCTGTCCGGCTACCGCACCGGCAAAAAACAGGTGTTAATTATTATTATTGCCGTACTGCTGGTATTAGCAACCATTTCACTCATTGATTCAGTAGGTGTTCCCCGTACCCATATAGGCAGGGCAATTAAAGAATTTCAAACAGGCAGTTGGGAAAACATTTATAATATAATAATCAGAAAGATAGAGATGAATTTTCGTCTGATGCGGTACTCCTACTGGAGCGGTGTACTTATTGTTTCGCTGTTTTTAATGCTGTTAATGTTTAAATTTAAACTAAACTTCTTGGACAATATTCGCAAAACCGCCCCCCAAACCCTGAGCGGATGCTGCGCCGCCCTGTTGGGGGCCGCAGTGGCGCTGTTTACAAACGATGCGGGAATAGTGGCCGCCGCTACGGCGGTAATATATCCGGTCTTTTGCTTGTTGTCATTAAACCTGCTGCACCTGAAAAATAACAATTGTACTACAGGCAAATATAAGTGATCCTTGGGTTCGGAAGTGGTTATTCCCCTACCGAACCCTTAGCGAGAACTAAGCAGCCGGGATCACCCGGCTATCTTCTTAAGTGGTATGGAATTGTTGTTACAACTATTTCACTGCTGAATACCAGCAGATTTTGCAATATCAATCCGGTCTGGTTGTGCAGAAAACGGTGCCACCACCTTTTTACCACAAACTCCGGTATTAAAACCGTTATGACCTCGTCGTTACTTTTCCGCCTTTCCTCCTGCCTTATATATTCCACCAGGGGGTCGAAAACCGAACGGTATGGAGACGGTAACACTACCAGTTCCACCCCGGGGTTCCATTTGTCCCATTTGGCCTGCAGTTTTTTTGTCATTTCAGGGTCGGTGGAAACATGGACGGCCTTTATGGAGCCGGTGAGAGTTTTTCCGTAGTCTATGGTGTTTGCCACAACGTTGGACAAACTGGCCACGGGAACAATTATTATATGCCTGACATCATCCCTGTGTATGTAATTCTCGAAATCCAGTTCCTCCCTTATGCTCTGGTAGTGGCTGTTAATAGATTTGAACAAATAGACCATGGAGGGAATTAGTAATATAACCACCCAGGCCCCATGTTCAAATTTTGTAACGGCAATGATTACCGTAACCATTCCGGTCACTACGGCACCCAGGCCGTTAATTACCATCTTTTTCTTCCAATCCTGCCCCTTTAGATTAATCCACCTCTTCACCATGCCACTCTGGGCCACCGTAAAAGCTGTAAAAACCCCAACGGCATAAAGGGGGATCAGCCGCGTGGTCATGCCATCAAAAACATAGATTAAAAACCCCGCCAGGAATCCCAGAAGTATAATACCGTTGCTAAACGCCAGGCGGTCACCCCTCAAAGCCAGATAACGGGGCAGGAACTTGTCCTTGGCCATCATAGATGCCAGCAAGGGGAACCCGGCAAAAGCGGTGTTTGCAGCAAGCAGCAGAATCATACCCGTGCTGGCCTGGAACAGGTAAAAAAAGATACCCTGGCCGAAAACCTTCAAAGCTACCTGGGATATAACCGTCATATTCTCCGAGGGTACCACATGGAAATACCTAGTTAAAGCTGTCAACCCTCCGAACATCAAGAACAGCAAGATTGCAAGCAGTGCAAGAACCTGTTTGGCATTTTTACCCTCCGGCTTTTTAAAATTAGGAACCGCGTCACTTATTGCTTCAATTCCCGTTAAAGCAGTGCAACCGGACGAAAAGGCCCGCAGCACAACCCAGACCAGTGCCAAGGTGTCCAGATTGGCAACTGTTCCCTGAGGTATGGCAGGAGGAGCTAATTGAGCACCTCCTGCCATAGTTTTATATAAACCAATTACGAGGAGTATAAACATACCTATAATAAAGGAGTAGGTGGGGTAGCTGAAAAATGTGGCCGATTCAGAAACTCCTCTCAAATTCATCAAGACCAAAAATACTATGATCATCATCGCTATAGTAACCCTATGCGGAATTGCCGCATGATAGGCCGATGTGAGAGCCGCCACTCCTGCTGAAACGGATACAGCAACGGTAAGCAGGTAATCAAACAGCAGTGCCGCTCCTGACACCAACCCCGCCGTAACACCAAGGTTTTCCTTGGCAACTATATATGCTCCGCCGCTGCTTGTTGGGTAGGCGCTTATGATTTGCCTGAAGCTAAAACTTACTATAAATAAAAGAATTATAATTGCAGCCGATATGGGTGTGAGAAAGTTGAAAGACATTAGTCCTATCACGGGCAATAATACGTGTAAAATCTCCTCACCTGCATAGGCAACGGATGATAATGCATCTGAAGAAAGAATAGCCAGGCCCTTGGGAACCGAATAGCGTTCATGTTCAATACGGCTTGAATCCAACGGAGACCCGATGATAACCCTACGAAGAGTTTGCAGCATAAATTTTCACCTCATAATATCTGCGTTTCTGCAATAAATAACTTTTTAATTTAATTTATCCAGTTCATAAATCTATTGGTAATATTAAACCCATAGACTGGATTTTACTTTACTAAAATACAGATAAAATCCAGGATAGTCAATAGCTTATCCCCTTTCAAGGTTTATCCTAAACTCAATAATCCTAAATACCACCGAAAATATTTTTTATTTTTAAATGTTGTTTTTTTCCCGCGTTTCATTTTTATAGTGAAAAATAAAAAACCCCGCTCAACGGCAAGGGTTCTTTTTCAAAAAATTATAAACAGGAATCAGTTTTCACTTTCAATAAATCACCCCTGATAACAAATTTATCTCCTGCTTTGCAGGACGAAGGGCTGTAACGCGCCGTCACTATTAAACAGTCTTTTGTAAGAAAGAAGCACCAGGATAAGGGAACCTATGCCCACGGCGGCGCCAATCATCAACATGACCACAATCTGATAGCGCACGGACTCCCGGGGGTCGGCCCCGCCCAGAATCTGCCCCGTCATCATTCCCGGCAGGCTCACCAGCCCCACCACCATCAGTGAGTTGATGGTGGGCATCATGCCGGCCCTGATGGCCTCCCGGGCACTTGTCTGAATCGCCTCCCAGGGGGTGGCCCCGAAAGTTAGCAGAGCCTCTATTTCAGCCGCCCTGGATCTGGCCTCGCTGTAGAGCCGATCCAGGGAAATAGCGACGGCGTTCATTGAATTACCAAGAATCATACCAAAAATGGGAATGACTATTCTGGCTGAATACCAGGGGTCGGGGGCAATAATCAGTCCGGTAACAATGGAACCCACCAGAAAGGTGCTGGCCAGCAGGGCCGCGAAAGACAGCAGGGCCGGATAATCCGGCACATTTGGTGTCCTCTTTACTGCTGTTCTTGATGCCACATAGCACATCATGGTAACCAGGGCAATTACCAGCCAGAGACTGTTAATAGTGAATATGTACGTCAGGGCGTAACCCACCAGGGTTAGCTGGACGAATGTCCTTACGGTCCCCCAGATTAGCGGCTTCAGCAGGCCCAGTCTCAAAAAGGAAGAAATCCCCCCGGTTATTAGCACCAGAAGTACCGAAAGAGCCAGTTGAAAATTGGAGATGGGTATGATGCCTTGATTCATCTGCACTTTCCTCTCAGCCGTTTTGTTTCCACTCTGCATTCGGTCGCAGCAACGCCTTATAAAGGCCGGAAATGATTCCTCAGGGAATATCCAAAAAGGAAACCTGCTTCAACACCCCATAATCATCATTGTGAGAAACCAGCAGGGCGACCCTTTCCGGAGCCTCCAGCCAGCGGAAAAGCACCCCGTAAAAGGCCTGACCGGACTTTTCATCCAGTGCCGCTGTAGGTTCGTCAAGAAGCAGAACCTGAGGTTCAATGAGTAGTGCCCGTACAAAAGCCACCCGGGCAGCCTCACCGCCGGACAGGGTCCTGGCATCCTGCTGCAGCAGGCTGGGAGGCAATAGCAGTTGGTCCATTATTTCCCCGGCCATTTTTATATCAAACATTTTACTGTTTCTTATGGCAGTAACGCCAAAAGGCTTGGACAGATTTTCAGCCACGGTTCCGTCAAAGAGAGCCGGTTTTTGCGCCAGGTAATGCACTCTGGTTCGCCAGGAAGTGGCGTTAAACTGCCCCCAGCCTACCCCCCCGAGCCGCACCTCGCCCCCTGCCGCCGGCTGCAGTCTGGCCAAAACCCTCAGCAGGGTAGATTTGCCCGCCCCCGAAGGCCCGCGCACCACCAGAACACCGCCGCCGTCCACCGAACCGGATACAGTTATCCGGCGGGCATCGTCTCCCCCCGGGGCAAAGGCAAGGTTATTAAAATAGAAAAGCACAGTTAATTAACCTCCCCCAGGATACACCCAACTTAAACATATAACAATCCTTAGAAGCAGTCAATTCGTGTAAAGTAAAAAACGCCTCCCGGCGTTTTTTACTTTCCTACGATGTCTTTTAAAGCATTCATAGCATTTATTGCAGTTGGGAATCCGGCATAAGGCACTGTCTGTATAATAATTTCCTCAATCTCTGCTGGGCAGGAATCGGCTAGTTCCCGACGAAATATACTTTTTGTACATAAAAAAACAGTGAGGTACAGTCTATGTCAAACCAAAAGCAGGATGCTAAAGGAAACAGGGTAATCATAAGCGTGCTGGGGCCGGACCGGGTCGGTATAATCGCGGGAGTCGCCAATATACTTTCGGAAAACAATATTAACATACTTGACATAAGCCAGACCTTAATACAGGAATATCTGGCTATGGTGCTGATTGCTGATATGGAGAAAAGCAAAATAAACATGGGTGAGTTAAAAGACAAGCTTGCGGCAAAGGGCCGGGAATTGGGCATAAAAATCGACGCCCAGCATGAGAATGTTTTTAACTTTATGCACAGACTTTGACAAATGGATATCAATTACGGTAAAACAGGTTAAACATTTCCGGTTTGGGGGATTTTAATATGCTGACGATGGCAGAAATTATGGAAACAATTAAAATGGTGCAGGAGGAGAACCTGGATATCCGCACCATTACCATGGGCATCAGCCTCAGGGACTGCTCCGGCCCCGACCCGGCAGCGGTCCGCCGGAAAATTTACGACAAGATAACCTCCCTGGCCGGCAATCTGGTGAGGGTGGGCGAGGAAATAGAAAGGGAATACGGCATACCCATAGTAAATAAAAGAATATCTGTCACCCCCATTTCCCTGGTGGCCGAAAGTTGCGATGTAGACGACTTCACAGGCTTTGCCCGAACCATGGACGAGGCCGCAGCAGCGGTGGGGGTTAATTTTATTGGTGGGTTCTCTGCCCTGGTGCACAAGGGGTTTACTAAAGGAGACCTGCGCCTGGTAAAATCCATACCGGCAGCCCTGGCTACTACCCACAGGGTATGTTCCTCCGTTAATGTGGCCACCAGCAAGGCCGGTATTAATATGGACGCCGTATACATGATGGGCAAGATTATCAAGGATACAGCCGGACTTACAGCGGACAGGGACGGACTGGGCTGCGCCAAACTGGTGGTCTTCAGCAATGTACCCGAAGACAACCCCTTTATGGCAGGCTCCTTTCATGGCATAGGAGAGCCGGAATCGGTAATTAATGTAGGGGTATCCGGGCCCGGGGTAGTTAAAAATATGGTGGAAAAGTGCAAGGACGCTGATTTCGGGACCCTGGCGGAGGCCATCAAAAAGACTGCCTTTAAAATTACCCGCATGGGTGAACTTGTGGGACGTACAGCCGCCAGTCGCCTGGGTGTACCCTTCGGGATAGTGGATATTTCCCTGGCCCCCACCCCGGCGGTGGGTGACAGCGTGGCGGAAATACTGGAACACATGGGACTGGAGAGATGTGGCACCCACGGCACCACCGCCGCCCTGGCCTTGCTTAACGACGCCGTGAAAAAAGGTGGGGCCATGGCTTCCTCCTATGTTGGCGGGCTTTCCGGCGCCTTTATTCCGGTAAGCGAGGATGCGGGAATGATCAGGGCTGTGGAAACAGGCGCCCTGAGCCTGGATAAACTGGAGGCTATGACCTGTGTATGTTCGGTAGGGCTTGATATGATTGCAGTGCCCGGAGACACTTCCGCGGAGACCATTGCCGCCATTATTGCCGATGAAGTGGCTATAGGCGTGATCAACCACAAAACCACCGCAGTGAGGATAATACCAGCGCCGGGTAAAAAAGTAGGCGACCGGGTGGAATACGGTGGTCTCCTGGGCCATGCCCCGGTCATGCCGGTGCACGGTTTTTCCTCCTCCATTTTTGTTCGCCGGGGAGGCAGAATCCCGGCCCCGGTAAGCAGCCTTACCAACTAATCGCCTGGCGGTACCATGTCAAACCGCTCATATATTTTTCATACAGAAAGCCCCATGGCTTCAGCCACATCAGCCAGGGGCTTTCTGGCGCATTCTGGTTATACATGTTTATATGCAGTTATAAAAATTACCTAAAATTACATAAGTTTATGCGGTTACCTGCCTTCATCGGGAGGAAATTATCATATTCTGTTGAAAACTTGTAGAAATGCCTTTTTTCACCGGAGGGAACGATGAAGAAAAATATTCTTTTAATATTCTCAGTTGCAATGATTATGCTGCTGCTTGTAATGCCCGGCTGTACCAGTAAAACCGAGCAGACCTCCACGGACAAACAAGGCCAGACGTCTTCCACCCAATCAGGCACTACAGAAGAACAGGGGCAGGAAACAACCGGGGAGAAAATCACCAAGGCCCTGGCCGGCGTAACGGCCTATCCTGCCGGTCAAGGAAAAAGCCAGGAGGAGGGCAAAATGCCTCGGTCGGAAACAAAACTGTCTCCGGTACCCGAGGTAACTGCGGACGAAACACTGACTATAAAGGGGAAAACCAAGGGAGTAAACAAGATTTTTGTAAATGGTGAGGAAACCCAGGTAGATCCCCAGGGCAGTTTCAAACATGATGTACGATTAGAAACGGGCGCAAACACTATTGAAGTGGTAACTCTGAATCCCAAGGGCATACCCGACAAGCAGAGCATCACAGTCACATACCAACCGCTGGCTCCGAAGTTGCTGGCCCTGGCCCCGGACAGCAGCGACACCGAAACGGTTACTATTTCCGGTCAGACCGGGCCGGACTGCTTTGTATACGTTAACAGCAACCGCACCAAGCCGGACAAAAAAGGGAATTTTTCGCTGCCGGTTCAACTCAGGCCTGGCGCAAACACTATAAAAGTTGTATCCACTAATCCCCAAGGCGGGCAAGCGTCTGTAACAAATAACGTTACGTTTAGCCCCCCCGAACCCAGGCTGGTGTTTATCCTGCCAGACAAAACCGCCAGTAAAGAACTGGCCATAGGCGGTATTACGGATGCCGGCGCAGTGCTGATAGTATATGTTAATGATGTTAAAACCAATATCAACAACAGTAACGGAACCTTCACCGGCACTGTTCAACTTCAGGAAGGACTAAATACTATTACCGCACAAGTCGCTAACAAATGGGGTCAAACCAGGACGGTGCAAAAGAGAATTAACTACGAACCGGTCTATGAGGACGAATACTATTAGAAGTGAACCTCTATAAATTTATCAATTTTACTACTGGGAGGATTTCTGTTGAAGAAATATGTACTGCTATGCCTGGCGCTTTTATTGATTGTTTTTAGCGCCGGCTGCACTAAAAAGGACTCCACGGTCATCTTACAGAAAATACAGTCGGAACTGGACAAATACGAAAAAAATATGATTACCTTTTATCAGTTTAAAATGATCCCCGATGACCTCGCATTCCCCGGCAACCTTGCGATTGACTACATGGACAGGGCACAGCAGAGCACGGACACCCTAAAGGATTTGGATCAACTGGCCGGCTCTGTAAAAGATGCGAATTTAAAAAAAGAGCTCAATAACTACATTAGCATCTCCAGGAATAGAGAACTGCTGGTTATACAGTATCTTAACGACATTCGGAAGGATATTAATTTCCAGTCCACCGGACAGATAGATTTAACCCGCCCGGACACTGATTTAATAGTTGATGTTAACAGGTATCTGCACAACCTTCCGGAAACCATGCTGGATATGGAATACAGCCTGAAAGAAAGCCGCCAGAAACTGGATACTATTCTGGCGCCCAAGAAAAAATAATTTAAATTAATCATATAAAAAAGGCCCCTATGAACTGGTTAAGTTCAGCAAAGGCCTTTTTTTATGTGTTAAGCTCTTTTCTTCAGCGCCTCCGCCAGCATGGTGGCCAGAGTAGCATCGTGGGATTTAATGGTGGCCAGATACATGAACACACTACCGGGATAGGTTATGGCTTCCGGCAGGACAGTGTGCTCCATGGCCGTCCGTACCAGGGCTACCACGCAATCAGGCGAGTGATTGTCCCGGCATTCCTTACACTGCCGGCAGGTTTCCGCCAGCACCGGGGCAACGGTTTCCGGATAATAGGGCTTAAAATCGCCAGCGGGGATCAGCCCCGCAGCCCCGGGAATGTCCAGCATGCCCTTCTGAGCGGCGAAATTAAGAACCTTTTTCGAAAAACCCACCAGGCAGCTTGATTCCTTACAGTCCGTAGTATCCAGCAAGTCGCAGGACCGGCATATCTTTTCCAGCAGCGCCTGTAGAACAGCGGGATTTATTTCATCTGTTTTTCTTAGTTGTTCCATTATACAACCCCCCCTCCTTTACTGACCGGACAGTAGAAATTTTTTAAATTCATTATTGTCAGTTTCAACTGAGCAGTTTACTAATTCATCGGGAGGCATAAACGCCCCAAGCCCCAGCCTGGAAATAGCGCGGCCAAGTTTTTCCCCCGGCTGGGCCAGAGCGCTGAAACGTTCCAGCACGTGGTCAAGTACGGCATATACTGCCCCGGTAGTTACTTTGCGGGCGATTAGTTTACCGTGCAGAGGTTTTGCGCTGCCCCCGTAACCCCCTATAATCACGTCGAAGACATCCTTCCCCACGGCAACCACCCCGAAGTCCGCGCAGTGCGGGTCTACGCAGCCCCTGTAGCATCCGGCCACCGCAATCTTAAAATCCTTGGGGGCCTGCCTGCCCAGATATTTTTTCTGCAATTCAATGCCCAGGTCAAGGGCCTCGCCGGTGGAACGGGGGCAAAGAGCCGCATTGCCTGCGCAAGCCTTTACCGCCCGGATTACGTCACCGTAAGGAGACAAAACCAGATCCAGTGCAGGCAGTGCTTCAATCAGGGCCTGCGCCTTTTCCTCTGCCAACACAACCACCATGGTCTGGCGGGAAGTCAGCTTGACCCTGAAAGCCTCCAGTTCCTCTAACTTTCGGGACAGCCCCGACAATTGTCCGGGGGTTAACACTCCGCAGGCCGCCACAACATCCACGGCGACCATGCCATTTCTCTGCCGAAATACTCCTGTGCCCATAACAGTCACTCCTTTGGTGTTACTTTTTCTGGCGGCTTCCAGTTGCCATTTACCACACCGGTAAAATACTCCCTGCCATCCCCGGGGCGAATGGAAAATCTGTTAATAAACATAGAATTGTCGCCCGGGTGAACATATCCCGAATGCACAGTAAAACCCAGCCGGTAGCCCATGGAGGATGCCGCCTCAACCGCGTTCTTGCTTCCGGCTCCATAGGGATAGGCTATAGCGGAGGGGACGGGGATACCAACCATACCCAGCGTATTATTAAAACGCAGCAAATCCTCCCTTATAACGTCGGTTCCGAGCACAGTCAGGGCGGCCTTGCCGTCAATAAGCCTGTGGTTGTCGTAGGTATGGCAGCCGAATTCGAGCAACCCTGTCCTTAGCATGGTTTTAATCTGATATGTGGTCATGTGACGGTTAGGCACACTGGCCCCCACGGTGACGGGCCCGGTTCCACCGTATTCATCCCCAGGTTTTTTTCCAATTACAAATATGGCTGCCCTGAAACTATAGCGGCTCAGCAACGGAAAGGCATAAATATAATTTGACTCGTACCCGTCATCAAAAGTAATCAGCACCGCCCGGCGGGGGGGATTAAATCTGCCGGCCAAAAACTCCTTCATTTCTTCCATGGTCATGGTGTAAAAGTTGTTATCGTACAGGTATTTCATTTGCCAGGAAAATTCTTCCACAGGCAGCACCGCAGAATTGGTCAGGTGTTTTCCTGTGGAGGATGGCTCCAGGTGATGATAAGTAAGAACCGCCACCTCTTCACGCGGTGCGGGAAGTCCGGCGGGAGGAGCGTCAGCGGCATATGAAGCCTGGAAGGGAAATAACAAAAGAAGAATTAGCAAAATTGCTGCTTTGCGCATGTCATTACCTCATGTCCTTACAGTTAACAGTTATTCGCGTATAAAATAGTATTTGGCATGCCTGAGAAAAATCCTCCAAAAAAACAAAATTTCGGGAAAATATATTACGGCAAGCTGTCTTACTCAACACTTTTCTCCACTCTGCCCTTTTTCACCCATAACTTTTCACCGTCCGTTGATACTACCACAGCGCCATCCCGGTCAGTGCGGTATACCTTTACCCCCAAATCATCCAGCCAAGTCAGGGTTTGGGGATCCGGATGGCCGAAGGAATTGTTTTTGCCAACGGATATCACAGCCAGACTTGGCCTTGTTTGCTCCAGGAATTCCCGGGAAATATAGCGGCTACCGTGGTGAGGCACCTTTAAAACGTCGCAAGCCAACCCGATTCCTGCTTCCAGCAGCCGCCGCTGGGACTCCTCCTCCATGTCGCCTGTTAGCAGGAATTTTTCCCTACCGTAAGTGAGCATCAAAGCCAGCGAATTATTATTCTGGTCGGAGCGGGTACCTGCCAGTAATTCAGAGCCGGGATTGAGTACTTCCACACCCGCTGCAGAATCGCGCATCAGCCGGTCCCCCGCCGAGACGGCGTACACGGGTATGCCCTGGCTGGCAATATACTCTAATAGCCTGATATAAGCAGGATCGGGGCCGTCTTCTCCAGCCTGCGGGTCCCCTTCCTCAGCAGCGCCTACTCCGCCGTTTCCTCCCCCGGCCGCCGGCCCAACCACTACCATCCCCACCCTGAAACGATCCACCACCGCCCTCACCCCTCCGGCGTGGTCCTCATGGGAGTGGGTGATTACCAGCACATCCAGGTCGTTGACACCCTGTCTTTTTAAATACGCAACCACCGTCTCCCCGGCTCCCCTGCCGGATGCAAATTCCCCCCTTTTTCCCCCGGCGTCCACCAGCATATTCCCATGGCCAGGAAACTCGATATAAATGCTGTCACCCTGCCCCACATCAATAAAATGAATTTTTAGCCTGTCGTCATCTGGCTCCCATACCCACAGCAACGAGAGCAGCAAACCTGCGGACAGCAATATACAAAAAACCCGCCTGGCCGCCGGAGTAAAGTATTCCCAGAGGCTACAGTGTAATGACCCGCCAGCAGTGGCGGCAAAACCTTCTTTCCCCCCGGCGCCGGGTTTTCCAGCAGCAGGAGCAGCCATAACCCAAAGTAGCGGATACCAAAAAAGGGCTAATGTCCACGGCGGAGATTCTACATAAAAAAACAGCCCCGGGATCTCCCTGATGCCGGTAACCAGCCATCTGAACAGTTCCAGCAGCAGCCCGTTAAACACGTTGATAAACCCGGCCAGGCCGTCCCAAATCTGTCCGGCCAGGGCAGACAGGGCACCCAGGGGCAGTATTATTCCCGTCAGGGGCACGGCAAGCAGATTTGCCGGCAGTGCCGCAGCCGTCAACAAATTGAAATGAATAGCTATCAGGGGCACCGTGCCAAGCTGAGCCGCCAGAGGAACGGCTATAAATAAAGCAATCCGGCCGGGTATGTGCAGCTTGTTCGCCAGCAGTCCCCTGATTGCCGGGGTAAGGTACAATATGCCCCAGGTGGCACTGAAGGAAAGCTGGAAACCCGGCTCGAAAAGTGCCCCGGGGCTGAAAAAGAGTATAACCATGGCGGCCAGGGCCATACTGGTGGGCCAGTCCGCTTCCCTTCCCCAGTAATGGCCCAGGAGCAGTACTGCGGCCATCAGCGTCGCCCTCACCACCGGCGGGCTCAGCCCGGTCATTGCAGCATAGACAAATAATATGGACAGGACGGCAATCAGCCTGGAACGCTGAGAAATATTAAAAAGGCTTAGTAACCCCAGTACTGCCGCCATCAACATACCCACATGCAGGCCGCTGACGCTGAGAATGTGAAATACACCTGTTTCACAAAAATTTTCCCTATCCCCGGGAGTTATATCCCCCACCACGCCAAATACAATACCGTTGACAAGGGTAGCCTGATCCGGCGGCATAGTCCTTGCGGCCACCCGCAGCAACCGCTCCTTAAATGCCAGAGTCATTTTCATCAGCGGGTTGCCGTAACCGGAGCCCATTTTTGTAAAAGCATCCCCGCCGGTTACAAATAAAACAGCCCCTACTCCCCTGCGTAAAAGATAGGTGCGGTAATCGAACTGACCGGGGTTTCCCGGGTTGTCCGGCAAGGAAAGATAGCCCCGAACCTTCAGCGTGTCACCGTAACCATATACCCGCCCGACTGCCTCCGCGCGGATAATTACACGCCCTTCCACCCGCCGACGGGTTCCCCCGAAGGTTATCCACCTGGTATTGAACGGATACATAGTGCCGGTCTTTCTGATATCCGGCTCTCCGGACACTATTCCCTCCACGGTTACAAAGTGCCCCCGGTAGGGCTCGTAAAGCCTTCCCTCTTCATTGAGGTCAGGGCCGGCCAGGGCCATTCCCGCCAGGAAAAACAACATTAAAAAGGCGGGGCCAACGCCCCGCCGCAGAAACAGAAACAGGCATACAACTGTGAGGAATACCGCAAAGGAGGCCAGCAGCGGCAATAAGGGATCCGTTCTTAGCACAGCCTCAGCCAGTATACCCGCAATATAAGCTATAACAAGGAAAACTAGAGGCCTGGAAGTCAACTTTAAACCTCCGGTACATGACATACAATGGCAATAGCTTTTTATGAAAAAGAAATATGTTCTATACTACGGGTCAAACCGTGTACTCCAGGCGGCTTTGATTCACCCGCTGCAAATAGGCCAGCGTTTCCCTGTACGGAGGTATCCCCCCGTGCTTTTGCACAGCGCCGGGACCGGCATTATATGCGGCCAGAGCCAAATCGACGTTGCCGCTGTACCGATCCAGCATTGACTTTAGGTAGCGGGTACCCGCCTCCAAATTTTCACTGGAGTTGAAGGGATTCTTCACGCCAAGGGAAGCGGCAGTCTCCGGCATAAGCTGCATTAGCCCCATGGCTCCGGCGTTAGAAACCGCCCGGGGGTTAAATCCCGATTCAACCTTTACAACTGCCTTTAAAAGAGCCGGGTCAAGGTCATATTTCTCCGAAACCCGGGAAATCATCGCATCAATGCCTGCTTCAGCCGGGTAAACGACTTCGCCTTCCGGCCGGTTATGCTGCTGTTTTGCGACTGAAACGGCAGGATATGTGCTGCCGCTGCCATACGTTCTCAGGACGCCAGGCATATAAGAGGGCATCAGGGATGCCCCGCCACTCCCCGAACCGGCAGCCGCCAGCACGGAAGCAAGCACCAGAGCAAACCCGGAATCCAGCGAGCTATCCTGCTCCCGGTTTTCGCAGGCGCCGGTGGCGGAACTCATCATCTGCAGTTGCATCATTTGTAATAGCAAATCTATTTGCACAACTACACCCCGGTATACAGAATTTTGCAGCCTACTTGCAATATATTGTTTAATTCAACATAATTGAGGAAAATCCTTTATAAGCAGTCAACATATGTCAATATTTTAGCTTTTTGTTTATGCAACGCTACTGATTTTTTTGATAAAATTAAACAAATAATTATTAAGGAGATAATAAATTGCATTCAGTAGAAAAACCAAACTGCATGAAATGCAAGTATTTTTATATAACCTGGAACAATAAGCAGCCCAACGGCTGCCGGATGTATAGAATTGTAACGAAACATATTCCATCTTTAGAGGTTCTAAGACACACAGGCACAAATTGTATTGGCTTTGAAGAAAAATTCATGTCTAAAAAATAATAACTTTTATATAGTACAATGGTACCTGGTTACCATGCACCCTGAGTGTTGAGTATAGCCATGCCTCCACCCTGCGGAAGTCTTCAGCCAGAGAAAATGTTCGAGATGGTCGTCAGGGGGTTTTTAATTCATGGATTAAAGATGCCATATCGGCTGGCAGAGGGGCCTCCAGTTGCATGTTTTCCTTTGTGACTGGATGGTTAAACTCCAGACGCCAACTATGTAAAGCCTGACGATGGATCAGATCTAAACTGCCCCCGTATAGTTCATCTCCCATTAAGGGATGGCCTAAATGTCTCATATGAACTCTTATTTGGTGGGTACGGCCTGTTTCTAACCGCAATTTTACCAGACTGCCGCTGGCGAAACGCTGTATTACGGTAAAATGAGTGATCGCTTCTTTACCCTGGGATGTTACTCCGAAGATAAGGGAGTCATCATGGGGCCGACCAATAGGGAAATTAATTATTCCTGAATTCATAGCTATTCGGTTATGCACCACTGTCAGGTATTCCCTCCGGCATATGCCGTTTTTCATTTGCTCGGCAAGCTGATGACAGATGTAACTGCTTTTGGCGATTAAGATAACTCCAGAAGTATCTTTATCCAACCGGCTGACCGATCTGAATTTACTGTTATGTCCTTGTAGCTGCCAATGGTAAATAACGCCGTTAGCCAAAGTGTTCAGAACATGATAGGAAAGCGGATGTACCAGCATATTAAATGGTTTGTTCACTACCAGGATATGTTCATCCTCAAAAAGAATATTCAAGGGTATGTCCTGGGGTATTACCGGTTGATCATCATCATCCTGAAAATTTACCCGTATTAAATCGCCTTCTTTTACCAGCGAATTCAAACGAACTGTTTGATCGTTCACCATAAGTCCGGCACAGCGTTTAATCCTTCGTATTTCACCACGGGAAAATTTCAGATGGTTCTTGAGTATCTGTGAGACCTTTCGATTATCATTATCGTTTGTTACCTTGTATTCGATGTGCATGTTACTTTATTACACCCCATTTAGTAATCATATCTTTGAGATATATTCGCCTATATTAGGGGTGGAGGTAGCGAAGATTGATTTTGGCTCCATCATCTCAATTAATGAAAATAGTAGGCATAAAAGCAATACTTTTTACATAAGGGTAAAATAATACAAATTAAGTCTATAACCATTATCGTATATTTACTTGCGGCACACGTCATTAACCCTTTCATCGGGCTATTAAGCATTGTTATGTAAA
>LADO01000032.1 GCA_000961595.1 Peptococcaceae bacterium BRH_c4b
ATGGATGGTAAGGGTCAAGCCCTGGATAATGTGAGAACAGAACGGTTTTTCCGGACTTTAAAATATGACTGCGTTTACATCAATGAATTCAACAGCCCCCGGGAGTTGAGAATTGCTTTGAACCAATACATTCTAGTGTACAATACCTATCGTCCCCATTCTTCCATTGGAGGACAATGCCCGGCCCAAGTCTATGATGGTAAGCATCATCAAGAAGTTGCATGATATTGCAGCCAGAATTATTTTTACTTTTTATGGTATCAATGGCCTAAATTAGCTAACCCCCCTACCCGTGCATTTTACCCTTGACAATGAGGGCGAGTGTAGTAGGCTATTTAAGGCCAAGCAGGCCCCGTAGGGCCTGCTTCCTTGCCTGCTTGAATACGCGAGCAGAGGCTCGTTGTCAAGGGCGGGTAGGGGTCGTAAAAACACACAAACACGGAAAGGAGAATAACTTACAAAATCTTTTTCGTGTCTTGACAACGGGGGGCATTATACTTTTACGGAATAGGTTTACTTTTCAAATCCCAGATCCTCAATAGTTACGTTATCGTAACGCTCCCCGATTTTATAAGACCTAATCCTTTCATTCCCAGACGCGGGCTCCAACAGGCCTATTTTTATCCAGTCCTTGATCCAGTTGTGGACTGTTTTCGGGTTTACCTCAAACCACTGTGCTATTGTGGTCGGTATCAGGGGTTTTTCAAACCGCAGCGCCAGCAGCAATAAACGCTTGTCTTTCTCTCCAAGCCCGGCAAGTTTAACCTTCGCTGACTCGGTAAAACTACGTGTTGAGCTGACAACAATCTGATATGCCTTACTCATGCTTTCCAGGAAGAACAAAATCCAAGGCGATAAGTCAGGGTTATTGCGGCCATTGTAGTAATCGGCGGGCAAGCCCATCTGCAAGCTCTCATAATACCTGTTCAAATCCGCCGCATAGTGTTCTTCGACGGAATAAAAGCCTCGCAAATCATACCCTTCCTGCATCAATATGTAGTTTGCCATGGCTCTGGCTGTCCTGCCATTACCGTCTTCAAACGGGTGTATCGTGACCAACTGATATGCAAAAATAGCTGCTCTGATTGGTACCGGTAATTCCATTGCAGGCTTTGAGTCTAACCATGTCATCAGGCCATCCATTAGCCCTTGAAGCTCCTCATGATAAGGAGGAATGTATTCCGGCTTACCGGTTTTAGTGTCCCAGACAGCAAATAGAACGCCGGGTGGCATTGACCCCCTGTAACTGCTCCTGCCGCCCCTTCTGCCCGGACCTCTGATTTCAATAATTGCGTGTAATTTTTTAATGAAATCCTCCGTCACAGGTATATTCCTATTCCTGGCGCGGGAAAGAAAGTTTAAAGCATTCCAGTAGTTTCTAACCTCTTGTTCGCTTTTATCCCGCGCTTCCTTATTCTTGACCACCTTTTCAACATCCTTGATGGTTAAAGGGTTGCCTTCAATAGCGGTGGAAAAATGTGTCGCCTTGACTCTAGCTTCGTTACGAAGTTTCTCTGAAATATCTACCGGCAGCACTATACTATCCACAGTGCCACGGCAATACTCAATGACGTTTAATAGGCTTACGATCCTATTACTGTAAATAAAACGAGGTTCATATAGGGGCATAGTTTATCACCTCACTATTATTTTACAGCTCATACCATTTTATGTCAATGTAATATTACCTTATTTTTATACTTATTTATGTACCTTATTCATTGCTCTTACTTACTCGGGTTATTTAAGCGGCTTTTTTACACTGTGAATTTCGCACCATTCCTTTCTTCTCCCATTACCAGCCTGAGTTTACATTTAACCACCTTCGCCACCTGCCCAAGCAGGAATAGAAAACAAAAACAATGCAAACAAAAAATTACACTAATGATTAATCTACGCATAGAATCACCTCCAAAAATTAAAACACCCGAAGGTGTTTTAATTTAATTAGTGTTGTCGGAATAGCCCTTGATAATCCCATCCTTTACATATTGGCCTTCAAAACGGTCTAAATTAGCAACCTTTTCTGCCTCCTCTATGTTCCATAAGTATTCCAGATAAGCCTGGTACTGTAGTTGCTTTTTGGCAGACAATAGTCATTATGCAAAGTAGCTCACCTATATAATAACACCCGCATTCCTTGACCACACAAGGGACTGCGGGGTTTTTATGCTTACCCAAACAAAAGGAAAATGCGAATACTGCTACCTGCAGACCACCCTGGGCAATAAACCCTATGTGAGAGTATATGTGAATACTGACGAGATACTATCCGCAGCAGGAAAATACATCCAGGAAAAATTTAAGTAACTAAAAAAAGACGGGTTAATCCCAGTGGGATAACCCGTCTTTTATCGTGAATAGCTATTCTTCGTAAACTGTTTTCCCTTTTTGGATGATCTCGTCATATAAAAAATCACCCTGCCTGGCCTTTTGGTACTGCTCTAACGAATACGGCCTGGGAGAAATATCCAGGTCAATTCCCCGGGTAAGTTTCTTTAGTAAAAGTGATTCGTTAAACCGGTCCCGCCCGAGATCCGGAGACACGATGGCCAAATCAATGTCGCTATCCTTATCAGCGGTGCCGGCGGCCAGGGAACCGTAAAGGATAACCTTTTTTACCCGAATGTTTTCGGTCTTCAAGGCCTCCAGGTATTTTTTTATACTCACTTCATATTGCTTTTTAGCCATTCAAAAATCTCCCCCGTTTGTTCCAGTAAGGCCTTCGTGACCACCTTAGTGCAGTTTTTAGCTAGGGCCTCCCTGTCTTCGGCATACCTGGACTCTATGTAATAAAGCGAAAGTGCATCTAACAAGTTTTTCTGGCGTTCATCAAACTGGGGTAATAAACCTGCCGCATCAGCCAGGGCTTCTAGATCATGTTTTCTGGGCGGCGTCTTATTGTACTTCTCATGATATATGGCCTTTAAAGCTTTTTCAATGGTCTGGTGACAGAAGAAAAGACAGTGTAGATACATCAACACCCCTCACGTGATTAGAAAATATGAGCACGACACCCCGCCGGCGGTAGATCGTATCGAAGCCGCCCGGAATGTAGCCAAAGCGGGATATCCCATGGGGTTTTTAATAGCTCCTATTATCCTCTATCCGGGATGGCAGGGAGGATTACACCGAACTTGTCCATAACCTTAAAAAAGCCCTAGGTGATGCCGCCAAAAGCAATATCACCTTCGAGCTCATCAGCCCCCGCTTTACCGCCAGGACTAAAAAAAGGCTGCTGGAGGTATTGGTAATCAAAGAGCAAAATTCGACATTATTCCAGTTCTTTAAATACCGATGCCAGTCTTTCGTCCGGTTTGATGCGGAGTTCCTTTTCAAAACGGTTTACGAAATCGGAGTATAGCTTGACGGCCCGGCCTCTCTGATTAGTTGCAATATATAACTTGAGCAGACACAGACATGCCTCCTCGTTGTACGGGTCCATGGCCAGTGTATTCAGCAGCAGTTTTTCAGCCTTTCTGTTATCCCCGTTCATAATGAAAATACCGGCCAACTCAATTACGGACCCGAAATAAATAGATCTCAGTTCTTCTCTTTCCGCAAAAGCCCAATCTTCATATACTTCTTCCTCCAGGAAATCCCTCCGGTACAGGGCAACCATTCTCTCGAGGATGATCTTCTTCTGCCCATTGCCGCTTTTATTTGGAGGCAATACCTTCAATTCATTGGAAAATGCCAGGAACGAATCGACATCCACTGCCAGTAAACTTCCGGCGCGCACTTCCAGACTGTCCCTCTTTTCATTCAGGATCGACGCTTTTCCTTCCGCCGCCACGCCATATTTGCGAAGCACCTTTTTCAGTTCGTACTGGGCGGCCCGCAGCGACATCGAGGCCGATTTTTTATCTGCACCGGGCCAGAATACCTCCATCAAACGGTCTTTGGACACCGGCCGGCCCCGGTGCACCACCAGGAATTTCAAGACGCCGGCGATCTTTTTTGTCTTCCATTCATTCTCCGGAATGGTGATGCCGTTAACCGCGATGCTGAACCTTCCGAAAAGATTTACACTGATCCTTGGCGCCTGTGATTCATCGTGTGCGCCGTACCGGGAAAGAAAAGCACCGGCAAAGTCTTTGAGGTGGTCATCTGCGGTTAGTACAGCAGTCCTGCCCAAAAACTCGGCTGCTTCACTGCCGTAATACCTGGCGATCAGTGCCTGGGCGTAATCGGCATGGATTTGGTTTTTGACGCACCGTGCCGCCATTTCTACCAGGGTGGGAAAATGCATATCCCAGAACATGACGTACTTATTCTCCGAAGCTAGATCCATCGCCTGCCTGAGGTAGGCCTCACCCCTGGCTTGATCACCAGCGTTATAGCAGAGCTTCGCCAGGTGCAGGCAGGAACCGCAAAGGATCTGCCTGGCGCCCTTGGACTTGCTTCTTTTGATTGCTGCAGTCAGGCTTTTCTCTGCCAGTTTATAGTCCCCCGAATCCCTGGCAATAGCTCCCAGGACGGATAATCCTATTTCCTGGAGGCATAGTCCGGAAGGTGCGGCAGTCAAGACCTTCAGCGCCTTTTTGGCCCCGGCTAGCAGTTCTGAGTTGTTGCCCTGGCGGCACTGCCACAGGCAGCGGCTGAGCTTATTGGATGAGGCCATGGGAGTATTGCCCAGCTCCTCAAAAAAGTGGGTGCTGGCATCGAGCAGTGCCAGGGCGCCTTCCAGGTCGTGCCGGCGGTAGCTGTCGAGGGCCGCCAGCCTTTTGCCAAACCCGAGGATAAATTTATAATCATGCTTTTCGCCAATGGCCAGCAACTCTTCCATGATCAGGGGCTGCATATCCTGTTCATCTTTCAACTGCAATATCATGGAGTAAAACATCAGGGTATAACCCCTGAGCAATTCCGCTCTTTTTACCAGATCCATTTCCAGGGCCTCTTTGACATGCCTTGCTGCCCGGTTCAGGTCTCCGAGCAGGTAGTACATGGCGCAGGAATAGATGAACACCATCCAGTGCCATTCGCCGACCATCACCAGCGATTTGACGCAACGGGAGAGCGTGGCCCCCCTGGCGAACTTCTCTTCCCATATTGACACGGCAAAATCAAAAACAGTCAGCATGCCTTCAAGGGGTGGTCCCTGCACTATTTTGGACAGCGCCGACATCTGCGCGTTGATCCTTTTAATGCCTAGTATGTCGTTGCTCTGGACATACATGTGAGCCATGGCCACCAGGGTATTGATTTGCATGGCGCAGTTAACTTCCTGCTGAAAAATGGCCAGGGCCTGCTCCAACAGGCGCATTGCGTCGTTGATATCCCTCTGGTAGTGGATGAAGCTTTTGAAATACAGTAAATAGCCATTACCGGAGACCAACTCTTCCGGTAGGAGCTTGAACCATAGCCGGAGCTGCTCCACGGCTTCAAAGGCGATCAGCCGCGCGCTCTCCCTGGTTACCAGTTCCACCGCTAAGTCGACATTGCCGCAAATGATGAAATGCTCAATCGCCCGGTCAAAGATCCGGTGTTCGATATCATAAGCAGCCGCCTTCAGGTGATAATTTTTAACTTCTTCCGGTGACAAGTGCTGGGGCTGGATCTGCTGCAGAGCCTCCCGGAACAGGGAATGAAAGCGGTAGGTAGTGGTTGCGCCAAATATTTTTTGAATAAACAGCCCTTTTTGTTCACATTTTTCCAGCAGTTGCGGAGCGTTTTCCTCCTCGAAAACCGTTATGGCTTCGGCGGCGGTAAACTCGCGCAGAATGGCGGCCTTGGCCAGAAACCGCAGCAGCCTGTGGTCAAGCGCATTTAAAACCTCTGTGATAATGTACTGAAAAAGCAACTCTTTGCGGCCGGACCTGTCCAGAACATTGCCGGCTTCGTCGGTGCTGCTCCTGCTCAGCATCTGGCAGACCAGGATGATGCCGGCGGGCCATCCTTCGGTGTGCAGCATGATTTTTTGCAGCAAGCTTTGCTCAGGGGTAAGCCCGTATTTCTCTTTAATGAGGCCGGCAAGCTCTTCCTCAGAAAAGCATAGCTCCCAGCGGGTGATCTCCAGTATATTTTTTTCCAGCCTTCGTTTTCCCGTGAGAAGGCCGGTTTCACAGCGGCTGCTGACGATAACTTCGCAGCTGTCCGGCAGGTTATCGATGAAAAACTGAATGGCGCCGGTAATCTCAGGCGTATCCAGGATCTGTTGGAAATCATCGATGACAATGAAAATTTTAATATCCGGGCGTAGATTGCAAAAGGCCCATAGCTCCTGGCAAAACAGGGCGTTTAAGTACTGGTGCTGGGTAAAAATATCACCGCAGTTGGCCAGGTGGCTGCGCGGCTCTTCCCATATCCCTTCCTCCTCAGGGAAAAGCGTTTCCACCAGGTGGGTATAAAAGACGGCTAGATCCCTGTCTTCCTCATCCAGGCGGTACCAGCAAATCCTGCAACCCTTTGAGTGATATCCACTCAGGGCGGTTACCATCAGGGTGGTCTTGCCGTACCCGGCAGGAGCTGTAATGATCACCGCCTGCCGTTCGTAGATCTCGTTGATGAGGCGTTGGAGGCGTTCCGGCACCGCCACGGTCGGTGGCAGCTGCGGCATGTTCAGCTTGCTTTTAAGGACAGGGATGCCTTTCATGTCTATTTCCCCCAAATTCCGCCTATTATCAAATTCTATTGTAACATCTATATCACATTTTTTTCACACATAATTTCACACTTTTTTCTCATGTCAAAATTTAAAATAAGCTATCTGCAATTCTGCAATGCTTTAAGCTTGCAAATCCCTCTACTGCATCGATATGAAGAAAAGATATTTCCATGGGTTTGCTAGAATAAGGGGGTGTAATTCGAAACGGAGATCAGTTTGTGCTTTTACGGGGCATACGGCTTCCGGTTGGGCCTACCGTAAAACCCGGAACCCAATGAAGCATCAGACGTACATAAAAGTCATAAGGAGGAGCGGGAATGAAAAAAGCGCATGAAATTGATTTTACCGTCTTTGGGGATGATATGCAATTTGTAGAAATAGGCCTGGACAGCGGGGAAAGCGTGGTTGCCGAGGCGGGTGCCATGATGTACATGGACGGCAGTATAGAGATTGACTCCGTGTTTGGGGATGGTTCGGGAAGGGACAGCGGAAAAGGTATTATGGGAATGTTGATGGGGGCCGGTAAAAGGGTTCTTACCGGGGAGAGCCTTTTTATGACGTTATTCACCAACAGTGCATACGAAAGGAAGGCAGTGGCCTTTGCCGCACCCTACCCGGGAAAAATAATTCCTTTTGATTTAAGTGATCACGGGGGACAGATTATCTGCCAAAGAGACGCTTTTCTATGCGCGGCAAAAGGTATTTCCATTGAAATCGCCTTTCAGAAAAAAATAGGGGCGGGGCTTTTCGGCGGTGAGGGCTTTATTATGCAGAGACTGGTGGGGGACGGCCTGGCGTTCATGCACGCGGGTGGGACCATAATAAAGAAGGACCTGGCCCAGGGGGAAATGCTGAAGATTGATACCGGCTGCCTGGTGGCCATGACGTCTTCGGTAAACTATGACGTAGAATTCGCGGGGAATATAAAAAGCGCCATTTTTGGCGGAGAAGGGCTGTTTTTTGCAACGCTGAAAGGCCCGGGCGCCGTATGGCTGCAGTCTCTCCCATTTTCCAGGCTGGCCGACAGAATGATTGCCGCAGGGAAAAAAGGGGGTGGAAGCAAGGAAGAAGGCAGCCTGCTTGGGAATATCGGGCTGGGGAATATATTGGGGAAGGATTAAATAAGTAAGCGGTCCAATAACCGTTAACTATTTACTAAGGAGGCAAGACCTTTATGAAGAACAGGGTGTTAGTTTTGCTGTTGGTGCTGGTATTTCTTTTTACTGCCGGCGCCGGCATAAGCCAGGCCTTAACTCCCGGCCCCCTTCCGGGCGCCGGCTCAGGTGTCGGCAGCGATGAAAACGATACCAGCGCCGTCCCGCCAGGGACCACAGGAAATACCGGCGCCGGAGTCAACAACCAGATCAATAACCAGATCAATAACACCACCAATACAACCAACAACGCCAATACCGATATCAATATCAACGGGAGCACCATTACCAACAGCAATATCGGCAGCAACAACCAGGTCACCCAGAGCACAGAAGTGAAGAATACCAATACCGTTACCGTAAAGCAAGAGGTAAGCGTCCTGGTAAACGGCCGGCCGCTGCAGTCAGATGTGCCGTCTTTTATTAACGGGGATGACCGGACCATGGTCACTCTCCGAGCCATCGCCGAAGCCCTCGGCGCCAAAGTTGACTGGGACGAAGCCACCCAGACCATAACCATTACCCTTGGCGACAAGGTGGTTAAACTGGTAATCGGGCAAAATTCGTATACGGTCAACGGCCAGGAACATCCCATGGACACGGCAGCCGCGGTCTCGAACGGGCGGACGGTCGTTCCCGCCAGGGTTATCGGCGAGGCGCTGGGGGCAAAAGTGGGTTGGAATCCTCAAACCTCTGCCGTGACTGTCGACAGCGGCTCCCAGACCAGTCAGCCGGCAGACCAGGCAAATCAACAGGAAACACAGCCCGCAGGCCAGACAGCACCGCCAGCTCAGCAGACAGCCCAGCCGGATGATTGGAAGGCAAAATTCCCCATTTACCCAACGCAGGGGGATAGCTTCGAACAGCCCCATACCTATCTCCGAACCAATGCAAAGCTATCGGAATCAGGCCTCTTTGAGGCTAATACCACCATAAACTTTAATGAAAATTACAGCATTAAAGTCAAAGTTAATATAGTGGCTGTTGATGCAAACGGAAATACGCTCTGGACCGGCGGCAAGGAATACGAACTAAAGGAAAAAATGCCTTTAGACCAATGGACGTTACAACTACCTGCGGATATAATGCCAAAAGTCGCTGATGTGAGTATTCAACATTTAAAGCTTGGCTCGCAGCAATTGGACCAAAACCCGGGTTTAAATACCGACGCTTTGTCGATTTCGCTACAACCTCTTACAGCCCATGACAAAAACGATAATATAAATTTAGTAGGCACATGGCACATGGAATCTGATGCAACCCTGGATTTAACCTCCGGGAAGTTGGATGTTAACACAAAAACCTGGGATACAGATCCGGCTATCGGTTTTACGGGGGCGGTCCAGGTGGGCGCATGGGATTCCGGTGGAAATCTGTTATGGACTTCTAATGTTCATACGTTCGG
>LADO01000045.1 GCA_000961595.1 Peptococcaceae bacterium BRH_c4b
TGCCTGTAACCTTGGACAAAAGATAAATAGGGTTTACCATTGCTCATACTTTTCTTTAGATACATAAATTCACCTCTAACCCTATTATATTTATATACACGACAATACACAACATAAAAATGCATAAAGATTGACAAAAGAAAAGCCCGAATTCTCGGGCTTTAAAGCGGCTTTTAATATTTAGTTATTGTAAAACAACGGGGTGAGGCCTACCTGGCAGGTGGCCGCCCAGGTTTTGAGCCGGTATGCTCCCTGAAGCCCTCACCTCTTAGCGTAGCGAAGGTGGGGGAGGTTCACTACCTGACAACCCAATACACAACTGTTTTTCAATGGCGTCCTTTGTAAAAAATAGAAAAATGGTAAGTTTCATCTGGCATGAATAAATACCCTGACACAGGGGATAATATTACTACTCCGCTTTGGTGAGTTCTATCTCTCCCCGTCCAGCTATATGCTGGACATTTTTTTAGTTTTAATAATATAATATACTTACTGACACTATTATCCTTCTTGACTACTGTTGTCATATTAGCTATAATAACATTTGCGTGCGTGTTGACGGGATGTGGCGCAGTTTGGCTAGCGCGCCTGCCTTGGGAGCAGGAGGCCGGGGGTTCAAGTCCCTCCATCCCGACCAGTTGAGAAGTGGGAAGTGAGTGAGAAGTCGGAAGTGAGAAAATAGCGGCAACAAGTATCTCACCTCCAACGTCTCACCTCTCACCTCTAATACGGCCCCTTGGTCAAGCGGTCTAAGACACCGCCCTTTCACGGCGGTAACACGGGTTCGAATCCCGTAGGGGTCACCATTTTAGTCGTGAGTCGTAGGTCGTTGGTCAACCACCAACCACTCACCACCAATCACCAAAATGGAGGGGTTCCCGAGCGGCCAAAGGGAGCAGACTGTAAATCTGCCGGTGAAACCTTCGCAGGTTCGAATCCTGCCCCCTCCACCAGAAATTTATTGGGGCGTAGCCAAGCGGTAAGGCACCGGATTCTGGATCCGGGATACGTTGGTTCGAATCCACCCGCCCCAGCCAAAAAAGCTCAATATCTGGATTTTCCGGATACTGGGCTTTTGTTATATAAAAGTTCCCCCCAGCAAAACAATAAACCTTTTCCTTTTTGAACAAAAAATTATTTAAATCCTTTAATAATAGGCTATTCAAAACATCACCTTGACCTTTACACTCGGTCTGAGTAAAGCAAAGAGAACCCCGATGATGTATCGGGGGTTCTCTTTGTTACAGGCTAATTATAATTAATTCTGCATGAATAATTTTCACAGACAAAAAAACGGTACCTATAGAATTCAGCTATTTCACGCAGAAAAGGATTTTCAAACAACTCTCCTTCATTACATAGGTTCATAATTACATAAAAATCGAAAAAAAACGGCAACAAAGTAAAATACGTTCATTTCTCCATATTTCTCTCTATTTGACATTAAATAGCTACAGGAATACACTTATGAAAGATAGTTCAATTGCAGGGGGGGTGTAGAAATTGTGAACACAATACTAGCTTCAAAATTGGATCACAGATTTTTTGACGAGGTGATTTCCAAAGCCTGTACCACTAGTAACCGCCTGGACTTTTATAATTGTCTGTCCTGTGGTATGTGCAGCGCAGGATGCCCCTATAACGGTGTGCATGACCATGCAGACCCGCGCAAATTTATCCGTCAGCTGGCACTGGGCATGAAGGAAGAGGTGTTGAATTCAACATTTATATGGGCCTGCACGCAGTGTGGCCGCTGCACCATGGAATGCCCCATGGGGGTCGAAGTATTAACCCTGGTAAGAACTGTGCGCGGCAATTTCGGACTGAAGGCACCCGGATTTTTACAGGATGTTGTGGATAACCAGATTAAAACCGGCAACCAGATGGAAGTTAAAAATGAAGAGTACCTGGAAACCCTTGAGTGGATGGAAGAGGAACTGCAGGCAGAGGTAGGGGACCCAAATGCCAAAATACCGGTGGATATAGAGGGGGCAGATTTTCTTTTTCTGTGGGACCCCCGGGAGATCAAATATTATCCCAACGATGTACAGAGCCTGGCCAAAATAATGTGGTATGTGGGGGCCAGTTGGACATGCAGCAGCCGCTGGTGGGATGCCACACATTACGCACTATTCAGCGGCAATGATGAAGAGTCCCGCATAATTACCCAGCGCTACGCCGACGAAGTAAAACGTTTAAAAGTAAAAGAGCTGGTAATAACCGAATGCGGCCATGCTACCCATGCCAATAAATGGGGCCCCAAAGTATGGCTGGATAAAGATAATGATTACCCGGTAAAAAGCATAATAGAAAAATATGTTGAATGGTTTGAGGCCGGGCTGCTGAAAGTAGATAAAACCAAGAACACTGAGCCCATCACGCTGCACGACCCGTGTAATTCTGTGCGCAAGCAAGGACTGGGCGACGCCATGCGCTATGTGTTAAACAAAACTGTAACGAATTTTATAGAAATGAATCCCCATGGTATACACAATTACTGCTGTGGCGGCGGTGGAGGGCTTTTAGCTATGGGTAGTGATATTTACCCTTACCGCATGGCCAAGGGTAAATTAAAGGCAGACCAAATTAAAGATACAGGCTGCAAATTGATAGCATGCCCATGTCATAACTGTTTTGACCAGTTAACTGATATTATCAAATATTATGAACTGGGCGGAAAAGTAGTGCATCTGCATCATTTAATCAGCCATGCGTTAATTTTAGAAGAGAAACCATTTTAATTAAACCTAAATCGTGCTTCCCCACTATTTTTTATACAGTTTGTGTCGTTAGCGGCCAGACTGTTTTTTCTTTCTAAGTCAATCTAGTCAATCTAGGGACGTTTCTTGATTTGAAAAAAACTGTCCTTGCGGACAGTTTAAGAAACATACATTGCTAAAATATTAAACACCATTCATCAAAAACATTATAAATTACATTTTCCTGCCCATTGACAAATTCCCGGGATTAACATAAGGACTCTTTACTAAAGGCATCGGTCTGATATTCTTCCACACGTCCCTGATCACATAATTCTGCCAGCGCCGGGTCTATCGGTAAAATCTCCAGAAGTCTTATGCCTTCCGATAAAGCCATCTGCTCTCCTCTGCTGGGACCGAAGACACTAACCTCTTTGCCGCAATCGGGACATTTAAAATAACTCATATTTTCCACCATGCCCAGCAGGGGAATACCTAACTGGCTGCTCATTTTAATGGCCTTTCTGACAACCATCTGGGCCAGTTGCTGGGGCGAGGTAACCACCACCATGCCATCCAGCGGCAGTGACTGCATGGCCGTCAGGGGTACGTCACCGGTTCCCGGGGGCAAATCAACAATCAGGTAGTCCACTCTTCCCCAGGCCACATCGGTCCAAAACTGCTTTACCGCTCCTGCCAGAATCGGTCCCCTCCAGATCACCGGATCGTCCTCATTGGGAAGCAGCAGGTTAATGGACATAACTTTTATGCCTGAAGATGTCGTTACCGGAAGCAGGCAGTCATTGTAATTGCCCGGGCGCTCATGCAGGCCGAACATTTTAGGTATGCTGGGACCGGTTATGTCGGCGTCCAGTATACCCACTTTGAATCCCTGTTTTTGCAAGCCCATGGCCAGGAGTGAAGTTACGGAGGATTTGCCCACCCCACCCTTGCCGCTCATCACACCGATGACATGCTTAATCTCATTGTACTCATTTTGTGGCAGTTTCAGCGACTGCTCACAGCTGTCCGGACTACAGCCTTCAGTCTTTTCACTGCATGTCCCACACTTGCTGTTTTCTTCAGCCATTTTATTCCTCTCCCATATAATTATAATTATTATTGTTACAGCATTTTTAACAGACTATCCCAAATACCGAGGGTGGCTGTTGACGCCGGGCTGTCCTTTTTCCTAATGTATGGTATACCATTCTTTAAAGCATTATATACCGTCATATCATAAGGAATCTTACCGACAACCGGAATATTTTTGCTATAACATATATCCTCTATCTCCCCGGTATTAGACGCACTTATGTCCCACTTATTAATACAAACGGCAGCCCTGCCGTCAAAGTGCTCCACCAGACTCAGCACCCTCTCCATATCATGGATGCCTGTTCTGCTGGGCTCTGTAACCACCAGGACCAAATCCGCATTGGACAGGCAGGAAATCACCTGGCAGCCAATACCGGGCGGGCCGTCGGTGATAATCAGCTCATAATTCTTATCTTCGGCAATCTGCCTGGCCATTTTACGCACCTCGGCCACCAGCTTGCCGGAATTATCCTCCGCCACCCCCAGCCTGGCATGTACCATGGGACCGTATTCAGTATCGGAAAACTCAATCTGCCCGGCTATATGTTCTACCATCTCAATGGCCCCGGCCCGGCAGGCAAGCTTGCAAACCCCACACCCCTCACATGATAAACCATCCACGAAAGAATTGTCTATGGCGCCAAAGTGACAATAATCCTCACAATCGCCGCATTTAACACACAATTCCTCGCTTATTCTTGCTTTTTTTAAACCATAAAAAGGTATCTGCCTGATTACGGAAGAATTAAATAGTAAATGAAGGTTTGAGGCATCCACATCACAGTCAGCCATTATTTTTTCCCCCGCCAGCACAGAGAAGGAAGCAACCAGACTGGTTTTACCGGTGCCTCCCTTACCACTTATTACCACCAATTCTTTCAAGAAGACACCACCTCCTCCACCTTATCCATTAATTCAGAAAAAAGCTCTCCCCATTCCTTTTTGACCAGTACCGCAGGAATACCGGCAGCATACCCCTCGGCGACCTCCCGGTCCAGCGGAATTTTCTGCAGTACCGGTATTTTACAGCGGCCACAATATTCTTCCACCGTCAAATCTAAACCGTCAGAGCGGTTGATCACCACACCGCAGGGAATTTTCAGCTGATGCAAAACCTGAACAGCCAAATCCAGATCATGCAGCCCAAAGGGAGTCGGTTCCGTAACCAGAATACAGAAATCAACCCCCTCCACAGATTTAACTGCAGGGCAGGAAGTGCCCGGGGGAACATCAATAATGGTCAGCTCATCATTTTTAGCCTTCGCCTTAACAGCCCGGATCAGCGGAGGGCTCATGGCCACACCAACGTTTAGCCTGCCGTGCACAAACCTGACTTTTTCAGCCCGGCCTTCCTCCACCACCCCGATATAATTATCAACCGGTGTAATGGCCTGCTTTGGGCAAAAATTCCAGCATCCTCCACAGGCGTGACACATTTCCGGAAAAACAAGGGTATTACCCGGGAGCACAGCCAGTGCGTGAAAAGCACATATCTCTGCACAATAGCCACAGGAATCACACTTTTGCTCGTCTATTTCCGGAACCAGCACAGCCACCATTTCCTTATGCTGCAGCACAGGGTTCAACATCAGATGCCCATTTGGCTCCTCAACATCACAGTCCAAAAAGGCAACCCTTTTACGCTGCGCCATGGTAATGGCCAGACTGACTGATACTGTTGTTTTTCCAGTCCCTCCCTTGCCGCTGGCCACCGCTAGCTTCATAATTTACCCCCGCATCCCTGCATGAGAGGAAACATTTGGATCACTCATCAGGTTTAATTTTTTTTCTTTGAACAATTCCAACGAATTCTCCACATTTCCCTTAATGCCCCCGTACACCTTAATTCCTGCTGCATTTAAAACTTTAAAAGCATTGGGGCCCACGTTACCGACCAAAACTGCGCCAACAGCCTGGTTAACCAACAACTGGGCGGTCTGAATACCTGCACCACCGGAGGTTTCCCCTGAAGGATTGGCCACAGCAGTTAAACTGCCGGTATCCGAATCATAAACAACAAAGTGCCGGCACCGCCCGAAACGGGGGTCCACCGGATCTTTCAAACTAACACCCTGAGCCGATACAGCAATTTTCACAATACTTCCCCCATCCTTAGTTAATCAAAAGAGTTCTTTATGGACTTATGCTCATTACTAATATATTTCCCTTTTCCGTCCATGTCAATCTTTTTTTATTTTCATCCATTGATTGTGTCCCGCAAGGGCATAGAAATTTAGGACATATTAAGAAAGCTGGTTAACACCCGTGACAGGGCAAACCTGGATAATTATTTTGTAGACGCCCGAAAAACAAAAGGTTATTATAAAGTTGTTTTCCCATACAATAGCTTCAGGAGAATTAATAATGAATGACAATGAACGTCAATACGCGGCTAGCTGGGCATTAAGGGGCCTGATATTTTTTTATTTCGCCTCGGTGGGCGTGCTGTTGCCCTTCCTCCCTCTGGTCTTCAGGGAAAAAGGACTTTCCACCTGGCAGATTGGCGTTCTTTTCGCCATCGGCCCCCTGGTAACCATGACCATACAAACCCTCTGGGGATTTATCAGTGATCGCCTCAAAACAGTGAAAAAAATTATTATATTTCAACTTGTTGTGGTCAGCATGTTAAGTGGCTTCGTATTTGAATCCGACAATTTTTACCTTCTTCTACCGGCATTGTTTATTTTCTATTCTTTTGCCTGGCCCGTGATTCCCCTAACTGACAGTCTTACGCTCTCCTGCATCCGCAACATCGGAGGTAATTACGGCCATTACAGGCTATGGGGCTCAGCCGGGTTCGGGCTTACCGCCCTGGTATGCGGCAAATTATTCCTCACCTACGGTGTGGGGTTATTTACCATGGTCTATGTAGTACTTATTATTATCTGCCTAATCATGTGTGTCTTTTTAAATGACGCCGTATACCTGGGCAAAAGGGCCTGCTTAAGGGACTTCAAACAAATGCTTACCAACAGGGATATTATCATTTTCTTACTCATCGTTACGTTGCTCAGTTCGACAAACAGGGCAAACGATGCTTTCATGAGTATATTTATAAAATCCATGGGCGGCAACGAAGCCATTGTTGGGCTGGCCTGGACTGTGGCCCCTTTAGCTGAGATACCGGTTTTTGCACTGGGGGGGCTGCTGCTGTCCCGTTATTCTGAATCCGCCCTTATGACGGCGGCAGCTGCTTTATTCGTCGTAAGATGGGGCCTGTTCAGCGTTATTTCCACCCCCGAAATGATCATCGGCGCACAACTATTTCACGGCGTAACCTTCGGGCTCCTTTTCATGTGCGCGGTCAGTTATATGAGCAAATCGGTACCCGAAAGACTGCGCTCCAGTGGGCAGGGACTGCTGTCCTGTTTTTTCGGAGGCGTTGCAGGCATAACCGGCTCCAGCCTGGGAGGGCTATTAATGTCCAGATGGGGTCCTGTCAGCCTTTACACGGTTTGCACCCTGATATCAACAGCAGCTTTTGTCCTTTTTTTATTTCGCTACCGGCAAAGCAATGCCGTTACTAGATTGGGGACATCCCTTCGTGAAAGTGATAAGAAGTAAGGAATCTAGCTCACCAAAGAAGGTGTGTCCCCTTTCCTTAAATTGGGGACACACCTTCGTGAAAACGTCAGAGGTCATTTTATACTCTCACCTGATAAAATAACCAGACAACTATTCCAGCCTGAATTAGAAAAATAATAGGGACTCCAACAGAGAATTTATAATGCCTGGATTTATGACGAAAAACTTTTAATCCTAGATATATCCCGACAGATCCACCGACAAGGGCTATTAGTAGGAGATTGTTTTCCGAAATCCTCCATGCACCGGCCCTAGCCTTCATCTTGTCCCATGCCATTATAAACACTCCGACAATGTTTATTGCAATGATGTAGTAAATAAGCCACATTATATTTACTCCTGTGTTAAATATTAACATTGAGTCCTGACAACAGTATGTCCTGCTGAAAAATAATTTCTCTGAGAGAATTATTGCAGCAGCCTTACGTATTTCTTCTTCCCGCCTAATGTATTCACCAGTTTTTTATCCGCCGTCCAAAACTCGCAAGAACCCTCACTGGTATTTTTGGCGGCAACTTAAGCCACGGCAAGATATGCGGCATCATAAAGGGTTGGAAGGTTTTCATTAAGACTGATGAGCTAGGCGAAATTTTTCACTTCTTCACTTCTGCTAAAAATTCTATTATAAGGTTTTTACAAAGCGAACATAATTTCTTCGGCCATCTAAAGAGTTAACCAACCTTTCATCACCAGTCCAAAACTCACAAATCTCCCCTGTCCTTTCCTCCACGATCTCTGCCACAGCTAAATAAGTTGTATCGTACAATGTGGGCATATCGAAATAACGACTGATTTTCCATGCCCGATCCATTACTGCATCATCTGACATATATTCGATCCCAGGAAACTGCCTAAACTCAAGCCACAGGTCGTCTGCTTCCTGTACGGCCAACTCGTTTCTTCTGCGCTTCTTCCTAAGGACACTTCCGACTTCGGCCCATGCAAACTGCGGCAAGACGATCAACTGCCCACTTTGAATAATCTTTTGCATTAAGGCAGTAGCTTTTTCACTATCCTCTTCCTCCACTAGTATTTTTACAAACACGGACGCATCTAAGCAAATATAGTTACTCATGACGCCCCAGACCTTCCCGTAACTCACGGATTAATGGGGTTGAGTCACTTTGAACACCAGTCTTTTTAAATACCTTTGCCCGTAGTTTTAATATCCTGTCCAAGCTTTCCTTCCTACTCTTGGCCAATAAGCCAGACTCTGACTCTTCGTGCCTTTGCATGTTTTCAAACACCTCCGAATCAACCAGATATGCAACCGGTTTGGAACGCTGAAGGATTACGACTGGCTTTTTGGTCTTCACCACCTCTGATAGAATCTCGCGGATATTTGTCCTAATGTCTGTTACATTTATCATACGCATTACTACTACTCCTTACTGTATTGTTTGTTGTAACTATATCGTATTGTGGAAATAATTGCAATATTTTATTTACCTCCCCTTTACTGATCGGTGTTCTTTGTTATCCAAACACCACCCGGTTCCTGCCCCTTTTTTTTTGGCTTTATAGAGGTTATCGTCCGCCCGCTTTATAACGTATCTACCGTATCATCAGGCATTCTTAACGCGACTCCAACGCTTATTGATACTGCTAGAGAAAAAGCATCAACATAAAATTTTTCATTGCAAATCACTGTACGAACTCTTTCCGCCAGTCTCATAGCCTGTTCGGATTCAGTGACATTTGATGCCACAACGACAAATTCTTCGCCATCGTACCAGGCTGCTATATCGCTAGCAGCCTGGCTATGAATTAACAGTAAAATACAACTTTAACTCCATAACAATTAATATCCAATCCCTGGTAATTAACTTGAAAACTGTACGAATCCAACAGGCCGGTTAATCGTCTTTAGCGAAACGGGTATCTAACATAAAATTTTTCTACCCGGACTGGCACTTTTTCACCCTCTACACCATATGATATACGACCATTTCTTTCAGGGGGGGATTTGATGTTGCTCGGGTTGTGGACTCTGGCCGTGGTATCAATGGTGAATGGGCTTGCGCTGCTGGTTTCCTATGTTTCTAATAACAGTTTCCCAAAACCGCTATCAGAAGAAGAGGAGAACATTTACCTGGAGAAAATGCTGGCCGGTGACGAAGCCGCCAGGCAAACGCTCATCGAAAGAAATCTCAGGCTGGTGGCTCACATCATCAAAAAATTTGACGGAGCCGGAGAGGATTTTGACGATCTGGTCTCTATAGGCACCATTGGTCTAATCAAGGCCATCAATACTTACAACCCCGAAAAATCTACCCGTCTTGCGACCTATGCTTCCCGCTGCATTGAAAACGAAATACTGATGCATTTCCGTTCCCGCAAAAAGACAAAAGTGGAATGTTCTATCTACGAACCCCTGGGCACTGATAAGGAGGGCAACGAAATAACTCTCATCGACGTACTGGGAACCGATGCCGAAACTGTATCCGACATAGTATCCTCTCAGTTTGAACAGGAGAGATTATGGAAGAGACTGGTAAACCTATCCTTCCAGGAACGAAAGGTACTGGTACTGCGCTTTGGCTTAAAGGAAGGTTTCCGGCTAACCCAAAGGGAAATTGCAAAAAAACTTGGTATTTCCAGATCATATGTATCCCGTATAGAAAAAAGGGCCATCAACCGGCTTACTGAACAATTCGCCCTGGAGGCAGCCAATTGCAAATAAACACCACAATTCCAGCCTGAGCTTTGAAATAAACATATAGTCTGCTATAATTTTCCCATGCCACCAATAAAATCTAATAATAATCATTAATAAGCAAAACAAGGAGCTGCTGAACATGGCAACATCACTTAACGTAATCATCCGGCTCAGGCTGAAGAGCAAACCCGGTACGCTGGCCGGGGTGCTGGCGGCTATAGCTGAAGAGGAAGGCGACGTGGGATCAATAGACCTGCTCTCTGCTGCCAGCGACCACGTTGTCCGGGAAATAATGGTACACATGCCCTCCAACCGAAAACTGAAGGAACTTGCCGTTAAGCTGGAAAAATTGGCTGGAGTGGAGCTTATCCACATCGCGGACAGGGTAATGCTTAAGCACATGGGAGGCAAACTGGAAGTCACCCCAAAACGCCAGATTGAAAACCGGGAGGATCTCGCCCTGATATATACCCCAGGGGTGGCAAAGGTTTCCGAAACTCTCGCCCGGGACCCGGAGTTGGCCTATACGCTTACCCTGAAAGGCAACTGCGTGGCCATAGTCACCGACGGTACGGCGGTGCTGGGGCTGGGCGACTTGGGGCCGATCGCCGCCCTGCCGGTGATGGAAGGAAAGGCCGTCCTTTTTAAGCGTTTTGCCAATGTTGATGCCTTTCCCATCTGCCTGGACACAAAAGATCCGGAACAAATAATCAGTACTGTACTGGCAATCGCCCCGGTTTTCGGCGGCATAAACCTTGAAGATATCGCTGCACCCAAATGTTTTGAAATAGAAGAAACCCTGCGCCGGAAACTGGACATACCCGTTTTCCACGACGACCAGCACGGCACTGCCATAGTTACTCTGGCTGGACTGTTGAATGCCCTCCGGGTGGTGGACAAGGATATTCGCCAGTGCAGCATCGTACTCAGCGGCGCAGGCGCAGCCGGCGTAGCCATAACAAAAATACTACTAAAGGCCGGCGCTGAGAATATTGTGGTTTGTGACCGCAAGGGAGCCATCGGCCCCCATACCCCTCCGGGAAACAGGGCCAAAACCTGGCTGGCCGAAAACACCAATCCCCATGCTAAACAAGGCTCCCTGAAAGAAGTGCTTGGCGGGGCGGATGTATTCATCGGAGTTTCTGGGCCGGACCTGCTCAACCGCGAAGATATCATGCAAATGAACGGCAGTCCCATAGTATTTGCCCTGGCCAATCCCGAGCCCGAAATTGCACCGGAGGATATATACGATATAGTAGGGGTAGTAGCTACCGGCAGATCAGATTATCCAAACCAGATTAACAACGTGCTGGCCTTTCCCGGCATTTTCCGGGGAGCCCTGGACTGCCACGCCAGCTGCATCAATGAAGATATGTACCTGGCTGCCGCTTACGCCCTGGCCGGGATAATCCCACCCGAGCAACTGGGGCCGGAAAATATTATCCCTTCCGTGTTCAGCGGCAAAGTAGCGAAAGTGGTGGCCAGGGCGGTAACCGCTGCAGCGGAACAAACCGGTGTGGCCAGGAAATTTACACCCTACCACGATGCATTGATATAGAAATGACTGGAAAAGTCAATACCCCTGTTTACTTCTATAAAATGTAATTGACAAAGCCCGGTACTGCTGATAGACTTGTTTTGTAATTAAATTCAATACTAAATTTAATATGTACTCTTATCCGGAGTGGTGGAGGGACTGGCCCTATGAAACCCGGCAACCAGCTTTATTGAAACATAAAGCATGGTGCTAATTCCTGCAGGAGTGAAGACTTCTGACAGATAAGAGGGAAGCTGGATATTGCGGCCTCTTCTCTCGGGAAGAGGCTTTACTTATCTGGGAGAGAGTGCATAGAAACAAAGACGAAAGGAGAGCTTTTTAGTGGAAAAAACCTACGCAGAAATCAATGCCAAAATTAAAGCAGGCCAGGCAGTGGTGGTAACGGCGGAAGAGCTTATCGCCCTGGTGGAGGAGAAAGGACTATCCCGGGCCGCCCGGGAAGTAGACGTGGTAACCACCGGAACCTTTGCCCCCATGTGCTCATCCGGAGCTTTCCTTAACTTCGGACACTCGGCCCCTAGAATGAGAATGCAGAAGGTGTGGCTAAACGGTGTGCCCGCTTATGCAGGTATCGCTGCAGTTGACGCCTACATTGGAGCCACCGAGGTTCCCGAGGATGACCCGCTGAACAACAATTTCCCCGGTGAGTTCAGATACGGCGGGGGTCACGTTATTCAGGACCTGGTTGCAGGAAAAGCCGTGCGGTTAAAAGCAACCAGCTACGGCACCCACTGCTACCCCCGCAAGGAACTGGAAACCACCATCACCATTAACGACATTAATGAAGCGTTTCTGTTCAACCCCAGAAACTGCTATCAAAACTATAATTGCGCCGTCAACACAAGTAACCAGACAATTTACACCTACATGGGAATGCTCAAGCCCCGTCTGGGCAACGCCCACTATTCCACCTCCGGCCAGTTAAGCCCGTTGCTTAAAGATCCTCATTTTATGACCATTGGCCAGGGCACCCGGATTTTCCTTGGGGGCGGCGCGGGATACGTGGCCTGGCACGGCACCCAGCATTTCCCATCCATTCAAAAGGATGAGGATGATAATAACTTGGGACCTGCCGGCGGCACCCTGGCACTAATAGGCAATCTAAAGGAAATGAGCCCCAAATGGCTGGTGGGCACCAGCTATATAGGCTACGGCGCCACCCTGTCAGTGGGCGTGGGCATACCCATTCCCATTTTAAACGAAGAAATAGCCCTGTATGCCGCCGCCAGAGATGAGGATTTATATACTCAGGTGGTGGATTACAGTGACGGCTATCCCAAACGCATTCCCGGCAATCTGGGCATGGTAAGCTACGCTCAGCTAAAATCGGGCAAAATCATGATTAATGAACGGGAAATACCCACCGCCCCGCTGTCCAGCTATCCCAAGGCCAGAGAAATTGCCGGCATATTGAAAGAATGGATAACAGAGGGCAAGTTTCTGCTCACCGAGCCGGTGCAAAAACTGCCGTCACCGGTGGATGGCATTTCGGGCAAGGCTTTGCAAGTTGATGACAGGTGCTAGGCGGCCGTTGAAAAACTGCGCCTGGCTTTGTCAGGCTCGCCGGACAGTATTAATTGGGGACATTCCTCCGAAGGAGGTGTGTCCCCTGACCTCTGACCTTCCAGTACGCTCCGCGCTGTCCGTCTTCGCCTTCCGCGCCATGCTTGTTTTTGAACGGCCTTAAGGATGGCTCACGAATCTTTGTTTGATGCTCACTAACCCTGTTTTCATAAGCTCATCATGTACTTTTGCAACAGTTTCATTGTATTTGCAGATATTTAGGAAGGAGGAGCGAAATTGTCTCCAAAAAAAATAGTGCTGAGATTCGGCCCGGACATTTCCGATATGCCTATCATATATCGTCTGGTGAAGGACTATAATCTCATGGTTAACATTGTAAAGGCCAACGTCAATCCCCAGAAGGAAGGTACCATGGTTTTGGAGTTAACCGGGGAAGAATATGATCAAGGGCTGGATTACCTCAGAAATGCCGGGGTATCTGTGCAAGCCTTGACCCAGGAAATAGTCAGGGACGAGGAGAAATGCACCATGTGTGGCGCCTGTACCGCCATCTGCCCCACCGGGGCGCTACACATCGAGAGGCCCTTGATGGAGGTACATTTCAACCTGGATAACTGTGTGGTTTGCCAACTCTGCGTGAAGGCATGCCCCATGAGGGCCATGGAGGTCAGACTATAGTTGGATTTTGAAAGAACATACCGTACACTGCACCGCCAGGATGATCTGATACATTTCAGGGTGGCTGTAAAAGAAACCGATCTGGATATAGGGGTGCGCAGGCAGCAATATTCCCCGGAACTGGCGGCCTGGTGTGAAAAACTGGTAATGGCATGCCGCACCCCACTGGAGGAATATATAAAAACCGACGCCGGTTTTATCCGCTCACTGGTCCCCTATATCCCCCTACCCGGCGCCCCGGCCATTGCCGGCATTATGGCGGAGGCGGGGCAAACCGCAGGAGTCGGCCCCATGGCCGCGGTGGCCGGGGCCGTTGCCGAAGAAGTGGGCAGGGCCATCGCCAGGCGCTCCCGGGATGTAATCGTGGAAAACGGCGGTGATATTTTCATCAAAAGCAATTCCATCCGCCGTATCGGCATATTTGCCGGCAGGTCGGTTCTTTCCAGCCACCTGGCCCTGGAAATTCGCCCGGAGCAGACCCCGCTGGGCATTTGCACATCCTCCGGCACCGTGGGGCACTCCCTCAGCTACGGCAGCGCCGACGCGGTGGTAATACTCTCCCCCTCCACCCCTTTGGCCGACGCCGTGGCCACCGCCACAGGTAATATGGTTAAAGAATACATAGACATGGAAAAGGCGGTAGAGTTCGCCATGTCCATAGAAGGCATTCTGGGGGCACTGATTATAAAAGACGACAAACTGGCCGCCAAGGGCCAGTTAAAAATTGTACCGCTATAGAGCGCAAATGCGATAGGGGAGAATCGTCCCCTGTCGCATTTGCGCTTAGCCTATGTTTTTTCTTAATTCTTCCACAGCAACGGTGGGACAGTCTAAATCATCCAATACCCTAATAATACTCAGACCCGGCTCCTCGTGCAAACTGATTTCATAACAATTTTCCATATAACTTCCATCCGGTGCGAACAACACCCTTACCCTGGGGTGAAGTGAATTCCCCCTAAAGGTTTCCACCACCGCACCCAGTTCACCCGTATTCAGTTCCACAAAGGTACCGGTAGGGTAGGCTGCAATATTATGCAAAAAAGCATTCACCACAGAGTAATCAAAATCGTAATCTCCGGAACCGGCCAGCATCTCGTAAGCCACATGGGGCAGCGATGCCTTTTTATATACCCGGTCCGAGGTAATGGCGTCGTAGGTATCCGCCACGGCAACTATACGGGCAAATTCGTGTATGCGATCTTCTTTTATCCCCCGGGGGTAACCTTCGCCGTTATGTCTTTCGTGGTGCTGAAGCGCTACCGCCGACACCAAGGCGCCGTCGAAACCCGCCTGTTTTATTAGCTTGGCGCCGTATTGACAGTGCTTCTTTACCTCTTCGAATTCATCGGGGGTGAGCCGTTCGGGCTTATTTATTATTTTGGCCGGTACCAGTGTCTTGCCAATGTCATGCATGATGGCGCCCAACCCAAGCTGAACCAGCCTCTTAGGGTCGTAGCCAAGGTTTATCCCGGCTAACAGGGACAGCACGCACACATTTACTGAATGACCGAAGGTATATTCATCATAGGTCCGGATATCCTGCATATTAACCAGCATGCTGCGGTTTACCATCAACTGATCGGTGATTTCAATCACCGAATCCATCATGTCCCTGCATACTACCGCAGCCTTTTTTACGGTAATCTTTTTTTCCGGGCCAAAGCCGGTCATGAAAGCCTTAACCCTTGAAACTGCCTGCTTTCTCGTCTCCTCTAAAATAACATCCTCTATTTCTATGTCGGGCAAAAGTCCGTCATCCACATAAATCCGCTGTATGCCCAACCTTTTCAACTTTTTAATAAACCTAACCGTAAGCTTAGTTCCTGCGCTCAACAAAACCTGCCCGTTACTGTTATATACAGAACGGGCAATTTTAAAGCCTGGGTTAAGGGAACTCACGGGTATTAAACGCATCTGCCACTCCCCTTAAAAGATGTTGAAATATATAATAATTTGTTCTATAAAAAAATAAAATTCCCTCCCATGAAAAGAATTATCAACCGGAATCCGCAAGGTTAAAATTACATATTTATCTTTCTTCTTATGATATAACCCGTAGCTATATACAGCAATACGGCGCCTGCTGCCAGAAAGGGCAGCCGGGAACCGGTGAAATCCAGCAACGCCGGTAGGTAGTGGGAAAAAAACATGCCCACGATTAAATAAAAAGAGGCCCAGGACACTGCAAAAATAGTGTTGTACAAAAAAAACCTTTCTGTTCGCAGTTTGCTCATCCCGGCCACATATGGTGTAAGGTTGCTGACCATGGGAACGAAACGTCCGAAAATAATAAAGGCGGCTGCGGAATGCCTCATCCAGCTTCTGGCCCTGTCCAGCCCGGCAGGAGTGATTTTAAGATATTTACCAACCTTATCAAATAATGGTTCGCCGATATACTTTCCCAGCAAGAAAGCCGCCCCGGCCCCCAGGCTAAAACCTCCTACGGCCAGAATAAGCGACCAGGCAAAACCCATTTCACCATTGTTCACCAGCATTCCGGCGAATATGATCATCAGTCCGCCGGGGAAGGGTATGCCCAGTGCTTCTATTATTGAACCCAGGAACAGTCCTCCCAGCCCCAGTGAACCCAGAAAACCCGTGATTGTTTCGGCCATAAAAAATCAACTCCCCGGGTTAGCATGCCCCGGGGAACAACATGAATAATCCTCCAATTGTTGAAAGCCAGACGCAGTTTTTCACCAGCCGCCTAGAAAACTGTTGCTCCAAAGGCCGTTCAAAAACAAGCATGGCGCGAAAGGTGAAGCCGGACAGCGCGGAGCGTACTGGAAGTACGTGAGCACTAGACGGCAAGCCTGACAAAGCCAGGCGCAGTTTTTCAACGGCCGCCTAGAGGACCCTGGCGGTGCCCTTATATACCAGCCCCCTCTGGCCGTCCACGGTCACAACTTCACCATCATTTAAAATGGCGGTGGCGGATTCTATGCCCACCACCGTAGGTACACCGAATTCCAGCCCTACAATGGCGGCGTGAGATGTAAGCCCGCCCACCTCGGTAATCAGGCCGGCAGCTTTTTCAATGGCGGGTATGTAATCCCTGTCTGTGGTCTGGGTGACCAGAATGTCCCCGGGCTGAATTTTATCCAGGGCATCTTTTACGGTCAAGCAGATTCTTACCCGGCCGGTTACGGATTTTGGTGTAATGCCGGTGCCCCTGGCCAGTATATCCCCTACGGTGTGCACCTTGATCAAGTTAGTTGTACCGTGCACGCTGACCGGAACTCCGGCCGTAACCACTACCAGATCACCCGGGTTAATTACACCTTCGTTCAGGGACATCTCTATGGCCGAAGAAATCATGGAATCCGTATCTCTGGCCCTTTCCATATATATTGGATAAACACCCCAGATTAAAGACATCTTGCGCATTACCTTATGAACTGGAGTAACGGCGGTAATGGGCGCTAGCGGGCGGTATTTACTGACCATTCTGGCGGTTAGCCCTGTCTCGGTGGATGTGATTATGGCTGATGCCCCGAGGTCCTGGGCTATGGAACAGGAGGCATGACTGATAGCGTCGGTTACGGTGCGCGCAAGCCCGTGCCTTTTGGAGGCCAGAATCTGGTCGTAATGCAAAGCAGATTCGGCTTTTTCAGATATTCGGGCCATGGTTTGCACAACTTCTACCGGGTATTTGCCGGCGGCGGTTTCGCCGGAAAGCATGATGGCATCCGTCCCGTCAAATATGGCGTTGGCTACGTCGCTGGCCTCGGCGCGGGTGGGGCGGGGATTATGGATCATGGATTCCAGCATCTGGGTGGCAGTAATAACCGGTTTGCCCGCCTTGTTGCATTTATCTATAATGGTTTTTTGGATCAGGGGAACTTCCTCCACCGGTATCTCGACCCCCAGGTCCCCCCTGGCCACCATGATGCCGTCAGCAACCTTAATGATTTCATCAAGGTTGCTGACACCCTCGCGGCTCTCTATTTTGGCGATGATATCAAGATCGGCATCGGATTCCTCCACAATCTGTCTGATGGCCAGTATATCGTTGGCCTTCCTGATAAAGGAGGCGGCAATGAAATCCAATCCCTGTTTAATGCCGAAAAGTATATCGTCAATGTCGCGGTCCGTTACCGCCGGTATCCCCAGTGAAACACCGGGCAGGTTGATACCTTTCTGGGAGGCTATTTCTCCTCCGTTGACAATTTCACATTCAACAGTTTTTCTGGTGGTATCCAGTACCCTTAATTCTATCAGCCCGTCTGCAATCAATATTCTGTCGCCGGGCATCACGTCCCGGGGCAGCCATTTATAAGTTACCGGCAGTTCCTGGGCGGTTCCCTTCATATCCCTGGTGGTCAGGGTTACCTTTTGGCCGGCTTCCAGCATAATGGGCTCAGTCTCCAGATAGCCCAGGCGTATCTCCGGACCCTTGGTGTCAAGCAGGATAGCCACATTTTTTCCGGCTTTCGCCGCAGCCTCCCGGATGGCCGCTATCCTGAGGGCATGCTCCTCGTGGGTTCCGTGAGAAAAATTAAGCCTGGCCACATTCATGCCCGCCTGCATCATCCTGATCAGAGTGGGCACCCGCTCGCTGGCAGGCCCAATGGTACATACAATTTTAGTTCGCCTCATACAGATCCCCCTCAAATGGACAGGATACCGGCCAGGTCGTACATATCCATGGCGATATTTTTGCTGCTGGATATTGCTTCCTGCAAGTCCTTTGACACCACCTTGCCGGAAACCATACCAACCATCTTATTTTTTTCGCCTTTCATCAGCAGTTCCACGGCCTTGGCACCGAGACTGCTGGCCAGGATGCGGTCAAAGGCTGTGGGAGTACCGCCCCTCTGAATATGTCCCAGTATGGTCACCTTGGTGTCAAAACCGGTTTTTTCTTTAATCAAGCGTCCTATTTCTATTCCGCTGGCCGCCCCTTCGGCCACTATTATAATACTGTGCAGCTTGCCCCGCCTGTGGCCCCGGTTGAGCTTTTCACAGATATCGTCTATACCCAAGGGTACTTCCGGAATCATTATAGTTTCCGCCCCGGAAGCCAGCCCGGCATGCAGGGCTATATTGCCTGACTCACGACCCATAACCTCAATGATAAAGGTTCTTTCGTGGGATGTGGCGGTATCCCTTATTTTGTTCACCGCGTCAACCACGGTATTTACGGCAGTGTCGAAACCGATGGAATAATCGGTGCCGTTAATATCGTTGTCAATGGTTCCCGGAACACCCATCACGGGAAGGCCGTATTCCTTATGGAAAGCCAGGGCGCCCCGGAAGGAGCCATCCCCGCCGATTACCACCAAACCCTGCAAACCGAAACGCTTAACGTTATCATAAGCTTTTTTCCTGCCTTCAGGGGTGGAAAAAACTTCCGAGCGGGCAGTGCGCAGTATTGTTCCCCCACGGTGAACAATATCCGCCACAGAGCCGAGGTTCATGGGATCCATATCGGCCTCTACAAAGCCGGTATAGCCACGGCGTATCCCTATTACCTCCAGACCATGATAAATTGCCTTGCGCACCACTGCCCTGATAGCGGCATTCATCCCTGAAGAATCACCGCCACTGGTCAGTACACCTATCCTCTGCAATGAAATTGCCCCCTTTGAATTAGCTCGCCCGGACCCCGGCGCCTGCAATTACCCGTAGAGGTCAGGGGACACACCTTCTTATGTTGCCTATATTCCTTACTTCTTCATAATTTTCACGAAGGAATGTCCCCATTTGAATACGCCTTACAGGGGCAAAAAAGACTGCTGCCGGCACATCAGTACGTACACCGGCATCGGAATTAAATATAATATTAATATAAACTTTCATTGTTAAAAATAATAGCATTTAAATGGAATTTATTATCTCCATAGCCTCATCCACTTCGGATTCCGGTACCAGCACCTCCACCGGACCGTTATCTCCTGTCTGGGGCAAGCCTACTGACCTTATTTTTACCAGCAGGCCTTCGGCGGACAGCTTGTTTTTCATTTTTTCTGCCTCTTTCTTATTAGGTGCTATATAAACCACAGTCCACACGCCAGATGTCCCCCTCACGCCATTAATTACCGATACGACAATAGTCACTTCTACCAAAATACCGGTATTCCTTTTTTCAGCAATCAAAAATAAGTATATCCAGAGCAAAAGCCCTGGATACTTTATTTTCAGTCGGAAGTTGTAAGCCTGCCGTGCTTGGTCAGGACTTCCGCCCTCCCCCGGATTTTTATAGCGCCTGTATGTTCAGTAAACTGGGCCACCATAATTTCACCCTTATCTAGCTTTTCAGAATGGTGGAATTTAGTATCCTTGCCCCTGGTCAAGCCATAAATGGTAACGCCGTTATCCAGCGCTTTAATCACAATATATTCCCCCGCAACATCGGGCTGCTCAGACACTTTCATCACCCCTAAATTTCCTGCTTTACAAGCAAATCATAGCACATGCCGGAGCGAATTGGCAAGAAACATGGTTACAATTCCTTAATCCTGACATTAGACGCACCCAGCATCTTTTTCAATTCGCCCGTCACCGGGCTGGATAGGTCTACCCAGTGGTCTCCGGAGGTTTTAGACAATTTCTTTTCCTTCTGGTTGTATAAGAAAACTGGTGAGGGACCCGGATATGAGCGCAGGATCATCTTAACCCTGGATAGATCGTCACGGCTCATCCCGTCTGTTTTTATATAAAGCTCACCGTCCATCTTTTTATGCAAGGATAGTATCTCATCCGCGAGAACTTTGGGCTCCTCGCCGCCGGCATTCAGCTTGCCCTTAACCAGTACGGCTGCGTCGCTGACCAGCAGCTTCTGATACTGCTGGTACGGCCGGGGAAAAAACACTACTTCTATACTGCCGGTTAAATCCTCCAGAGTGGCAAAGGCCATGGGATCGCCCTTGCGTGTGTTTATACGCTTAATGGAGTTAAACATACCCCCGATGGTGACATTTCCGTCCTCTTGCAGGCCCCTGGCCTCGGCTATGGTACATCCGGCCTGCTCCGTCAGGGCACGGCGGTACTCAAGCAGGGGATGGCCGCTGATATAAAGGCCCAAGGCTTCCTTCTCCAGGGACAACATTTCGGCCCGGGGATATTCATCAATATCTGGAATATTCAGGACAAGGGTTTCTCTGGCTTCTTCCCCCCAGAAATCCATGAGCGATAGCTGGCCGCTGGCCTTTTCCTTCTGGCTCAGCTGGGCCAGGCTCAGGCCTGCGTCCACCGCAGTCATCAACTGGGCCCGGTGGTAACCCAGTGAATCAAAAGCTCCTCCTTTGATAAGGTTTTCCAGAACCCTACGGTTGACCACCCGGGTGTCCAGCCGGCTGCAAAAATCAGCAAAGCTTTCAAATGGCCCTCCCTTTTCCCTTATCTCTATAATGGTCTCCACCGCCGCCAGGCCAACATTTTTTATGGCTGCCAGGCCGAAACGTATCTTGCCGCCCACCGCCGTAAAACTTTCCCTACTCTCATCAACATCCGGCGGTAGTACCTCAATGCCCATACGGCGGCTTTCCTCCACGTACACAGCCACCTTGTCGGTATTGTCCCGCACCGACGTTAAAAGGGCAGCCATATACTCCACCGGGTAATTGGCTTTTAAATAGGCAGTCTGATATGAAACCAGCGCGTAGGCGGCGCTGTGGCTTTTGTTAAAGCCGTAACCCGCGAAATATTCCATCAGGTCAAATATCTGGCCGGCTATACCGGCATCAACGCTGTTTTTTACCGCGCCCTCCACAAACTGAGCCCGCAGACCGGCGATAATTTCGGCTTTTTTCTTACCCATGGCCCGCCGCAGCAAATCCGCCTCTCCCAGGGTGAAACCTGCCAGGTCCGAGGAAATCCGCATGACCTGCTCCTGGTACAATATCACCCCGTAGGTGTCCTTTAATATGGGCTCCAGTTTGGGATGCAGGTAAGTGACCACCTTCAGGCCGTGCTTGTTTTTGATGAAGTCCTCCACCATGCCGCTGCCCAGGGGGCCGGGGCGGTACAGGGCCACCAGGGCTACTATGTCCTCAAATACCTCGGGCTTCAGTTCCTTAAGAATGGCCCTCATGCCGCTACTTTCAAGCTGGAACACCCCCGCTCCCTCACCGCGTATAAGCAGGGCATAGGTGGCTGGATCCTCCAGGGAAATAGAGTCAATATCCAGGGCTATACCCCTGCTCTGTTCGATCATCTTTAGCGCGTCGGCTATCACCGTTAGTGTGCGCAAACCCAGCAGGTCCATTTTCAAAAGCCCCAGTTCCTCCACCTGGTCCTTGGCGAACTGGGTAGTCAGGGGACCGTCGGCAGCCTTGTACAGTGGCAGGTAGTAGGTTAGCGGCTCCCTGGTAATAACTACCCCGGCCGCGTGGGTGGAGGCGTGCCTGGGCATTCCTTCCAGCAGCACCGCCATGTCAATCAGCTTCTTAATCTGGGGGTTGTAATCATATAATTCCTTTAAATCCGGTGAGTCCTGCAGGGCTTTTTCCAGAGTTATATGTAATTCCATGGGCACCATTTTGGCCACCCGGTCCACCTCGCCGTAAGGTATGTTCAGTGCTCTGCCCACATCTCTGATGGCAGCCCTGGCTGCCATGGTACCGAAGGTGGCAATCTGGGCCACCCGGTCCGCACCGTACCTCCTGGCCACGTAGCTGATGACCTCGGCCCTGCGTTCAAAGCAGAAATCTATGTCAATATCAGGCATGGATACTCTCTCCGGGTTCAGGAAGCGCTCAAAGAGCAGATTGTATTTCAGCGGATCGATGTTGGTAATGCCCAGCGCATAGGCCACTATACTGCCCGCGGCGGAGCCACGGCCCGGACCTACGGGTATTTTATTTTCCCTGGCAAAATGAATAAAATCCCATACGATTAAAAAATAGGCCGAAAAGCCCATCTGCCTGATGACAGCTAACTCGAATTCCAGCCGCTGGCGAACAGGCTCGCTCATTTCCCCGAAACGCCATTTGATACCCTCCAGGCACCTTTCCTCCAGGTAGCTGTCCACCGTATAATTCTCAGGCACTTTATACACCGGCAGGTGCAGCGTGCCGAAGGACAGTTCCACATTGCACCTTTCGGCAATCCGCACCGTATTATCCATGGCCTCCCGGTGTTCCCCAAGCACCAGGCTCATTTCCTCCTCGCTTTTAAGGTACAGCTCCTGGGACTGGAATTTCATCCTGGCCGGGTCGTCCACTGTTTTGCCGGTCTGGATGCACAGCAGCACATCCTGCATCTCTGCATGTTCCCGGCGCACGTAATGGACGTCATTGGTAACCACCATGGGTATACCCGTTTCCTTGTGCAGGGCGATTAATTCCCGGTTGGCAGTTTTCTGTTCGGCAAAGCCGTGATCCTGAAGCTCTAGAAAAAAATTTTCCTTGCCGAATATATCACGGTATTCCATGGCTGCCTGGCGGGCCTTATCAGACTCACCGGCCAGATAGCGCCTGGCCACCTCCCCGGCGATGCAGCCGGACAGAGCGATTAGACCTTTGCTGTGGGAAGCCAGGGCCTGCCTGTCCACCCGGGGTTTATAGTAGAACCCGTCGGTATAGGCCATGGATACCAGTTGCAGCAGGTTTCTGTAGCCCTCCTCGTTTTCCGCCAGCAACACCAGATGGTACAGGTTATCGTCCACCCGGGGTGTGCGGTCGGCCATGGTACGGGGCGCCACATACACCTCGCAGCCCAGTATGGGTTTTATATCTTCCTTCCGGCAGGCTTTATAAAAATCAACCACCCCGAACATGCTGCCGTGGTCGGTCACGGCCAGGGCCGGCATGCCCATTTCCCTGGCCGATTTGACGGCGCTTTTAATCCGGGCCGCGCCGTCCAGCAAGCTATATTCGGTGTGGACGTGAAGATGTACGAACAATATATAGCACCCTTCCTGATTAACCTCATTAATGAAATATTGCAGGCAGCATGGATGCCTATTTCTTCGGCAACTCCATGATACCCTGCAGATGGTGTATATGTATCTCATAATAAGGGAAATGCGGATCTTCAATGTTAACTGGAACCATGGTATGGCGGAATATGCAGCCGTAATCCCGCTCCCACTGCTCAACAAACTGAAACGACGGCTTTCTGCCCGGGTGGGAGAAGAGCAGGCTGCCCCCGGGCTGTAAGTTGGCAGCAATTATTTTGCGCAGGTAAGGGTGAAATTTAGGGTCGTATAATATATCCGAACCAACTATCCAGTCAAACTGACAGGATAGCTTCCAGTCCCTCCAGTCGCCCAGAAAAAAATCCACCCCGGACAGGCCGTTCTTCCGGGCGTTCATGGACGCAATTTCCAGGGCGGAGGCCTGGTAATCGGAAAAGGTTACTATGGCTCCTTTGAGCCCGCAAATTACCCCGGCAAGCCCCAGCCCGGCCCCAAGCTCCAGCACAGTCTGCCCGCTGAAATCAATACCGTTCCAGATGTATTCAGACAGACCCCGGGCGGCGGGCCATATTTCCGCCCACAGGGGCACCTTGTCCTCATCGGCGGGATCGGTAATCAGTTCCTCCACATCCCTTACCACCGCCAGGCTAACGTTTTTGCCCGGCAGATGCACCACCGTTTCCCTGGTTTTTACAGCCATAGTCACCAACTCCTATAATCATAAACAACACTTCAGGCGTTTTTGAATACCTGCCAGTGGAGCACCTTTTCCAGATGTGCAATGGTATTGCACTCGTACATGGGAAAATGCTTTTCAAACAGCGCCACTGTGGGGTAAGCTCCCCAATCTTTTCCCGGCAGGGTATTCAGCCAGATAATTTTGCCCAGTCTCTTTTTGATGTCCTGCAGCAGGTTTGCGGCCCCGGCCGGGGACAATGTTCTGGTATCGCTCACCACCAGCAGTATCCTGTCGGAGGATATTAAATCACTGTAATTATCAATAAAAGTACCCAGCGCAGCATGCAAATTGGTGGATTTCCCCCACTGCTTACTGTTGTTCACAATGTCCGTCATTGTATCCGCAAAGCCGCGGCCCCTATTAAAATAAGGCGTTACCCTCTCCATGTTCTCTGAAAAAATAAAACTCTCTATACCCCTGACCGCACTACTAAGCCCGTAAATGAACTGCAACACAAACCTGGCGTAGCGGGCCATGGAAGCGGACACATCGCAAATCAACAGCAACTCCGGGCGGAAAGGCCTGCGGGAGCGGTAACGGAGTTCCAGGGGAGTTCCGCCGTATTTAATATTTTGCCGCATAGTCCTTCTGATATCAATTTGCTGCCTGCGGCTGCTTCTGCGAAAACGGCGGGAAAGGCCGGTGGCCAGCCTGGAGGATATCCTCTGGATTAGCGCGGTCACTTTGACCAGATCCTGATCTTCTATACTCTGCATGTCCTTGTAAAGTATATCATCCTCGGGTTTCCGGTAAAACTCAGCCTGCACCCCTTCTATGATTTCATCCAGTTCTTCCTCGCCGGTAAGCTGCGCCTCCAATTCCCGGCTGATGCCCCCCCGGGCGGACTCGGCTTTTAACATGTGGTAACGCCAGTAGTTCAGGGACGACTGCATTACCCTGGCTATTAATTCACCAGGATTATTCACCGGATTGGCCTTCATTCTCTCCAGGATATCCTTCATTCTTTCCTGTTCTGCCCTGGGCATGCTGGAGAAAGTTTTCAACTGCTCCGGGGTAAGCTGCGTGTCTCCTTCCTGCCAGTCCCCCAGTACTTCCATGAGCTCTGACTCGGCCCGGGAAAGCTGGTCCTGCCTTTCTTCTTCCTGTTTTCTGCGCAGCTCCCGCCGTCTTTGTTTTTCTTCAGGTTCTACAAAAAACTGATCAAAGGCCAGTTCAAACACATTGCGTTCCGGTTTGGTTTTAACCAGACAGGACCTTAAGGCCGCCCTGAACTGCTCCCTGTTCACCATATCCACCCGGGTAAGAGCCTGGAAGGCGTCAATGGCCTCGGCTGAGCTGACCCGTACCCCAAGCTGCCTTAAAATACGGATAAATTTTATTAAACTATACTGAATGGTATTCCCGGCCTGACTCTCCGCCAGGGCAACCGCTTCAGCAACCTTGGAGCCGTCCATAAAATACCCCCCTTTTCAACGGCTTCCCTATTTGTGCTGGTGATGGCAGTGTGATCCCGCCCCGTGGGTATGCCCGCCGCAAGCGCAGCCCGCCTCGCCCGCCGCATTCACCTTTAGGGAACCCCTCCCCAATATGTTCATCAGGTTGGCCCCCTCCAATATCTGCTCACGATCATCGCGGTTCTTTACCAGCAGGTTTAACGTATCGGCCATGCTATCGGCCGTCAGCGCATCCGCGTGCAGGGCTACCAGGGCCCTGGCCCAGTCGATAGTTTCCGCTATGGACGGCTGTTTGCGCAGATCCAGGTTGGCCCTGATGAAATTAACCGCCCCTGCTATCTCCCTGGACAGCTTCTCCCCTGCCTCGGGCACTTTAATCAGCAGTATTTTTACTTCTTTTTCAATGTCCGGATAATCAATGTAAAGATATACACACCTTCGCTTGAGCCCGTCGGAAAGCTCCCTGTCACCGTTGCTGGTGAGGACCACAATGGGAATTTGTACCGCTTCCAGAGTTCCCAGTTCCGGGATGGAAACCTGGAAATCCGACAGCAGTTCAAATAAAAAGGCCTCGAAGGGCTCATCCACCTTGTCCACCTCGTCCACCAGCAGCACCACCCTTCTGTCGGCCTGAATGGCCTTCAAAAGGGGCCGTTCCAGCAGATACTCCCTGTCAAAAAGGTCCTTCTCCAGGGCTGTCGAGTCCGCAGTATCTTTCATGATTTGAATTTTTAGCAACTGGCGCTGGTAATTCCATTCATAAAGGGCTTTGTTTTCATCAAGACCCTCATAGCACTGCAGCCTGATCAGTTCGGTATTGAATACCCGGCTTAGAACCTTGGCGATCTCGGTTTTACCTACTCCCGGAGCACCCTCCACCAGCAGTGGCTTTTTCAGGGTAAGGGCCAGATATACCGTAACGGCTATATCATCTTCGCAAATATAACCTTCCTTTTCCATAGCCTTTTTAAGTTCTGATACACTTAAACTCACAACAGTCCCCCCTCATAAATTCTTCAATTATTTTTTAGCACCATAAACATTCCGCAAATCCCCGCATGACTGTTTCAAGGGTAGAATTCGCCTGACCATGATGTAATCCCTTTCTGCCAGCGCCACGTAAGTTGGAGACATTCCTTCCCCTCTCATCTAAACCCGGGGAAATTTTGCTGCCGAAGAGCCTCATAAAGCACCAGCGCCACCGAATTGGCCAGGTTCAATGACCTGACGTTCCCAATCATGGGTATACGCAGGCAGTGTTCCGCATTTGATTTGAGTAGTACCCCGGGCAGTCCTCTGGTTTCCTTGCCGAAAACAAGGAAATCGTCAGGTCCAAAGGAAGCCTGATGGTAGCTTTTGTTTCCTTTGGTTGATATATAGTAAAATTTACTATGGGGGTAATTTTCCGCTAATTCCCCGAAACTGTCATAATAATGAATCTCCACCAAATGCCAGTAATCAAGGCCGGCCCTTTTTAAGTATTTATCTTCCGTGGAAAACCCAAGAGGTCTCACCAGATGGAGAGCCGTACCCGTTACTGCGCAGGTGCGGGCAATATTTCCGGTATTAGCGGGTATCTCCGGCTCCACCAAAACTATATGCATTAATCTTCACTCCGGAATCCGTCCTGAGGCTGGCGGGACGGACATAAATTTTGCAATGCACACTCTTTGCAACGAGGCTTTCTGGCTGAACATACCCGCCGGCCATGGTAGATAATCCAGTGGTGCACATGTCCCAGTTGGTCCGGAGGGATAATAGCTAACAGATCTTTTTCTACAGCTTCCGGAGTCTTGCCCCGGGAAAGCCCCAAACGCCGGGCCAGGCGAAAAACATGAGTATCTACCGGCATGGCCGGTTTGCCGAAAGCAACTATTAAAACAACACTGGCGCTTTTTCTGCCTACCCCGGGCAGAGACAGAAGCTCGTCCATATCAGCCGGTATTTCTGAGCCGTATCTTTCCACCAGCATCCTGCAGGTATTGACAATGTTTTTGCTTTTATTGCGATAAAGCCCGCACTCTCTGATGTCCTGAGCCAATTCATCCGGGGTCAGGACAGCAATATCATCTGGGTTATGATATTTTTTAAAAAGCTTTGCTGTAATTTTATTAACCTGTCTGTCGGTACACTGGGCGGAGAGCATCACCGCTATTAATAGTTCAAAATTATTACGGAATACCAGTTCGGTGCGGGCATCAGGGTATAGCCGGGACAATACTGCCAAGATTTTCCCGATATTGTTATGCACTACCATCAGAGATTGCCTTCCCCACAGGTTGATGCTCCCAAAATCCTTTTGTGCTCTACCATCAGGCAAAGGTCCATAATGACAGCAATACCGTTTTCCGTAGCCCTGGCGGCGGCCCCTTCATTTACAATACCCAGTTGCATCCAGATGCACCGGGGGTTAACAGGCAGAGCGTCTTCCACCACAGCCGGCACATCCTCGCTTTTTCTAAATATATTAACTATGTCAATCTTTTCCGGCACCGAAGCCAGATCCGGGTAAGCCCTTTCCCCCAGCACCTCCTGTTTGAGGGATGGATTAACAGGTATAATGCGGTAGCCCTCTTTTTGCATATATTCCGCCACCCTGTAGCTGGCCCGGTGGGGTTTGGCTGACAGGCCAACTACCGCTATGGTTTTGGCTTCGGTTAATATTTTTTTTATTTTTATATCATCGGGTTTTTTCATAAAATCCTCCTTTCAAAATCCTGATACATAAAACATTAATTACTAATGATATCATCTGTGCCGTGTGTTTTGAAGTGCGCTGCCTTCCGGCAAACCAATATGTTTGCATACTAATGCTTAAGCGGCGCTATATGCCGAAAAAATTGTTGATTATAATTAGCCCCGGGCTGGCAATAATAAAAAAAGTATTTTTTGTTCGGACTCAAGCCAAGCCGCACATCACCAAAGGAGGGCAATAAATGAGCGCATTTATACCTTGGCTACTGGGAGCCTTGATAGTCATCCTTCTTGTAGCCTTTTTTGTATGGCCCGGGCTGCACAAACAAAAGCAACAAAAGCCCGGTCCGGTGTCAAAGACTCCGGGTTTTAAACATGAAACAGCCGGTGAGCTTTGCCCGCTGGTTACGGAGCCGCCAGCCAGGGAACCGCTGCCGGAACTACCGCATGCCTACGGTATCAACCGCCTGGTGCTACTGGTACGAGATCCCAACTGGCTATATGCCTACTGGGAAATTACCGCCACCAAGCAGGATGAATTCGAAGCGGCCCACGGTGTGGGAGCGTGGAGCAACACCCGTCCGGTGTTGCGGGTATATGACGTTACCGGCACACATTTTAACGGCCACAATGCCAACAGCTTTGTGGATATTAATTTGCCCGATTTCACCGATAACTGGCATTTCGACCTTGCCAAGCCTGACCGTTCTTTTTGTGTTGATTTGGGAAGAATGTTCCCGGATGGAAAATTTATAACCATATTACGCTCTAATGTAGTATCAACCCCCAGAGCGTCCCTTTCTAATTCCCTTGATGAAGAGTGGATGTGGATCGAAGGCCTGTACAGAACCATTCGCTATCAAATGGGCGTCAGTTCACCAGTAATTATTGAAGATATTAATCAACGCATGGGAGCCTTGCCACTGGGCATAAGTTCTCCGGGACGCAGGGAGAATTATCATTAATAGCTTGAGCAGCGGACCATAATTTTCTCAGTTAAGGGTATTTTCCTTAGTTCTTTGTTGGGGGATTAAATATATGATACGAGGAGGAAACCGGATGCCCAAGGGTTACCTAGCACTGGTTTTACACGCTCATTTACCATTTGTACGCCATCCAGAAAACGAAAATTATCTGGAAGAACGATGGCTGTTCGAAGCCATAACAGAAACATATATCCCTCTGCTGGAAGTTTTCGGGCGCCTGCGGGAAGAAAACGTTCCCTTCAAGATTACCATGTCCCTTTCTCCCACCTTAATATCTATGCTGACGGATCACTTGCTGCAAGAAAGATATATCCGCTATCTGGACAAATTAATCGAACTGGCAGACAAAGAGGCCGGCAGGACTTATGAAACGCCGTTCCACAAAACGGCATTAATGTATCAGGACAATTTCCGGCGGGCCAGGAATATCTTTTGTAATGTTTACAGTAAAAATATTGTCAGTGCCTTCAGGGAGTTTCAGGATGCCGGCATGGTTAATGTGCTAACCTGCGCGGCCACCCATGGTTACCTGCCGCTGATGATGGTAAGACCGGAAGCGGTAAAAGCCCAGATAGGCATAGCGGTAGATCTGCATACCCGCCATCTGGGACGTCCGCCGGAAGGAATCTGGCTGCCGGAATGTGCTTACGCGCCAGGCATTGACGAAATATTAAAGGATTTCGGCATTAAGTATTTCTTTACCGATACCCACGGGGTTCTATTTGCCTCACACAGGCCTAAATTTGGTATTTTTGCTCCCATTTACTGCCCCTCCGGAGTCGCAGCCTTCGGCAGGGATATGGAGTCTTCCAAACAGGTATGGAGTTCCAGCGAGGGCTACCCCGGTGACTTTGACTACAGGGAGTTTTACCGGGACGTAGGTTTTGATCTCGATTATGAATACATAAAACCATATATTCATCCGGACGGGATCCGCCTTCATACGGGCATAAAATATTACCGTATCACCGGAAAAAGCAATTACAAAGAACCCTACGATCCTGAACGGGCCAGGGAAAGGATCGCGGTGCACGCCGGCAATTTTATGTTCAATAGGATCATACAAATTGAATATCTGGCCCGTTATATGGACCGGCCACCACTGGTGGTATCGCCCTATGATGCTGAGCTTTTTGGCCACTGGTGGTTCGAGGGCCCGCTTTGGCTGGAATTACTGTTTAAAAAAATGCACTTTGATCAGCATACCGTCGAACTGATCACACCTGGCGAATATCTGCTCCGCCACCCGTGCAACCAGGTGGCCAGACCCTGCGCCTCCAGTTGGGGCAGCAAAGGTTATAACGAAGTCTGGTTGTGCCGGGAAAATGACTGGATTTACCGCCATCTCCATATCGCCGCCGACCGCATGGTGGAACTGGCGGAAAGGTTCCCGGTGACCGGCGGTATTCTGAAAAGGGCCTTAAACCAGGCAGCCAGGGAGCTGTTGCTGGCCCAAAGCAGTGACTGGGCCTTTATCATCAGCACTGGGACAATGGTGGAATACGCCATAAGGAGAACCAAAATTCATTTGGACAACTTTTTACGCCTCCACCGGGAAATAACAGGAAACTGTATTGACCGCGCATGGCTTGGGAGCCTGGAACAGAGCAACAACATTTTCCCGGATATTAACTATCTTTATTACCGAAGCATGCAACCGGCATTATATTCTTCAGCCCGGTAAGATGAAAGGGGACACACCTCTTTTTGGAGCCTGACTCTAGAGTCGGAGGAATGTCCCCAAATTCAAAAAGGCTCCCGCCCGGTCAGGGCGGGAGCCTTTACTGCTACCCATTGATTATACTGTTAATCCTGTCGGCGTAAAATTCTGTTAGAGACTCGGCTATTTCCATTGAAGCCCCCTCACTGAACACCCGACAAACCGGTTCTTCCGGGTCCGGCAAGACCAGCGCCCAGCCCTGGGAATGAAATACCTTTACCCCATCCAGAAGTTCCATCCTTTCCGCCGGAGGTTCCTCAATGAGCCTGCGAATTACAGTTCCTTTAACCTCCCAGGGAACGGATACCTCTTTCCTGTGCATAAAAAATTCTGGTATTTCATCCACCAGTTGCCCTATAGTCAGCATGTTACCTGTAGCAAATTCCATGATGCTGAATAGCGCCCCCAGAGCATCAAAATTTAATATAAATTGTGAAATCCCTTTTTGTTCCCCGGCTTCCTCCTCACCCAGCACCTTTTCCGAAAAATCCTGAATTGATGTTTTTGTGCGTACCACCTTTCCCTGATAGCGCCGGGCCAGTTCGTCTATTGTTCCCGAAGCCGTTACAGGCACAACAACCGTCCCACCCCGGGATTTAAGCACCACCAGAGCTGAAAGAGCAGTAAGCAAGTCATCGCTGATTACCCGGCCCTGATCATCAACCAGTACCAGACCATCCCCGTTGGGTTCAATTATAACGCCGGCAAAAGCAGACCTGCGCGCAACCTCCGCCGCCAAACGCGGCAGCATATCCCGGTATTCCTGCCATGTCCGGACGGTACTTGAAAAAAGTGTTTCACAAATATTTATAAGTTCAATGTTGAACCCTGCCGCAAGTGGTTCAATAAAACTACCCATATTGTTCCGGTCGTAGGCAGCCACCAGGGTAATCCCGCCAGAGCTTATGGCCCCTCCCCCTATGGTCCCGGCAAGCGCTGATAAATAGTTTTCCTGCGCCTGCCCGGCCGCCTGCACCGGCGCCACCCTGGACAAATCAGCCCTGTTAAAATCTTCACGCAGCAGGGCGTTTTCTACCTTGCGTTCGGTGCCCCGGGAAATATTGGCTCCTTTTTGATCTACGAAGACCAGTGTTACGGAGTCCTTTCTACGGGAAGACGTCTTAACGTGTATACCGCCGTTCAGTTGCATGGACCGCACAGTATAACGGTTCAGCGGCGTGATTCCGCACCCCAGGTCGAACACCCGGCCCCCCGCCGACTGAATGCCGGAGGTTACCGCGGCTTTAATCATGCCCGCTGCCGGACAACTGTCACAGCTTACTGCCAGACCGCTCCCCGAACCGGTGACGGAAGCAAAGGCGGCTGCCACACGTAGGGTAAATTCCGGAGTCATTTCTACATTTACCAGGCCGGTTACACCCTCTATGCCAAAAATTTTTCTGGGATACCTGGTGCCCCATACCATGCTGCTCTGTACCACAGTACCGCTTTCAATCACCTTTTGCGGCCACAACTTTACATCGGGCTTAACCAGACTATCCTCCCTGACCACCGTATCGCTGCCCAGCACAGCTCCTTCATAAACCCCGGAATTTTTTTGCACCTGAACCCTGCTGCATAGCACGGACCCTCGCAGGGCCGCCCCTGTGCCGACAAACACCCCACCCCAAAGCACGCTTCTTTTGATGGAAGCCCGTTCCCGTATAATGCACCCGTCACCTAGAACGGTATACTGCCCCAGCGCCACATCAGCACCAATGGAACAGCGGTTTCCGATTAATACCGGGCCGTTAATTTGGACATTTTCATCGATCACAACGTCCCGGCCAACCCATATCCCGGGGGATTTTTCCACGGCGGAAATATGCACCTTCACCTTGCCAGCCAGCACGTCCTGGTGGGCCTGAATATATGCCCTCAGGTCACCTATATCGCACCAGTACCCCTCCAGCACCACTCCGAAGAGAGGCTTTTTTTCCTTTAAAAGCAGTGGAAACAAATCCTGACTGAAATCGAATTTTCGCCCCGGCTCAAAATAGTCCAGCACCTCCGGCTCAAGAATATAAATACCGGTGTTTACCGTATCGCTGAATACCTCACCCCAGCCGGGCTTTTCCAGAAATTTTACAATTCTGTTGTCACGGTCAGTTATTACCACACCGTATTCCAGCGGGCTTTCCACCCGGGTAAGCACCAGCGTTGCCAGCGCTCCCTTCCGGCGGTGAAAATCTATAGCCCGGCTAATGTCAAAATCCGTTAAACAGTCACCGGAAATCACCACAAAGGTTTCGTCCAGGAAACTCCTGGCATTCTGCACGCTACCCGCAGTACCCAGAGGAGTGTTTTCAACGTAATAACGCATTTGCACTCCATAATCGGCGCCTGTACCAAAGTAGTCCCTGATGTGGCCGGGAAGGTATTGCAGGGTTACCCCGATCTCGTCCATGTCATGTGCTTTTAGCAAGTTAACGATATGTTCCATCATAGGTTTATTGACAACCGGCATCATGGGTTTGGGGCGCCCGCAAGTCATGGGACGCAGGCGGGTTCCTTCCCCTCCGGCCATAATTATAGCTTTCATTTTACCTCTCCTTGTTATTGGTGTTTTGATATTAGTCTTTAAGAGGTTTTTCCGAATATTCTGGTCATCCTGTCAAATATGCCTCCTTGCCTGTCGGCAGAACTATACCAGCCGGTATTTCTCCTCTCCAGCCACACATCCCGGTATACCTCCACCGTCTGCCTGGCAATTTCCCGCCAGTTAAAATCCTCAACCACCCTGCGATAAGCCAGGGTTTTTAATTTTTCTGCCGACTCAGAATCATTCAGCAGCCATAGCACCATATCCGCCAGGGAACTACTACTTCCCTGGTATGCTTTAAGGCCGTCTATGCCGTGTCTGACAATTTCCCCCAGCCCCCCGGTATCGGAAACCACCACAGGTACCCTGGCGGCCATAGCTTCCAGGGCCACGATCCCGAAAGGCTCGTACAGGCTGGGGAACACAGCCACAGATGCCCAGCTGTAAAGTGAATTTCTCGTATCGTCATCAATGTACCCTGTAAAATATACCCTGTCGGCTATGCCCATACTATTGACCTGATGCCTGAGCGCCCCTTCGTGCGGCCCCTTGCCGGCGATAACAAATTTTGTTTGGGGGCTGCGGGAAAGTATTTTTGGTACGGCGTCCAGCAGTACCTGAACACCCTTTTCCCGCACCAGCCTGCCCACATAGAATACTATCCGCTCATCCGGAGCGGCATACAAATCACGGTTTATTTTGTGTCTGCGGACTTTAAAGTTCTCGGCGTTAACGCCGTTGGGTATGACCTTTATTTTGTCCCCAGGGGTTTGAAATACATGCTGAACCTCGCCTTTCATGTAAAAACTGCAGCAGATCACCCGCCAGGCCTCGTAATTCAGCCACCATTCCACATCACTGATGTGCCGCTGCAAGTCATTGTGCAGTCCGTAATTCCTGCCGTACTCGGTGGCATGAATGGTCGCCACCAGGGGAACTTTATATGCATGCTTGACAGCCCTGGCAGCATAAGCAACAAGCCAGTCATGGGCGTGCACCAGATGTATGTCCCCAATTTCCTGCAGCACCATCATACATCTTTCCACCATGGCCACGTTCAGTTGGGTTACCCAGGTAACAAAATCGGGGGAGGAAACCTGGTAGGGGAATACCCTGTATACCTTAACCCCGTTCACCAGTTCATATTCCGGCGCCCCGTGGGAGCCCGTTGTAATCAGGTGAACCTCCTCCCCCAGATCCACCAGGGCGGAAGTGAGGTCGTATACATGCTGGGCCAGCCCTCCTATGCTTTTAGGCGGATATTCCCATGAGAACATTAAAATTTTCATTACTCCTAACCCCCAAATAATTTAAATAAATACTAATAGCTAAAAAATCCCTACCGGGTTCCGGTAGGGACAGATAACTGCTAGCGACGGTTCCCGTTATGAATTTCAAAACTCCAGTTAACCCCGCTGTTATTATCCCAATTTTCGGCGCTATCCTTAAAGCAGAAATTGAATCTTCTATCCTCCGGCATTTCGATGTTTTTGACCCAGCCCCAGCCGGTTTTGGACATCCTTACATCAGAAACACCACGCCACTCCCTGGCATCCCCATATCCCACATGCAAATACACCTGGTCGGCCCCGCTCATACTGAGGAGCCCGTTATACAGCACGGTAATCTCTTCGCCGGCTGTAATAGGCGTGGGGTCAACTACAACACCGTCGGGGAACTGGTATCTGTGCATCTCCTTCAGTCTTCCCTCTTCACCGAAATTTGTTTCATGATGAATCAAAAATATGTCACCCCCCTTTGATATATTGGGCCACAAATTTATTATTATTTTTCCTGGTGTTTTTTATGCGTAATTTATGGTAAAAGCTGGCTAAAAAACAAAAAACCCGGCATCTGCACAACCGGGTCTTAAAGCAAGTAAAGCAAGTAGGGACGGTTCTTGACTTGCGCATGGCGACTTCGATAAAAGTACCGCTGCAAACAAAGGTAAATCAGAATAGCATAAGTTGTATGTTGCACATATGCAACCTTATATGTAGAAAATAAAAGAGGTAGGGCGGATGTCTACGCCCGGGTAAACAACCCGCCCTACCTTTAATGGCTAATATTTCAATCGAAATTGAACCCGCCGTATTGCTTGAAATGAGCGGCCAGGCCTCCGTCGTTAAGTATCTTGATCATAACGGAAGGTAACGGCTTAACCGGTATCTCAACGCCCTTGGTCTTGTTTCTGATGACACCCGCTGCCAGATCCACCTCTATATCATCGCCTGGCTCAATCATATCAGTATCGCACTCCACTACCGGCAGGCCGGTATTAATGGCATTGCGGTAGAAAATCCTGGCAAATGATTTGGCCAGCACAGCACTTATATTAGCGTACTTAATAGCTAGCGGGGCCTGTTCCCTGGAAGAGCCGCAGCCAAAATTGGTGCCGGCTACAATAAAATCACCGGGAGTAACCTTATTGTAGAAATCCGGGTCCAGATCCTCCATCACATGCTTGGCCAGTTCCTTCATGTCAAGAGTTTTAAATTTATACTTGCCTGATATAATATAGTCGGTGTTTACGTCACTACCGAATTTATGTGTTTTTCCCTGGAATAGCATCCAGCCACCCACCTTTTTAGTCTAGAGGCCGCTGAAAAACTGCGCCTGGCGTTTAAGGTCAGGGGACACACCTTCTGTGTTGCCTAAATTCTGACTTTTAACAAATTCCTCGAAGGAATGTCCCCAACAAATGCTCGCCGTCCAGTGCTCACGTACTAATAGTACGCTCCGCGCTGTCCGTCTTCTCCTTCCGCGCCATGCTTGTTTTTGACCGGCCTCTGGATTTTTCTCTAGCTCTGACCGGTAACTACTTGATAAATTCCCTGGGGTCGGTGATCTTCCCGGTTAGGGCTGAAGCTGCCACTGTAGCCGGAGAGGCCAGGTATATAAAGGCGTTCCCGTTACCCATGCGCCCCTTGAAATTACGGTTGGCGGTGGAAATTACATTCTCTCCGTCCGAGGGCACACCATTGTGAGTCCCCACACAGGGCCCGCAGCCCGGGGTCACCACCGCCGCCCCGGCTTCCACCAGGGTTTCCAGCGTACCGTCCCGCATGGCCTCCAGATATATTCTTTTGGAGGCGGGGGCCACAATAAATCTCACATCCGGGGCTATCTTCCTGCCCTTCATGATGGCTGCGGCATTCTGCAAATCCTCCAGCCTGCCGTTGGTGCAGGTGCCTATGAAGGCCTGCTGCACTGGAGTGCCGGCTACCTCGCCCACGGGGCAGACATTATCTACCCTGTGGGGTTTGGCCACCTGCGGTTCCAGGGAAGACACGTCATATTCCTTGACAGCGGCATAAATGGCATCGGAATCGGCCATTACCGGGATAAACTTTTCATCTGTATACCTGGCCAGCCAGGCCATGGTTTTATCGTCGGCTTCCATCATGCCGGCTTTGGCTCCCATCTCAATGGCCATATTAGCCATGGTGAACCTGCCTTCCATGGACAGGGCCGACACAGCGTCCCCCACGTACTCGGCGGACATATAGGTGGCGCCGTCTGCAGTAACGTCACCTATTAGGTGGAGAATAAGATCCTTGGCGTAAACCCCCCGGGGAAGAACGCCGTTACAGACAAATTTTATGGTCTCCGGCACCTTAAACCACATTTTGCCGGAAATAAGCCCCCCGGCCAGATCCGTGGAGCCCACCCCGGTGGAAAAAGCGTTCAGAGCACCGTAAGTACAGGTATGTGAATCCGCCCCGATAACCAGGGAGCCCGGACCGACTTTACCGCTTTCCGGGATCAACTGGTGGCAGACACCCTCACCTATATCATAAAGCCGGAAGCCCTTGGACCCGGAAAATTCCCGCATCAATTTATGAAGGGCGGAAACCCCTTCCAAGGGGCTGGGTGAACTATGATCAATCACGAAGGCCACCTTTTCGGTATCGAAAACTTCTTTGCCTTCCATGCTTTCAAATGCCCTGATGGCCAGAGGGGATGTCCCGTCCTGACCCATAACGAAATCCACATGGGCCACCACGATTTCGTTGGCGTATGCCTCTTGCCCGCTGTGGGCGGAAAGTATTTTCTCTATAATGGTCTGGCCCAACACTAATCCCTCTTTCCTGGTAGTTTTTTGCCAATAATACCTTTATACTTTATGTTTGCCAAAGTAATCCTCGTAAAGATAAACAAGCTCTTTGTCAAAAAGAGGCCTTTTCATTGATACGCAGTATGAGCGGATCTTGGGCAGAAGTTCTTGTGCCTTGTGGTCACTTAATAAAATACCATACTCCGCAAATTTTGCCTTCAACGCCGCAGTTCCCGAATGCTTGCCAACCATAATCTGACGTTCCAGTCCAACCTCTTCAGGGGTGAAAGCCTCATAGGTTATGGGGTTTTTCAGCGCGCCGTCAGCGTGTATGCCGGATTCGTGAGCAAACATGTTCGAGCCGACAATGGCCTTCCAGGCGGGAAGCTCGCGGCCCGAAGCCCTGGACACATATTCTGCCACCTCCCGGAACATTTCTGTCTTAAAGTTCAGGTCAATCTTGTAGAGGTGCTTGAGGGCCATCACAACTTCTTCCAGGGCCGAGTTGCCTGCCCTCTCACCCAGCCCCATGACCGTTACACCAACCCAGTTGGCCCCGGCTGATACACCGGTGAGAGCATTGGCGGTGGCCATGCCGAAGTCGTTGTGAGTGTGCATTTCTACATCGATATCGACTTTTTCCTTAATGGCCTTAATGTTGTTGTAGGTGGTAAAGGGGTCAAGAATGCCCACGGTATCACAGTAGCGCAAACGGTCCGCGCCGGCTTCCTTGGCCGCCGCAGCATATTGCACCAGAAAGTCTGCGTCGCTGCGGGAAGCGTCCTCGGCATTGACGGATATATATACCCCTTCCTTTTTGGCAAACTCCACCGCTTTGACCATATGTTCCAGCACCCATTCCCTGCTGGTTTGCAATTTGTATTTGATGTGGATGTCGGAGGTGGATATGGAAATGGCCACAGCATCAACGCCACAGGACAAAGAGGCTTCAATATCTTTGATCACCGGGCGGTTCCAGCCCATAATACTGGCTTTCAAGCCTGCTTTGCAAATTGAGGTAATGGCATCTTTTTCGTCCCCACCCATAATAGGAACACCCGCTTCTATCTGGTGAACTCCCAACTCATCAAGAAATTTCGCAATCCTGACCTTCTCACGGTTGGCAAAAACCACGCCGGCTGTTTGTTCGCCGTCTCTCAACGTGGTATCAACAATAGAAATCTCTCTTGTCGGAATGGTGGCATCAATCATAGACAGGTTCATCCTTTCATATGTAAATTAGTTAACCTAATAAAGGTAACAAAAAACAAACCGCATAAATCCTGACATTATAATAACACGAAAGCCAGTTAACTGAAAAGCATATTATTCATTTATACTGTATACAGACCGCAGCAATGGAGAAACATATGTCAACATAAAATAAAACACTATCAAAAATAATAATCTTACATTATTTTACCATGCAAATATATTCAAACAACTGCCCAAAAACCTCTGGCAAAATAAAATAATCAGATTTTTTATCAACTTATTAGTATTATTCTACAGTAACAAAGTTTTTGCTATGCTTAAGCATTTTTTATTAAAAAATGGGCACAAAACTAAATCAGCAGAAAAAATGTCCCCTTTAGCCTTACATTTTATCCCTAAGCAGCTTATTCACCAAATCCGGATTAGCCTTACCCCTGGTGGCCTTCATCACCTGGCCCACCAGGAAACCCAGGGCCTTTTCCTTCCCTGCCCGGTAATCCTCCACCACCTTAGGATTGTCCGCCAGCACCCGGTCCACCTCTGAGGCAATGGCACCCTCGTCGGATATCTGCATCAGGCCTTTCTCTTTTACAATCTGTTCGGGGTCCTTGCCGCTGTCAAACATCTCTTCAAAAACCGTCTTGGCTATTTTGCCGCTGATGGTTCCCTTATCCATCAGCTTTAACATATCCGCAAGCTGCCCGGGGGTTATATTGCACAGAGAAATTTCAATATTTCCAGCATTTAGCAATCTGGACAGTTCACCCATAACCCAGTTGCCGATAATTTTGGCATTGGGATAACTCTTCAGGCATTCCTCAAAATAATCGGCCGTTTCTTTGGTGGTGGTTAAAACCTCCGCATCATAGGGGGACAGCCCTAGCTCCCTGACATATCTCTCCTTCCTCTGGCCGGGAAGCTCCGGCAGAGAGGCGCGGATTTCCTCCACCCAATCCCTGTCTATGATCATGGGAACCAAATCAGGATCCGGAAAATAACGGTAGTCGTGGGCTTCCTCTTTGCTGCGCATGGACATGGTAATACCCTTATTCTCTTCCCAGGTGCGGGTCTCCTGGACGACCCTGCCCCCTTCCTCCAGCACATCAATCTGCCTCTCTATTTCATAGGCCACTGCCTTTTGCAGTGCCCGGAAAGAGTTCATATTCTTAATCTCAGCTCTGGTGCCAAACTCAGCCCTGCCCCTGGGGCGCACCGATACGTTGGCATCACATCTCAGCGAGCCTTCCTCCATTTTGCAGTCCGATACCCCGGTATATTGAATGATGGCTTTCAGTTTATCCAGGTAGGCCCTTGCTTCCTCCGGTGAGCGCATGTCCGGCTCGGATACGATTTCAATCAGAGGAACCCCGGTGCGGTTATAGTCCACCAGAGAATAAGGAGTGGTGGATATACTGCCCTGGTGCACCAGTTTACCAGCATCTTCTTCCATGTGCACCCTGGTGATACCGATACGTTTGGTTTGCCCTTCTATATCAATATCAATAAAACCGTGCTCAGCCAGGGGAAGATCATACTGGGATATCTGATAGTTTTTGGGCAAGTCAGGGTAATAATAATTCTTCCGGTCAAACTTAGAAAATCCAGCAATCTGACAGTTTAAAGCCAGCCCGGCCCGGATGGCATATTCCACCACCCTTTTGTTCAGTACCGGCAATACCCCGGGCAGGCCCAGGCATACCGGACAGACATGGGTATTGGGCTCCCCGCCGAATGCTGTAGTGGAATGACAAAATATTTTGGTATTGGTCTTCAGTTCAACGTGAACCTCCAACCCGATCACGGCTTCATAATCAGCCACCGACCATGCCTCCTAACGGAAACCGGTGTATTCACCGGATATAATTACTCAGTCCAAAGTCTAAAGTCTAAAGTCCAAAGTCTCAGGTTTCCAGCTTTCGTTGACTTTTGACCTTCGACTTTCGACATTAGACTTTTATATATTTCGAGACGACAAACCGTTCTCTCATGCTGACTTCTGTTGTTTTCGCCGGTTCTCTTATACTGACTACTGACTAGTTACACATGCAAATCTTTATAACGGCGGAGTTTGCTTATGATGATCCGTGTTTTGTTCAAAGCTATAGGCAACTTTTAGCAGGGTTCCCTCATCAAAGGGCTTGCCGATTAGTTGCATCCCCACCGGCAATCCGTCCACAAAACCGGCCGGCACGGAGATGCCGGGCAGTCCGGCCAGGTTCACCGGTATGGTGGTTATATCCGACAGATACATCTGCAGGGGATCATTAATATTTTCCCCCTTGCGGAAAGCCGGTGCGGGGGAAGTTGGGGCCAGGAGCAAATCAAACTTTTCAAAGGCCCTGTCAAAATCCTGTTTTATTAATGTACGGACTTTCAATGCCTTAAGGTAGTAAGCGTCGTAATAGCCGGAGGAAAGGGCGTAAGTGCCCAGCATAATTCTTCTCTTAACCTCGGACCCAAAGCCAAGGCTGCGAGTGCGCTTGAACATGTCCACCACGTCCCCGGGAGCTTCAACCCGGTAACCATAACGCACGCCGTCGTAACGGGCCAGATTGGAACTGGCCTCAGCCGGGGCTATGATGTAATAGCATGGTACCGCATATTCCACATGGGGTAGGGATGTTTCTTCAATTTCAGCGCCCAGGGAGGATAGTTTTTGCACTGCCTGAGCGATTACCTGCCTAACGCCGGCGTCAATGCCCCCTCCGGTATACTCCCTTGGCACGCCTATTTTTATGCCCCGCACGTCATCAACCAGGAAACTGGTGTAATCCCGGTAACCACCTGGAGCCGATGTCGAATCCCTGGGGTCATGTCCGGTGATAACGTTCAATAAAGAGGCACAATCCGTAACGTCCCGGGCTAAGGGCCCGATCTGATCCAGTGAGGAAGCAAAGGCTACCAGCCCGTAGCGGGAAACGGCCCCGTAGGTGGGCTTCATACCCACCACCCCGCAAAATGAAGCGGGCTGGCGAATGGAGCCGCCGGTATCCGATCCCAGGGCAACCACGGCCTCTCCGGCCCCCACTGATACCGCCGAGCCGCCGCTTGAACCCCCGGGTACCCGTCCGGTGTCCCACGGGTTGGATGTGTTGAAGAACCCGGAGTTTTCCGTGGATGAACCCATGGCAAATTCGTCCATGTTGGTCTTGCCCACTATGACCATATCCGCGCCTTGAATTTTTTCCACCACCGTAGCACTGTACGGAGGCACAAAATTGTAAAGTATCTTTGAAGAGCAGGTGGTACGTACTCCCTCAGTACACATATTATCCTTAACAGCCACAGGTATACCGGCCAAAGGTCCGATTTCCTGTCCCTGTTTTATTTTGGCGTCCACCCTGCGGGCCTGTTCCAGGGCCTGGGTTTTGGTCAAAGTAATAAATGATTTGAGTTTTTCTTCCAAATTCTCGATCCTGCTAAAATACGCCCGGCACAGTTCTTCTGCACTTACTTCCTTATTCTTAAGCATGCCGTGAAGCGCACGGGCTGTCATATAATGCAGTTCCAAATTGTTTCGCCTCCCCGCATTCCGTTATACGATTTTGGGAACTTTAAAAAAGTTCCCGTCCCTTTCGGGAGCGTTGGCCAGCACCCGCTCCGACTCAAGGTGACTTCCCGCCTCATCCTGACGGAATACGTTTTTCAGCGGGAGAACATGGGCTGTGGGAAGAACATCACCTGTATCAAGGTCATCCAGCTTTTTAGCATATTCCAGTATGGCGCTAAGCTGCTCCTGGTATAATTTTTTTTCCTCCCCGGTAAGTTCCAGCCTGCCCAGCAAGGCAACATGTTCAACCTCGGAAATGGTTAACATAACAGCACCTTCCTTATTTAAGAGATAGGAAATTATCCAACCGGATTATATATTTGGGGACATTCCTTCTCGAAGGTGTGTCCCCATTCTTTGTTTGGGGGATGGTAAGGGGGATAGTCCTGAGGGGCGGCAGCCCCTTTTTTTAATAGAGCTTTTCAGGCTCCGGTTTTCGACAAAAAACTGAAAATATTATACCAGAAGGCCCACCCACTGGCAATAACACCTACCGCCTGCTGCAATCCCGGGGGCGCTATCCCCGCTGATCGTACCCTGTATCTTTGAGCAGGGCTACCAAGCCTTCCTCGTCCAGAACTTTAATATTTAATTCCATAGCTCTCCTGTATTTACTGCCAGGGTCCTCGCCCGCCACTACCAAGTCGGTTTTTTTACTTACGGAGGAGGATACCCTTCCTCCCAGGCGCTCTATTATTTCCCCTGCCTCCTGCCGGGTGTAATTTTTCAGCCCCCCGGTAAGAACCACTGTTTTGCCCTCCAGAGGGCGGGGACCGGACTGGCCGCCAGCTATGGAGGAAGCCATGTTAACCCCCAGCCGGGCAAGTTTGTTAATTAACTTCAGGTTTTCCCGGTTAGCAAAGAATTCTGTTACGCTTTCCGCTATTTTGGGACCTATTTCAGGTATTTCCACCAGTTCTTCCAACCGGGCCGAGGCTATATTGTCCATGCTGCCAAAACGCCCGGCCAGTATTTTTGCCGCCCGCTCCCCCACGTGCCTGATGCCCAGGGCAAATAACAGCCGGTGCAGCGGGTTCTTTTTGCTTTCCTCTATGGCCTGGAGCAGGTTTTGGGCTGATTTTTCGCCCATTCTCTCCAGGGATACAAGTTCATCCTTTTTCAGCACGTACAGATCAGCGGCATCCTTTACCTGACCCGAGGATATAAGCAGGGCAATCACCGCCGGCCCCAATCCGGCGATATCCATGGCATTCCTGGACACAAAATGAATCAGACCCTCTCTGAACCTGGATGGGCAGACCGGATTGGTACAGCGCACGGCCACCTCTCCCCCGGGGCGAACCACGGGCATATGGCACTCCGGGCACTCTTCCGGCATGGCAAAGGGTTTTTCATCCTCCCTGCGTGCATCCCTGATTACTTCCAGCACTTCCGGAATGATATCCCCGGCCTTGTGCACCAGCACAGTATCCCCGATGCGAATATCCTTTTCCCTGATCATGTCCTCATTGTGCAGGGTTGCCCTGGTTACGGTGGTACCGGCCAGTCTCACCGGACTCAATATGGCGGTGGGGGTCAGCACCCCGGTGCGGCCCACCTTGATGATAATATCCCTGACCACCGTCCTGGCCTGCTCCGGTGGATACTTCCAGGCAATAGCCCAGCGGGGGCTTTTCATGGTAGCGCCCAGGCGCAGCTGCTGGGCCAGTGAATTCAATTTTACCACCACCCCGTCTGTGGCATAGGGAAGGTTGAAACGATCCTGCTGCCACTCCCGGCAATATCCCAGCACGGCATCTATGTCCGGCAGCAGGCGGAAATGGGGGTTAACCTTAAACCCCTGCGCCTGCTGCCATTCCAGCACGGCGCTGTGGGTGGGCAGATCCACGCCCTCCGCCTGCCCCAGGGCATAAACAAATATACTCAGCTGCCTTGATGCAGTAACCCCGGGATCCAGTTGACGCAACGAGCCCGCCGCAGCGTTTCTCGGATTGGCGAATAATTGCTCCCCGGCCTCGTCCCGGGACTCGTTAAGCCTGGCAAAAGCCTCCTTGGGCATGAAAACTTCCCCCCGCACTTCCAGCAGGGGGATGTTCTCTTTTAGACGCAGCGGTACTGCCCGCACCGTCCTCAGATTGGGAGTGATATCCTCTCCATGCTCGCCGTCGCCCCTGGTGGCCCCCCGAACCAGCAGGCCGTTTTCATAAAGCAGGGACACAGCCAGACCATCTATTTTCAGTTCTGCAACATATTCTATTTTTTCTCCGGGCAGGGCCTGCCTTACCCGGCGGTCAAAATCCTTCAGCTCGCCTTCTTCAAAGGCATTGCCCAGACTCAACAGGGGCGCCAGGTGCCTCACGGTGACAAAACCTTCCCTGGGCTTGCCACCCACCCTCCGGGTGGGTGAGTCCGGCGTAACCAGTTCCGGATATTCCTGCTCCAGCGAGGCCAGCTCCCGCATCATTTGGTCAAAGGCGGCATCGGTAATGGTAGGGTTGTCGAGCACGTAATAGTTATGATTATGCTGCTCTATTTCCCGGCGTAGTTCCCCGACCTTTTTTAGTACCTTTTCCGGGATTGTATCCATACGGACCACCTGCCATTATTAGTCTAAAGTCCAAAGTCCAAGGTCAAAAGTCATCTAAAAGGACTTTAGACATTTGACTTTGGACATTTGACTCTTATTATGTAATAATCACCGCAGCATATCTGATAACATACGCCGCCGGGATAAATATAAGCTGTGCCAATAGGGTACCTGCCAGCCTGGTGGCCGCCAGATAATACGCCATCCTGCGCACATCTCCCTCTGCCCGCTCACCCTGCAGGGACTGATCAGTAATCCGGGCGGCGGTGGGATCCACAACAGTGGCAAAAAGCACCTGGGCTACGCCGTTGACTATGGAAGCCATGAGCGTGGCCGCCACCCGGTAGTCGGGATAAAGGGCGCCAGCATACAGGGCGGAAAGCACACCGGTGGTAAATATGCCGGTCACCAGCACATTGGATATCAGCAGTACCCGGGGTATGCCGGTGTATTTTACGCCGGCACCGGAAGACAGTGGCCCGGCCAACGTGGTGCCGGATAATTCCCCGAATTTACGGGGTGTAAAGACAATCATGAAAAGCATACGGGGCACCGAGCCCACCTGACCAAATACCGCTATGGCTTTCACAAATATTTTAACAAAGGAGGGGATTAATATGGCTCCCACCAGTGTACCCAGGGTTGCCGAAAGAATTACCAGGCGAATGTCAATGTTCAGCGTGGCCAGTTGCTCCTGATAGACTTGGCCCAGCACATTCTGGCCCCCTTTTTTGATGGCTGTCTCCACAATGGTGGCCAGCAGGGGCCCCTGGATCATATTGGCAGTGCTGGAGAGCAAAAAAACAACATTAAACATGGACAGAGCGGTGGCCAGGCGGCCGGTGCGCACTCCGGCCACCCTGACGGAATATATCAATGTATTAATCATATGAATCACAGCCGTCAGAACGGCCACCAGCAAAAGGCGCTCCATTTTCCCTCCGATAATTAACTGTAGTGTGTCCAAAATAACAGTCTAAGGTCCAAAGTCTAAGGTCAAAAGTCACTTAAAAAAGCTTTAGACATTCGACTTGCGCCTACGGCTTTAGACTTTAGACTTTTGACTTTTGACTTTTACTTGAGAGGAATGCGAATTAATTTATTTTCTCCAGCGGGGCGAATTTAGCCAGCAGGGTCTTCTGCCCAATACCGGGAAAGTCAATTTTTATCTCGGCGTTTTCTCCCCTGCCTTTTACTTCCACCACCGTGCCCTCACCCCATTTCCGGTGGCGCACTCCATCCCCTGCCTCCAGGAACACTGTGGGGACGGCTTCCACGCCGCCGGTACGGGAGAAGGCCTTTCGACCGAAAGCAGGCGCCGGTATTTCCTCTTTTGATTCAAAACGTGATTTTATCTCCCCGTCCAGTTGATCGTAAGGGGATGAAAGGTGTGGCGGGATCTCCTCCAAAAATCTGGATTGAGGATTAAGTCTGGTAGTGCCGTATAGAGTTCTCTGCCAGCAGTGCGTCAGGTAAAGCATCTTTTCAGCCCTGGTAATCCCCACATAGGCGATCCTTCTCTCCTCTTCCATCTCCCCTGACTCGTCCAGGGAGCGGGAGTGCGGAAAAACCCCTTCCTCCATACCGATTAAAAAGACTACGGGAAATTCCAGCCCCTTGGCGCTGTGCAGGGTCATCAGCACGACCTTCTCTGTTTCATCGTCCAGTTTATCAACTTCCGCCACCAGCGCAATGCCTGCCAGAAATTCCGTCAATGTCTTTTCTTCTGCGTTCTTGTCAAAATCACCGGTAACGGTCAGCAATTCCTTCAGGTTTTCCTGCCTGGTTCTGGACTCCACACTGTTCTCCGCTTCCAATTCGGCCCAGTAACCTGTCTTTTCCAGTATACCCCTGGTTATTTCGGTAACGGACAGTTCCCCTCTCTCTGCGGCAAGACTCGACAGAACACTCCCCAATAGAGCTGCAGCATTTTTTGCTTTCCCGACAAGCCCCGGAATGTCTTTAGCCCGGGCAAGAGCCTGCACCATATCGATACCATTAGATGCAGCATAATTCAGTATTTTTTGCAGGGAAGCATCACCTATGCCCCGCCGGGGGACATTGATAATCATGGCCAGACTTACGGCGTCCAGAGGATTGTCCAACAACCTGAGATAGGCCAGCAAGTCTTTGATCTCTTTGCGGTCGTAAAACTTCAATCCGCCGATGATGGTATAGGGTATGCCCCGCCGGATAAAAATTTCCTCTATGGCCCTGGACATAGCGTGGGTCCGGTAAAGAACCGCAAAGTTGTTATAACCCATGGCCTTAATCCCATGCATCATCTCTATCCGGCCGGCCACATAGTGGGCCTCCATTTTCTCGTCATTGGCCAGGTGCACCACTAAAGGCGATCCTTCTCCGGCTGCGGTCCAAAGTTGCTTGTCCTTCCGGTTGGGATTGTTTTTTATGACATTGTTGGCCGCTTCAAGAATAGACCCGGTGGAACGGTAATTCTGTTCCAGCTTGATTACCCTGGCCTCGGGGTAATCCTTTTCAAAGCTTAATATATTCTGTATATCCGCACCGCGAAAATTGTATATACTCTGGTCCGGATCCCCCACCACACAAAGATTGCGGTGTTCCCCGGCCAGCAGATTCACCAGAACATACTGGGCATGGTTGGTATCCTGGTATTCATCCACCAGAATATACCGGAATTTATTCTGATAGTATTTGAGTACCGCCTGGTTCTCCTGAAAAAGTCTGACTGTGAGCATGAGCAGGTCGTCAAAATCCAGCGCGTTATTGCTCTTCAGCCGTTTCTGATAAAGTTCATAAACCCTGGCTACAATCCTGGAATAAAAATCATAGGCCTGCTCCTCGAAGGCTACATGGTCCACCAGACGGTTTTTGGCCTGGGATATGGCTGACGCCAGGGAGCGTGGCGTAAACCTTTTATCATCTATATCTAATTCCCTGATACAATCCTTAACCACTGTCTGTTGGTCGCCGTCATCATAAATGACAAAATTTTCACCATAACCCAAAAATTTTGCCTGCCGCCTGAGCATACGCAGGCAGGCGGAATGAAAGGTGCTGACCCAAAGTTCACGGATGCTTTCCGGGACCGTGGACTCCACCCTGCTTTTCATTTCCGCAGCAGCTTTATTGGTAAAGGTGATGGCCAGAATTTTATAAGGTGGTATTCCTTTTTCCTTAATCAGATACGCAATTCTGGTGGTTAGGACCCGGGTTTTGCCGCTGCCCGCTCCGGCCAGCACCAGCAACGGGCCTTCGGTTTGTTGAACAGCTTCTTTCTGGGCTTCATTTAGACTGGTTAGTAAGTCCATATATTATCTCCCGAAAAAATAAAGTAACATCACTATTCAGGTGTTCAGAATTCAGAATACTTCGAGACGATGAACCGTTCTCTCATTCTGACTCCTGAGTAGACATCCATGCCGCTAAAGCGGCACCATCAGAGTATGAAAATCCAGGACACTTTATGTCATTCTGAACGAAGTGAAGAATCTAGATCCTTCGCTAACGCTCAGGATGACATTTCCCTAAACTTATTTTCAGGGCAGTTACAAAACAACATCATTTCCTAATTCAAAAGACAGGGTTTTGACCCTGTCCGTGAGCCTGCTCATTAGATGTACCAAAGCTTGCTTGTGAATCTATTTTTTTCTGGAAGCAAGTTCGTTATATATTTTATCCATTTCAATACCTTCATTCGCCAGCAGCACCAGCAGGTGGTAGAGCAAATCGGCAGTTTCAGACACGATTTCCTGCAGCTTATCGTTCTTGGCCGCAATAATTACCTCTGCCGCCTCTTCCCCCACCTTTTTCAATATCCTGTCCAGGCCACCGGCAAAAAGGGCTGCGGTGTACGAGTCGCCGGAAGGTGCAATTTTTCTATCTACAATAACCCGGTAAAGTTCGTTTAGTACTTCTGCCCCGGCTGATCCCCCGTCCGGGATGCTGGCTGGAAGTACATCATTTTCTCCGCTGCCGGCAACTCCGGCTGCGGCCGGTGAGGCGGCGGGCTTGCCTGACCCGCTCTCTTTTCCATAGACCTCTTCCGGGTCAAAAAATCTTTCCCCGATAATTTCTACATTCCCACTTTTACAAATGCGGTTGTGGAAACAGGTAAAGTAACCTTCATGGCAAGCGGCGCCCTTCTGTTCCACCTTCAGCAGCAGGGTATCCCTGTCGCAGTCATAAGTTATTTCCACTACTCTCTGCACGTTCCCGGATGATTCACCTTTGTGCCAGAATTTTTGCCTGCTGCGGCTCCAAAACCAGGTTTCCCCGGTCTCCAGGGTACGCTTTACGGCTTCCGAATTCATGTAGGCCATCATTAATACCCCACCGGTGGCGTTGTCCTGCACTATGGCCGGTATAAGTCCATCCCGGTCGTATTTTAAGCAATTCACATCAAACGACAAAGAAACTTAACCTCCGTTCCGACTACGCGTTAACTACATTGATATCCTATATTTTTACAGCGTTTATCACAAGGTCACGGCTTGCAGTACGCCGACAGCACCCGGCTACATGCGCACCGGGACCCCTTTATCCCCCAGAAATTCCTTGACCTGGCGAATGCTGTACTCACCAAAATGGAATATTGAGGCCGCCAGGGCCGCATCCGCTTCACCTGTGGTAAGTCCGTCAACAATATGCTCAAGATTGCCTACCCCACCGGAGGCAATAACCGGTATCCGCACTGCCCCGGCCACCGCCCCGGTAAGCTCCAGGTCGTAGCCGTCTTTGGTGCCGTCCCTGTCCATACTGGTTAAAAGTATTTCTCCCGCCCCCAGGGTCTCCATACGCTTTACCCACGCCAGGGCGTCTATGCCGGTGGGAGTTCTCCCCCCGTGTATAAACACCTCCCAGGAATCAGGACCGGACCTGCGGGCGTCCACCGCCACAACAATACACTGGCTGCCGAATTTTGCCGAAGCCTCTTCTATAAGGCGTGGGTTTTTAACCGCGGCAGTATTTATGGAAACTTTATCAGCGCCGGCGGATAACATGACCCTGATATCCTCAATCGAACTAATGCCGCCTCCCACAGTATAGGGAATAAAAACCTCCCCCGCAGTTCGATAAACCATATCCAGTACCGTTTTTCTGCCCTCGTGGGAAGCGGTGATATCCAGGAATACCAGTTCATCGGCCCCTTCCCGGTCATAAAAGGCGGCCAGTTCCACCGGATCACCAGCATCCCTTAAATTAATAAAATTTGTCCCTTTCACCACCCTGCCGCCAGTCACATCCAGGCAGGGAATTATCCTCTTGGTCAGCACACCTCCGCCCCCGCTTCCGCCTCTGCAATGACCAGAGCGTCCTTGAGGGCTATAGTTCCGGCATAAAGAGACTTGCCCATGATGACCCCTTCCACGCCCAGGCTTTCCAGTTTTTTTAAGGCCCTCAAATCATCAAGGGTTGATACCCCTCCGGAGGCAATTATCTTTATGCCGGTCGCCCGTACAACTTCCTCCACCGCAGCCACATTCGGCCCCTTAAGTGTGCCGTCCCGCCATATATCAGTAAAGATAATCCTGCGCACACCCAAATTCTTCATCTCTTCAGCCAACTCAAGAGTGTTTTTCCGGACAGTTACCCCCCAGCCTTCAATGGCAACCTTGCCGTCCCTGGCGTCAATGCCCACGGCAATGGCATCCCCGTATATACTACAGGCTTCGGCCACCATTTCCGGGCTGGTAATGGCCACGGTGCCGAAGATTACCCTGGCGGCGCCCAATCCCAAAATTTCCTCCGCCACCGCCAAATCCCTTATGCCACCGCCTACCTGCACGGGTATATCCACCGAGGTAATTATCTCTCTAATTACGTCTATATTCTTAGGCGAACCGGAAAAAGCCCCGTCCAGATCCACCACATGCAGCCAACTGGCGCCTTCCTTCTGCCAGAGTCTGGCCATAGCCGACGGGTCGTCGGAATAAACGGTCTCGTTCTCCGGATTCCCCTCCACCAGCCTGACACACCGGCCTTCACGTAAATCAATGGCAGGATAAATCAGCATTTTTCAACCACTCCCCCGAAGTTTTGCAGTATACGCAGGCCTAGGGCGCTGCTTTTCTCGGGATGAAACTGTATAGCGTATACATTGTTTTTTGCCACCGCTGATACAAATTCTATGCCGTATTCCGTCACCCCGGCCACAATATCCTTATCCATGGGGTCCACATAATAAGAATGAACAAAATAAAATGAAGAACCCTCCGGTATATCTCTAAATATCCGGCAACTTTCACCGCCGGTGAAATTAGTTTCCAACAAAGCGCCGTCCACAGACTGGCCAGCCTTCCCTGGCCTGTAATTTAGCTGGTTCCAACCCATATGAGGCACCTTCAGACCGGGCGGAAGCCTGCGCACCATACCTCTGAAAACCCCCAGCCCACTGGTATGCCCCCATTCCTCACTGGCCTCAAAAAGCAACTGCAAACCCAGGCAAATCCCCAGAAAGGGACGACCACCGGATATGGCCCGGATAACCGCCCTGTCCATGCCTGTTCTGATGAGATTTTCCATGGCGTCCGCAAAGGCGCCAACTCCCGGCAGTACAACACCCCGGGCGCTTTCAACCGCATCAGGATCCCGGACGATTTCAGCCTTTACGCCCACCTTTTCAAAGCCCTTCTGAACGCTGCGCAAATTACCCATTCCGTAATCTATTATGGCAATCAAATATTTGACCCCCGCCAGTTACGCCAACATACAAGGCGTCTTAATTAAACTTTACCGTACAGCATTACAACCGTTACGTTGATGGCCCTACAAGTCAATCCAGGGACGGTTCTTGCAAGTCAATCCAGGGACGGTTCTTCAAGTCAATCCAGGGACGGTTCTTAAGTCAATCCAGGGACGGTTCTTGAATTGAATGAATGCGGGATAGGGCGGCCTTTGACTTGCTCGCCAAACACCCATGCCCCTGCAGGTCACCTCTATGGATGAAAATTTATTATCTTAATCAAACACAAGAACCGTCCCCACGTCCCCACTTCGGCTTCCCATTATACCAGGATACCTTTGCTGGAAGGCACCCCCTCCTTCCCATTCATGGACACTGCTAACGCCAGCGCTCTGCCAAGCCCTTTAAAAACCGCTTCTATCATGTGGTGGCAGTTAACGCCGGCCAGGAGCCGGACATGCAGGGTTACTCCCGCGTTAACAGCAAAAGCCCGGAGGAACTCTCCCACCATCTCCGTGTCAAAACTTCCCACCCGGGCTGCCGGAAAACTGGCCTCCAGCTCGGAATGCCCCCGGCCGCTTAAATCCACAGCCACCAGTGCCAGAGCTTCATCCATGGGCAGTATGATATGTCCGTAGCGACTTATCCCGGACCTTTCCCCCAGTGCCTCGTTAAGTGCCCGGCCGAGGCAGATGCCCACGTCCTCCACTGTATGGTGACAATCCACCTGCAAATCCCCCGCAGCGGAAAGGTTCAGGTCAAAACTACCATGCCTGGCCAGAAGTGTAAGCATGTGGTCAAAAAAACCTACACCTGTACTTACCCTGGATTCACCCCTGCCATCCAGAAGAAGCTCCAGGTTTATTTCCGTCTCGGCGGTTTTCCTTGTTACTGTGGATTTCCGTTCTATCTGCATGAGGTCAACAGTCCTCCTTCCTGGCCAGCCGGCAGCAACCCGGACGAAAGCCCATCATGTGCCAACTGCTTGATATATTTATAAAGTTAATCCTGACAAACATTTAGTACAGCTTTTAGTTTCTCCAGAAACTCACCGTTCTCCTCCTCCGTTCCCACTGTTACACGCATACATTTTTCCAGGCCCGGGCCGGAAACATTCCTGATTAATACCCCTTCCCGCAACAGCTCTTTGAATATTTTATCCGCCTCAACAGGGGTACGAAAAAGAATAAAATTTGCGTCGGAGGGAAAAATTTCTACCCCTTCCATGCCGGCCATACTTACGAAAAGTTTATCCCTGCCGGCCTTAATGGCTTCTACCTGGTCCCGCAGCAAATCCCTGTGCTTTAATACCGCTCCGGCCGCAAACTGAGAGAAGGCATTCAGATTATAAGGCTGTTTTATCCTGAGTAGTTCGCCCACTACGTCCGGACCGGCAAGTAAATATCCCACCCTTAGCCCGGCCAGTCCGAAGGCTTTGGAAAAGGTCTTGAGTATAATCAGATTAAGGTATGATGATAATAATGGAACGGCTGATTCCCCGCCAAATTCCAGGTAGGCCTCGTCCAGCACCACCAGTGCCCGGGTGTTTTCCAGAAGTTTTCTGATCTCTTCCCGGGGGGTAGCATTGCCGGTGGGATTATTGGGTGAACAGATGAAAATCATACTTACACCCGGGTTTGCGGCGGCATCAAGCAGAGCCGGTATATCCGGCTCGAAATTATTCCGCCTGGGCACCTCCCGCCAGCCTGCTCCGGCTACCTGCGCGTGTATACGGTACATTGAAAAGGTAGGTGAGGCTATAACAACTTCCCTGCCGGTGCCAAAGGCAAGCATCAGGTTTAATATAATCTCGTCGGAACCGTTCCCCACCATGATACAGTTAGAGGGAACCCCGTTATAGTCGGATAGCCCGGTCAATAAATCTCTGGCCAGTGGATCAGGATACCTGGTAAAAAGTTTCGATTGCAGTCCAGCACAAATATATTCTTTTACCTTCCGGGGAAAATCAAAAGGATTCTCATTGGCGTCAAGCTTAATCACCCCGGGCACGATATGCGGATCGTAAGGAACCAGCCCTTTTAAATCAGGGCGGGTTAGTTCAGCAAGGTTAAATCTTCCGGTCATACTCCATCACCCTCCACAACTTATCACTACAGCGTAATATTGCTTATTTCGCTATGCCCGCTGCGCTTCGGGGACATGGGGACATTCATACGTTGGGGACATTCCTCTGAAAGAGGTGTGTCCCCATTCCTTAGATGAGGTGTGTCCCCGTACCTTATTACCGTCCCCATGGCTCAGAGGCAGCCTACCGGCCAATTTTATCTTTTATTCTTATTTTAACGGCGTTGGCGTGAGCATCCAGTCCTTCAACCTCCGCCAATTTTATAATACTGCCTGCAGCCCGTTCCAAGGCGGGCCTGGTGTAGGAAATAACGCTGGTTTTTTTTATAAAAGCGTCAACCCCCAGGGGGGAATAAAAGCGTGCTGTTCCACTAGTGGGCAAAACATGGTTCGGCCCGGCCAGATAATCCCCCACCGGTTCAGGGGAATACTGCCCCAGAAAAACAGCCCCGGCTGCCCGTATCTTACCCAGCCACTGAAAAGGGTCCGCCAGCATCAGTTCCAGATGTTCCGGGGCGTACTCATTGGCCAACTCCACAGCCTCATCTATGTCCCCGGTGATAATTATCGCTCCGTAATCCTCCACCGACCGGGCGGCAGTCCCGCTTCTGCTAAGCCCGGCCAGTTGACGCTCCAACTCTACCGCCACTACTCCGGCAAGATGCTCATCCGGTGTAATTAATATACCCGCAGCCATTTCATCATGTTCGGCCTGGGAAAGCAAATCCGCTGCAATATATCCCGGGTCGGCGCCGGCATCAGCCACCACCAGAACCTCACTGGGGCCAGCCAGCATATCAATATCCACCGTGCCGTAAACCTGCTGTTTGGCCAGGGTTACGTATAGGTTGCCCGGACCGGTTATTTTATCCACCCGCCTGATGGTCTGCGTGCCGAAGGCCAGCGCGGCCACGGCCTGGGCTCCCCCGGCCCGGTATATTTCTGATACCCCTGCCTCGGCTGCGGCGACCAAAGTAAAGGGGTTAATACTGCCGTCCCTGCCCGGAGGGGTAACCATCACAATTTCCGGCACTCCTGCCACCCTGGCGGGGATGGCGTTCATAAGCACGGAAGATGGATAGCTGGCCTTGCCTCCGGGAACGTAAATACCAACCCGGGCCAGAGGATGAACCAGTTGGCCCACTATAATACCGTCTTCCCCTGTTTCGAACCAGGAATTCACCACCTGCCGGCGGTGGAATTTTTCAATATTTTTGGCCGCCAAGCTCAGAGAGTTCAGAAACTCATCATCCACCTGCCTGTACGCTGCTTCTATTTCTTCCGCAGCCACCGGCAAACCGGCGGGTTTCAGCTCCACCCGGTCGAATTCGGCGGCAAAGCGGCACAGCGCCTGATCACCTTCAGCTCTCACCGCCTTGATTATCCCGGCCACCCTGGCTGCTGCTTCCTCCCGGCCAACGGAGTGGCGGTTCATAATACCTTTCAAAGCGGGGTCTCCCGCCTTAAGAATACGAATCAAACTAAGACCCTCCCCGGCACTTTAATTAGTTAAAGCACTACAATAATAATATGATAAAGATAAACGGGTGTGAAGTCAATTGTCAAATAAAAAAAATAGAACATTTCTACCCGGTTAAAGTTGCCGCAACAGAAATGTCTACTATTTACTTGCCAGTCTATGCAGAACAAGCTTGTACCCGTCCGCGCCATAATTCAAACAGCGTTTTACCCGGCTGATGGTGGCCGTACTGGCCCCGGTCTGGCTTGTGATTTCCCCGTAGGTACGGTTTTCCTGGAGCATTTTGGCGACCTCCAGCCTCTGGGCCATTGATTTTAACTCCGCCACTGTGCATATATCTTCAAAGAATTGATAGCATTCATCTATATTTTCCAATGCCAGAACGGCTTTAAAAAGCTGATCCATAGATTCGTCTCTTAATTTATCCGTATAGGCCATAGAAATCCCCCTGGTTTTTATTATGCCCGGTAAACCTTTGCATAAATGTTTCCTGTTGATTTCGACGTCTGACACCATTTCCCTTCATTTTACCCAACAACCGGTTAAATGCAATAAAAAACAACGGGGCAATATAAAGCAGCCCCGTTGTTAAAAGGTAAGTGTGATTTAAAGTTTTCTTAGCGCCTTTTGGCCGATATCTTTACGGTAGCTCATGCCCTCAAAGCTTATATTCCTTACCCCGGCATAAGCCTGATTAATGGCCGAGGGTATGTCGTCCCCCAGGGCGGTAACACCCAGCACCCTGCCGCCGGAGGTTACCACAGTACCGTCCCGGAGCGCCGTACCGGCGTGAAAAACCATTACACCCGCAGTCTCCTGCCCGAGGCCGGAGATAACATCTCCCTTCCGGTAGCTGCCGGGATACCCGCCGGAGGCCAGCACCACACATACTGCGGCACCCTTTTTCCATTTAATTTCGATATCGGCCAGGCGTCTGTCAATAATGGCTTCCATTATTTCAACCAGATCGGTTTCCAGCAACATCAATACCGGTTGCGCCTCGGGGTCTCCGAACCTGGCGTTATATTCCAAAACCTTCGGACCATCGGCGGTCACCATCAGCCCGGCGTAAAGCACACCGCGGTAGGACCTGCCTTCGGAGGCCATACCCTTTACCGTGGGCGCCAGTATTTTTTCCAGGGCAAAATTATATAATTCCGGGGTGCAGACCGGGGCTGGAGCGTAAGCACCCATCCCTCCGGTATTGGGGCCCCTGTCGCCATCGTAGATCTGTTTGTGATCCTGGGCCGGCAGCATGGGAATCACCGTTTCCCCGTCCGTAAAGGCCAGTATGCTGACCTCCTCGCCTACCAGACACTCCTCTATAACAACCATATCACCGGCACTCCCAAAGGCCCGTTGGGACATGATTAGCCTGACCGCGTCAACAGCCTCTTGCTCAGTTGCGGCCACTATAACTCCCTTGCCCGCGGCTAGCCCGTCAGCCTTAACAACGCAGGGTGCGCCAAGCTGCCTGATATATTCCTCCGCTGCGGGTGCAGTATCAAAGGCAGCGTAACGTGCGGTGGGAATACCATATTTGGCCATGATATCCTTGGCCAGCACTTTACTTCCCTCAATGGCCGCAGCCCGGGCAGAGGGCCCGAATACCCTGAGGCCGGCTTTTTCAAAGGCGTCCACAAGTCCCAGAGTTAGAGGAGCTTCAGGGCCAACTACGGTTAAATCTATCTTCTCTTGAAGGGCAAAGGCCAGTAGTCCATCAACATCTTCCCCGGATATGTCCACACATTTAGCCAGCCCCGTTATGCCCGCATTTCCGGGAACGCAGAATATCTCGGCCACCCGGGGGCTCTGGCTTATTTTCCAAACCAGGGCATGTTCACGCCCGCCGCCGCCTATAACCAGTACCTTCAACCCCCGCACCACCTTTCACTATGTTCTCAGTGCCTGAAATGACGCATGCCGGTAAACACCATGACCATGCCGTGCTCATCTGCAGCCTTTATGGATTCATCATCCCGCATGGAGCCGCCGGGCTCGATTACCGCGGCAATGCCGCAGCGGGCCGCCTCATCCAGGGTATCCCTGAAGGGGAAGAAGGCATCGGAGGCAAGCACCGCTCCCCGGGCTTTTTCCCCGGCCTGTTCCAGCGCAATGCGGGCGGACCCCACCCTGTTCATCTGCCCGGCGCCTACCCCGATCAGTTGTTTGTCCCTGGTAATGACGATGGCATTAGATTTGACGTGCTTAACAATGGTCATGGCAAAGGCCATTTCCTCCAGCTGTCCGGAGGTAGGGGCTTTGGACGTGACAGTCTTTAATTTGTCTTTATGGTATAGCTCCCGGTCGGCGTCCTGCACCAGCAGTCCTCCGTTGACCTTCCTCACATCCGTGCCGTCGTTGGACTGCACGGACAAATCCCCGGTCCTGAGCACTCTTAATCCTTCCCGGCCTTTCAGCACTTCCAGCGCTTCCGGCTGGTAATCCGGAGCGATTACCGCCTCCAGGAAAATTTCCGCCATACTCCGGGCCGCCTCAGCAGTTACCTCCCGGTTAAAGGCCACTATACCGCCAAAGGCGGACACCGGATCCCCCTCAAAGGCCAGCCGGTAGGCGGTGGCCACATCACCGGCCACGGCAGCACCGCAGGGATTGTTATGCTTAATAATTACCGCCGCAGGGCCGCCAAACTCCCGCACAAGCTCTAAAGCGGCATTAATGTCCAGTATATTGTTGTAGGAAAGTTCCTTGCCGGATAATTGCTCGGAGCGCCCCACACAGGGTCCGGTAACCGCTGGATCACGGTAAAACGCAGCCCGCTGGTGAGGGTTTTCCCCATACCTCAACTGCTGAACCCGATCATACGGCTTTAGCATTACAGCGGGGAAATCGCCGCTTCCTGTCACACCGCTTAAATAGGAACTAATGGCCGCATCATAGGCAGCAGTATGGGAAAAGGCCTCCAGGGCCAGGGATAGTCGAAACTCAGTGGTAAGCGGGCCGCTTTCCAGAGCCTGAAGTATCTCCTGATAGCGCCCCGGATTCACCACCACCACCACATCCCGGTGATTCTTAGCGGCGGCCCGGACCATGGCCGGCCCCCCTATGTCAATGTTTTCTATGGCCTCCTCAAGGGTCACACCAGGTTTAGCCACCGTCTCCCTGAAAGGATACAGATTCACCGCCACCAGATCAATGGGGGTAATACCGTGCTCTTTCAACTGGGACAAGTGATCATCCGTGCGGCGGGCCAGAATTCCCCCGTGCACCCGTGGATGCAGTGTCTTCACCCTGCCGTCCAGTATCTCCGGAAATTCCGTAACCTTTGTTATGTATGTAACGGGAACGCCGGCCTCTTTCAAGGTTTTGGCGGTGCCGCCAGTGGAAACAATCTCCGCCCCCAGCTTAACAAGCCCCCGGGCAAATTCCACCAGCCCGGCTTTGTTGGAAACGCTGATTAATGCGCGTTTAATCATACACTATCCCCCTGTACTAGTTTTGTATTATCATAACCTTTCTGCCCACCACTTCAAGTCGTCCCCGGGCAAAAAGATTTACCGCCTCCGGATAGATTATATGTTCCTGTTCAAGAATCCTGGCTGCCAAATCGTCCCCGGTGTCTTCCGGCAACACAGGCACCACCGCCTGCAAAATAATCGGGCCGGTATCCATACCATCATCCACAAAGTGCACGGTGCAGCCGCTATACCTCACTCCGTACTCCCAGGCCTGCTGCTGACCGTGCAACCCGGGAAAGGCCGGCAGCAAAGCCGGGTGAATATTCATCATTTTGTTGGGATAAACCTTTAGCAACACCCGCCCCACCAGCCTCATGTAACCGGCCAGGCAGACCAATTCCACCCCGTACTTCTGAAGCACGGCAACAACCTGTTCCTCGTACGCTTCCCGGGAGGGAAAACCGGCAGGCTCGACCACCACCGCCGTTATACCGGCGGAGCGTGCCCGCTCCAGGGCATAGGCATCACCCTGATCGCTGATAACCACCACCACTTCAGCAGGTATCTTACCCTCCCGGGAGGCATCCATTATGGCCTGCAGGTTGGACCCCCTGCCCGAGGCCAGCACCCCTACCTTCAACAGCGACATAAAAAACAACCTCCTTTGAGTCAGGGGACGGTTCTCTGACTCATTCAACCCCCATACCAGATCATTTAGCGGCAATGCAGAAAAAAAGTTTAACGCACATACTGCACAGTCCCGTCCCCGGGAACCACCTCGCCGATCCGGCAGGCCATTTCGCCTTTTTCCTTTAAATTTTGCAAAATGTTCCCGGCCTGCTCCCCGGGCACAGCCAGCACAAAACCTATGCCCATGTTAAAGGTACGGTACATTTCCATTTCGTCTACATCACCGATTTGCCTTATAAGCTCAAATATTTTATGCACAGGCCAGCTACCTCTATTTATGGTTACCGACAAGCCGGGAGGAAGCATTCTGGGCACGTTTTCGGTCAGTCCCCCGCCGGTGATATGGGCCATGCCCCTTATATTAAACTCTTTTAACAGAGGCAGTATCTGGCGCACGTAGATCCTCGTGGGCTCCAGCATTGCTCCGCCCACGGAGCGCCCCAGCTCCGGGTGAATATATTCTACATCGTAGCCCGCCACTTCTAACAGAGCCTTGCGGGCAAGGGAAAAACCGTTGCTGTGCAGTCCGGAAGAAGGCAGTCCGATCAACGCGTCTCCCGGCTGTATCCGGGAGCCGTCGATAATCCTGGAACGGTCTGCCACTCCCACCACAAAACCGGCGATGTCATACTCATCATCTCCGTAAAACCCCGGCATCTCGGCGGTTTCACCGCCAATCAGGGCGCAGCCGGCCTGACGGCAGCCCTCGGCCACCCCGGCAACGATAGCGGCCACCTTTTCCGGCAGCAGCTTGCCCACCGCCAGGTAATCCAGGAAAAAAAGCGGCTCCGCACCCTGCACCAGAATATCGTTGGCGCACATGGCCACGGCGTCGATGCCCACCGTGTCGTGCTTATCCAGCATCATGGCCACCCGCAGCTTGGTTCCCACCCCGTCTGTGCCGGAAACCAGCACCGGTTCCCGGTAACGGGAAGCATCCAGTGCGAACAGCCCCCCGAAGCCCCCTATATCCGTTAAAACTTCCGGCCGGAAGGTGCTGCGCACGGATTCTTTCATTAGCGCCACCGCCCTGTTACCGGCGTCTATATCCACCCCAGCGGAGGCATAGGTCAGTTTCTTCGTCTCCTCGGACACCACATAAACCCCTTTTAGATAAAGTTATAATATTGGTTACTATTCAGGTAGTCAGAATTCTGAATGCCTCGAGAATATGCTTCCAGCAATTTACTAACCTCTTGCAAAAGAAATTTTGTTTCGTAAATATCACCGTATCCAAGATCCTTCGTACTATTCAGGTATTCCTGACTCCTGTTATTTTCGCCGGTTCTTTCATGCTGACTCCTGACTCCTGAGTAGTTATGATTTCCGAACAAAATTCACTATCCCAGGAGGGCTGGAGTGAGTCAGAGAACCGTCCCCTGACTCACTCCAGCACGTATTTTCCAGAATCCCTGGCGCTGCATACGTCCACCGGGTATTTTCCATCGAAGCAGGCACTGCAAAAATTGCCCCGGTAATCACCGAAAATATTCAGCAGGCCCTCCAGGCTCAGATAATGAAGACCGTCAGCCCCGATGAGCTCTCTGATTTCCCCTGTGGTTTTGTTAGCGGCCAGCAACTCCTTTTCATTTGAAGTGTCTATGCCGTAATAGCAAGAATGGGCTACCGGCGGCGAACTGAGGCAGAAATGAATCTCCTTAACGCCACAGTCCCGGAGCATGGATACAATTCTACTGCTGGTGGTACCCCGCACTAAAGAGTCGTCAACCATGACCACCCGTTTTCCTTCCAGTATATCCCGGACAGGATTAAGTTTAAGGCGCACAGCCAAATCCCGCATATCCTGGGAGGGCTGTATGAAAGTCCGGCCGATATAGCGGTTTTTCATCAGTCCCTCTTCAAAAGGAATGCCCGATTCCTCCGCAAAACCTCTGGCTGCGGCGGTTCCCGAATCCGGTACCGGAATCACCAGGTCGGCTTCCACGGGATATTCCCTGGCCAACTGGCGGCCCATTTCCCGACGTACACTGGTAACGTTAAATCCGTCCATGACACTGTCCGGCCTGGCAATATAAATATACTCAAATATGCAATGGGCCCTGTGCCTGGGTGAAAGCACCCGCAGGGACTTGAGTCCATCCTGGTCTATGATTACAATCTCACCGGGTTCGACATCCCTTATTTTCTTCGCCCCCACGGTATCCAGGGCGCAGGATTCCGATGCCACCACATACCCGCCGCCGTAAGTTCCCAGGCAGAGTGGCCTGAAGCCGTAAGGATCCCGTACCGCCATCAGTCTGTCCTCGGTAATAATCACCAGGGAATACGCTCCCTTGATATCAATCATGCATTTAGCCAGGGAATCTTCCAGCGCATTCTGGCTGTACCTGGCAATAAGATTGACAATTACCTCACTGTCGGTGGTTGATTGAAAAACTGAGCCCGTGGCGGCAAGCTGGGAGCGTAGCTCCGCAACATTGGTAATGTTTCCGTTATGGGCCAGACCCAGGGCGCCCTGGGCATACCTGAACACCAGCGGCTGGGCATTCAGCGGCTGGCTGGAACCTGTGGTGGAATAACGCACATGTCCTATGGCTATATGACCTTTTAAACGGGATATTTTTTCGCTGTTAAATACCTCCGGCACAAGCCCCATACCCTTGTGCAAATTGACCCCGCTGCCGTCCGCCACCGCGATGCCGGCGCTTTCCTGACCACGATGCTGCAAGGCGTAAAGACCGTAATAAGTAAGGCGGGCCACATCAAGGCCGGGGCCGTAAATCCCGAAGATGCCGCACTCCTCCCTCGGCTTATCCCCATCCGGGACTTCGCAGAAGCCGTTCTTATATCCCTCCGCCATTTTTACCTCTCCCCCACCGCAATTTTCATCTTAACAGCTCTATAAAATTCATCTCTTTTTGATTAGCCAAACCATCGTTTAATCCAAAAATTTTAACTAGCTTATATACCATTCAGCTTGTTATACTCATCTAAAACACCGTTTGAATCATAGTAGTTAATTTCTTTTTGGCCTATTTCATTATATTTTTCAATAGTATGGTCAAGGGCTGAATGTCCATAAATATATGAAATTAAAGTTTTAAATTTATCTTCTTGAATATCAATAAATCTCTGGTCAACTTGTGGTGTTTCCGGATAATAGCCTTCTGCTTGCCCAATCTTTAAATGCTCAAGGAAAGACTTACCAGATTTAAGCGCCAACGCTTTCGCAGATTTCGTCGCTTCGAACCATTTAGGGTACATAATTTTATAATAATCCCTCATCGCCTGCTTATTGAAATTTACAAAGTAAACTTTATTTTTATAATCAACTTTGGCAGTCACCCTAATTGAGTCAGTATCAATTGTGTCGACAAAAACTAATTTATCTCCATCTCGTGCAATCTCCCATTTTAAATCCCATAAAAACAAGCCAAGTTTCTTAAAGAATTCCGAAACCAAAATCGCTCCCAGAATACTCATTCTAATTATGTTTAACAGGTTATTGCCATTACTTCCACTGATAAATAAGGCTTCTTGCAGGCTTAAATTTCTGTCTTCAGGCTCATACTTGGTAGTAAAGTCCACTATTGGATTTTTAAATACCGTCCAGGGAACCAGATCTTGCTGAAGTCCAAGTTCGTTTAAATAATTTTTTCTTTCCTCATCGTTCATATTCATGTATTTTCTATAGATAGAAGATCCTGAGGTAACACCGAAACGCACAATATTTTCCAGCGGGATGACAAATTTATCGGCGCCACAGTATTCGCTGTAATCCCATAAATGATTCGCAAAGTATGAAATGCGAGATGGCTTTATGATTTTATATCTTCTGACTAAAACATACTGGCTTGGATTTGGGGGAAACGACTTTCTATACACTTCACCGGTATCTTTATCAACCATGCCTAAGTGGTGAGTGTTTGCCCCTCTTAATCTAAATTCTTCCAGCAAGCCCCCACTTAAAAATGCCAATAATTCCTTGTCTCGTTCATATTCTTGGCAGATATGATTGTAAATATTTTCCCATTCATCAGGAGATTCAAGCAAGGAATAAATTTTATGCCTTAATGCCGTTCTACATAAATCACTATTTGGAATAGAAAATATAGTTCCAACATCAAAGACAGATCCTCCCGGCATGGTTTTACAAACCATCCATTCAGGATTATCTTCTAGAAAATATAATTTTTGAACTGAACCGTTATAGTCCGGCTTGCTCAATTTAGAAGAATCAATTACTATCTTATCACTCATTGAAATTTATTCACCCCAATATTTTTCTTCTCACAAACCAAACCTTTTATATATTTCATCTACCCTTTGCAGGTGGTAGTTGTAATCAAACAGGCCGTCAATCTCCTCCGGCTTCAGCAAAGCGGTTACGTCTGGGTCAGCCACCAGCAAGTCCCTGAAGGAAACATCTTCATGCCAGGATTTCATGGCGTTTCTTTGCACCAGCTCGTAAGCCCTCTCCCTGGTCAGACCCTTGTCCACCAATTCCAGCATAATCCTCTGGGAGAAAAGCAGGCCATGGGTGCGTTCCATGTTTTTCTTCATATTCTCCGGATAGACCAGTAAATTATTAATCATTCCGGTCATTTTATGCAGCATATAGTAAAGGGTCATGGTGCTGTCCGGAATGATTATCCGCTCCACCGAGGAGTGGGATATATCCCGCTCGTTCCACAGCGCCACATTTTCCAGGGCCACCTGGGCATTGCCCCGGAGCAGGCGGGCCATGCCGCTGATTCTCTCCCCGGTAATGGGGTTCCTTTTATGGGGCATAGCCGAACTGCCCTTCTGCCCTTTGGCGAAGTATTCCTCCACCTCCAGTATTTCAGTGCGCTGCAGGGTGCGGAGCTCGGTAGCGAATTTATCCAGTGAGCTGCCGATTACCGCTATGACGGCCATATATTCGGCATGGCGGTCCCGCTGCAGTATCTGGGTGGATATCGGCGCAGGGACAAGGCCCAGCCTGTTGCAAACATGCTCCTCCACCCTTGGGTCGATATTGGCGTAGGTACCTACCGCCCCGGATATCTTGCCCGCGCTGACCGTTTCCACGGCTCTTTCCATGCGGGCTATGTTGCGGTCCGTTTCTGCCGTCCACAACAGCATTTTAAGGCCGAAGGTAATGGGTTCGGCATGAACCCCGTGAGTCCGGCCCATCATCATGGTGTAGCGGTGCTCCGCCGCCTTGGCCAGCAGGGCCTCTCGGAATTGCTTAAGTTTCCCCAGGATCAGTTCCCCTGCTTCTTTCATCTGCACCGCCATAGCGGTGTCCAGCACATCCGAGGATGTAAGCCCCAGATGTATGTACTTGGAATCCTCGCCCACATATTCGGCCACACAGGTAAGAAAGGCAATCACATCATGATTGGTGACCGCCTCTATTTCATCCACCCGCTGTACGTTGAAATCCGCCTTATCTTTGATATTCCGTAGGGCTGTGGAGGGAATCAAGCCAAGTTCCGCCATAGCCTCACAGGCATAAATCTCCACATCCAGCCATTTTCTGTATTTATTCTCCTGAGACCAGATTTGCTTGATTTCCGGCAAAGCGTAACGTTCGATCATCGATTATCCCCCTAGACAGTAGTCAGTAGTCAGTAGTCAGTAGTCAGAATATTTCAAGACTATAACAGTTCTCTCATTCTGACTACTGATTTCTGACTCCTGAATAGCTATAATTTTTCTTTATACTTTTTCCTTTTCCTGCAAATATGCATCAATACCAATATCCGCCAGGCGGGCATCTTTTTGCTCAACCCCGGTTGCCAGTCGCTCCTTGTAAGATTCTACCTTTGCCCTGACTCCGTGGTCCTTAACCCCGATAATCTGCGCTGCCAGTATCCCGGCGTTCCTGGCGCTGTTTATAGCCACCGTGGCCACGGGAATGCCCTCCGGCATCTGGACTATGGCATAAAGAGCGTCAACCCCACTCAAGGCGCCGCTCTTGACCGGCACGCCCACCACCGGCAGCGGCGTCAGCGCCGCTATCACACCAGGCAGGTGAGCCGCCCCTCCAGCCCCGGCGATAATTACCTCCAACCCCCTGCCCGCAGCGCTGCGGGCATAACCGGCGGTTTTTTCCGGAGCCCGGTGGGCCGATGAAATTACCACCTCGTAAGGTATGTCAAACTCCTGCAGCACATCAGCGGCGTCTTTCATTACCGGCAAATCGGAATCGCTGCCCATAACAATACCCACCAACGGCTTATCCATAATATCCCCCCAATAAATAAGCCCGGGCGGACGGGTTTCTCGCATAGAGAAACCTACCGCCTGGGCTTTTTTCCCTGCCGGTGTGGCCACGCTGGCACAGTGTCCCAATTTAAGGTAAATACGGGGTGCATGCCATCGTACCTGTGCCGCTCGGACCGGCCACCCCTGGGCGGGGCGCGGAACCCTAGGCACACTTCCTCAGAACATTATAATAATAACAAAATGTTTTTTTATTTGTCAATAAGATCCTGTGAATATGCGAGCACTGTAGAATATATTTTAAATTTGACTGAATAAATTGAAACAAGCTGGAATTTGTATGAAAGTATTGTTTACTGAACGATTAATTTTTACCCCTTCTGTACGATATTTATTAAAAGGAATATAAGTTTGAGCTTTACCGCCTGTTGATCCCCGACCTTCGAGGACGGGGTCTTACAGGCTGTTAGCGAGATAATTAAATTATTACCGGTTGCAGACTACAGGAAAGGCTACAAGCTATATGACATACAAAACACCTAAAATTGACAGCAGCCAGAAGATTTACGTATACAGGGAAAGCGAGAATAATGAATACACTTCATACATCAAGAGAGTGGATAAGCACGCCTTATACATATATGCCCCTTTCTGCTGGCAGTCCAGAAATAAGCTGAAAACGTTAAGACTCAAGGAAGGAGAAAAAATCAACGTACACCTTCCTGCTCCGGGTCAGCTCATGAAATTCACCAGCACCGTATTATCCACTGCAGACACCCGCAGCACCCTAATTGGCATATCCTTTCCGGAACATCTGGACGAAATAGAAATGAGAAAATACAACAGGCTTAGCAAAGTGTTAAAAACCCAGTACGCCCTTATCCCCGATCCGGGTGAAGATTATGAGTTTAAAAAAGCGGAGTCCATAAATATAAGCGCCGGCGGAATGAAATTATTGGTGCCGGAATTAATTAAACCGGGAAGCCAGATGGTTTTACAGTTCATCTTGCCCATGGAGAACAAGTACAGCAAATTTCGTTTGCTCTCCAGAGTAAAACGGTCCAATCGCGTACCACAAAACACTGCCGGAGAAATATTCCACATCGGCGTGGAGTTTGCAAACATTAGAAAAGAAGAGCTGGATATCATAGTGAATTACACCAACACCAGAAAATTTATGAGCAATCTGATATCAATGCTGACTCAAAAGGCGGGAGAAGAATAACATGTTTCTCGATTATACTTTGCTATCCTTCCTATATTTTGAATATGTAAAAAACTCAGCTTTCAATAAACAAAGCTGAGTTTTTTTATGTTTTTCAGTTTCACCCCTACTCCCACTCAATGGTGGAAGGCGGTTTCGAGGTTATATCGTAAACCACCCGGTTAACCTCTTTTATTTCATTGACTATCCTGTTGGATATTTTGCCCAGCACATCGTAGGGTATCCTTACCCAGTCGGCGGTCATGCCGTCGTGGCTGTGCACCGCCCGCACGGCTATGGTATAGGCGTAGGTTCTCTCGTCCCCCATTACACCCACGCTGCGCAAACCAGGCAGAACCGCGAAATATTGCCATATCTCACGGTCCAGGCCGGCAGCGGCTATTTCCCCGGTAACCACGGCATCTGCTTCCCGCAGTACCCCAAGTTTTTCCCCGGTTATCTCTCCGATAATCCTTACCGCCAGGCCAGGCCCGGGGAATGGCTGGCGCCAGACAATCTCGTCCGGCAGTCCCAGTTCGCTGCCCAATATTCTGACCTCGTCCTTAAAAAGCCAGCGCAGCGGCTCCACCAGCTCAAATTTCATATCCTCCGGCAGGCCACCCACATTGTGGTGCGACTTAATAACTGCGGCCGTGGCCGTGCCGCTTTCCACCACATCGGGATAAAGGGTACCCTGCACCAGATAGTCGATTTGGCCCAGTTTAGCCGATTCCTCTTCGAAAACCCTGATAAATTCGGTGCCGATAATTTTCCTCTTGCGCTCAGGATCGGTTACACCGGCAAGTTTACTCAAAAATCTTTGCGCTGCATCAACGTACACCAGGTTTATATTAAACTGCTCCTGGAAGGTAGTGAGAACCTGCTCCGCCTCACCCTTTCTCAACAGACCGTGGTTAACGAAAACACAGGTGAGGTTATCTCCCACCGCCCGGTGCACCAGCACCGCCGCCACGGAGGAATCCACACCGCCGCTCAAAGCACAAAGAACCTTGCCGTCCCCCGTCTTTTCCCTTATTTCGTTTACGGCCTGCCCAATAAAGGAACCCATATTCCAGTTGCCGCCGCACCCGCAGATATTATACAAAAACTGGCGCAGTATATCCTGCCCCTTTGGTGTGTGCACTACCTCCGGATGAAACTGCACGGCATACAATTTTTTTTCCGGCTCGGACATAGCCGCCACCGGAGCCAGCTCCGTCCTGGCGGTAACCTTAAAGCCCCGGGGAGCCGCATCCACCCGGTCGCCGTGGCTCATCCAGCACTGTTCAACGGATCCGAGGCAGCAGAGCAGTTCATCCGGCTCCACCGTTTGCAAATCAATCCTCCCGTATTCCCTCTGCACCGCTCTGGATACTTCCCCGCCCAGTTGCCTGGCCATGAGTTGCATACCGTAACATATGCCCAGTATAGGGACTCTCAAATCGTAGATTCCCGGGTCCACAGCCGGGGCATTCTCCTGATAGACGCTGGAGGGGCCGCCTGAAAAAATAATTCCCCGTGGTTTTTTGGCGACAATCTGGTCCAACGGGGTAGTATAAGGCAGCATCTCACAAAAGACTTTCAATTCCCTGATCCTTCTGGCTATCAACTGACTGTACTGGCCACCGAAATCAAGGACGATTACCATTTCTCTGTCCGGCGTCTGCAATGTCATTCCTCCGTTTTACGAGGCGTAGACCTCGGGCTTTAATATAAAAATGCTTTTTTCATTGCGATATCTCTCATTATAGTCCAGCCCGTAGCCCACTACAAACTCGTCCCCGATGATAAAGCCGTTGTAGTTGACCTCCACATTGACCTTGCGCCGGGCAGGCTTGTCCAGCAGGGTACAAATTTTTAAACTGGCCGGGCCCCGAGTTTCCAGATTTTCTTTCAGGTATTTCAGGGTCAGGCCTGTATCTACTATATCTTCCACTATTAATAAATGTTTGCCCTGGATATTGTGCTCCAAGTCTTTTAGGATCCTTACTACACCGGAGGACTCACTGGCCTTACCATAGCTAGACACGGCCATAAAGTCCAGTTTCACAGGAATGGTCAACTGGCGCACCAGATCGGCCATGAATATAACCGCGCCCTTTAATATACCCACTACCAACAGGCCGTCTGTATCCCTATAATCCCTGGAAATCAAATCTCCCAGTTCCTTGACCCGGGAGTTGATGTCCTCTTCCCTAACCAGTATTTTTTTAGCTTCAGGATGCAAGAAAAACCCCCCCTGTTATATAAGTGAGCCTTGGGTTCGGAAGGGGTTATTCCCCTTCCGAACCCTTAGAGCGAACACAAAGGTATGGGGACACACCTCTCTTTGGAGCCTGGATCTAGGGTCAGAGGAATGTCCCCAACTTTGAGCTTTACAGCCTGTTGATCCCCGACTTTCGAGGACGGGTTCTTACAGGCTGTTAGCGAGATAATAATCCTGAAAATCTGGATTATTATAACAGGGGGGTTGCATATTGTCAACGAGTTCAGCCACCTCATCCTGTTTTTAACTTCCCACTTCCAAGCCTGGTTTTTCAATGATGATGGGTTTGTTGAAATCCCAGAATTTCATATCCACCAGCATACCCTTTTCCCCACCGGGCGGCCTGGCTTCCATAACAGCCTTTCTGATTAACTGCTCTTTAGGGTCAACCCATATTTTGTAGTCATAATCAACATATTTAAATTCCAGGTAAGGATTGGCTACAGTTGGCTTTAATTGCAGCAATACGGTTTTTACCCCGTCCAGCTTTTCTTTGCCATTGTAGCTTATTTGCGGCACATCTTTAAAATTGAACAGTGAAAGGGGGTTGAATTCTGTTAGGAAAAGCTCCGCCTGGGCCAGTTTGCTGCCCTCCAGGGTTATCCAGCGGGTGGACCAGGGATCTTTCATGTAAGTGGTGTCCGTTATCTGAATGAACTCTATATCTTTGGATTTCAGCATGGAACCCTTGATATGCACCCGGTCGGGTTCCACCCTTTCCCCGTTAACGGTGGAAATTACGTCCCGGCCATTTTGTTTCACCTCTACGGCGTAGCGATAGCTATGGCTGGCCAGGGTATTCTGCAGGCTGCTGTTAAAAAGTTCTTCCGGCGCCAACCCCGGATCTGCGAACAGAAAAACCGCGCCCCAAATCACTAATATCAGCACTAACGCCGCGCCAAGCAGCACCATATTCCTTTTGTTATTCAGCATGAACCTGGGCGGTAACATCATGACCATCCCCCCCGTTAATCCATTTTAAAAAATATACTTATGCTATGGCCCAAATATGACTGAACATCAGCCGTTTTTTGCCGGTGCAAAACGACGCGGCGGCTCAAGATTCATTTATGCGCCGGAATGTGATAACATTAAAATGTTGAAAAATTGGCTAACGGAGGGAATAGTTTTCATATGGATGTCAGGGAAATGCAGCAGGAAGTGGATGAATGGATAGGCCAGTTCGAGGAAGGATACTGGACACCTTTAAGTATGCTGGCCAGGCTTATCGAAGAAGTGGGTGAACTGGCCAGGGAAATAAACCACCAGTTTGGCCAAAAACCAAAGAAACCGGATGAGCCGGCAGGGGATATGGCCCTTGAACTGGCCGATATATTGTTTATACTGCTCTGCTATGCCAATTCCCAGCAGATAGACCTGGAAACGGCCTTTAAGCAGGTTATGGAAAAGTACCGCAGCCGGGACAGTAATCGCTGGACCAGAAAAGAAGAATAATCAGCAGGAATATATATATTGTTATAGAATAATACCACAAACTACCGGGAGGACTGACGATGGCATACATATCACCACTCCGGGGCCTGCGTTACAACACCGCGCTGGTTCCGGACCTGGCCGAAGTAATTACCCCACCTTATGATGTTATTGATGCCGAAGAACAGGATCGATATTACCGGCGGCATCCCTACAATATAATAAGACTTGAATACGGTAAAACATACCCCGGGGACGATGACCAGAGCAACCGCTATTCCAGGGCGGCGGTCGATTTTGCCCTCTGGCAGGAAAAGGGCATCCTGGCAATAGAGGACAAACCGGCAGTTTACATATACAAACAGCAGTTTACAGCAGGCGGAGAAACAAAAACACGCCTGGGCATAATGGCCGGCGTTAAAATCGAGCCTTACGAAAAAGGAGTTGTGCTGCCCCACGAAGAAACCCTGCCCAAACACAAGGCCGACCGCCTGTCCCTGATGCAGGCTTGCGGAGCCAATTTCAGCCCTATATTCGGTCTGTACTCCGATCCCGATAAACTGGTGGAAAAAATCACTGCGGAAAGCCTGGACGGGGAGCCGGATAACTGTTTTAAGGCTGAAGACGGGCAGCAGCACATGATATGGGCCATAAAGGATAACAATTTAATCGCTCAGATTCAACAGGCACTTAAGGAAAAAATTATTTTTATCGCTGACGGGCACCACCGTTACGAAACCGCATTAAATTACAGGAATATTATGCGCGGTAGGGATTGCGATGCAAAAGACGGCTTGCAGCCATATGATTTTGTGATGATGACCCTGGTCAACCTTTACGACCCGGGTCTGGTGGTATTTCCCACCCACAGGCTGGTAAAAAATTTGCCTGACCAGGTCGCAAATGAATTGGTATTCAGGCTTCAGAACAATTTTGAAATTGAACCTTTTCCCATTAGACCAGGATACGGTAATTTTAAAGATTTTATGGATACCCTAGCTGCAAGAGGCTTCCTGAATATATCAGAAAGTACCGCTAGTCACAACCATGCTTTCGGACTGTATACGGGCAACGGGTCGGGTTATATTTTAACCATCCGTAGAGACACAAATATCGATAAATTTATGCCAAAGGACAGGTCCCGCGCCTGGCGCGGCCTGGATGTTTCTGTACTGCATACACTAATCATGGAAGAATATCTGGGTATCGGAGGGGAACAGCGGGCCAGCGAAAGTAATCTTACCTACACCCGGGAAGAGGAAAACGCAATGAAAAAAGTGGACAGTGGTGAATACCAGATGGTTTTCTTTTTAAATCCCACTTTGGTTGAAGAAGTCACGGAAGTTGCCGCCAACGGGGAAAAGATGCCGCAGAAATCCACCTTTTTCTACCCAAAGCTGCCTACCGGCATACTTATAGCAAAGCTAACATAAAAAAGGGCCTTCGGCCCTATCTTTATTTTAGAGGGGCTACCGCCCCTCAGGACTATCTGTCCCTCACCCCGCACTAAAGTGTAAGGGGAGATGGTAAACAATAAAAAAATACCCCCGCGGGGTCGGGTCGTCCCGGGGGTATTTTCTTTATGCCTGCAATTGCTTTATTCTTTCTTCCGGACTGATAATGCTGGTAATCCGTACGCCGAAATTTTCGTTAACAACCACCACTTCGCCCCTGGCCACCAGAGTACCGTTTACCAGAATTTCCACCGGCTCATCCACCAGGGAATGCAACTCCACAATGGCCCCGGGGGTCAGGTTAAGCACCTCTTTAATGGGCCTTTTAGTTCGTCCCAGAATTACACTTACCTTCAAAGGAACGTCCAGCAGCAATTCCATCTTGCGTTGCTCTACCTCACTCAAAGCAGGGAAAGAGTAGGCAACAGTTTGTGGAGCTGTCTGTGGTCCGGGGGGCTGGCTGCCATACGTTTGCACCTGAGGAGCAGGCGCTTGCCGGTTCTGGTTAATGTCAACATTCATGGCATCATGAGCTGCCGAACCGTCAGTCTCTAATGGAGATGGCGCTATTTCATCAGTGTAAGATACATCGGCAGCGGGTTCCTCCTGATTCTCCTCCACTGCAGACATGCCCATCAGGTATTCCCAGAGCAGAGCGGACTCCTCTTTAGCCGTTTCTATACTTAAAACCTGCATGATTTCAGTATCCAGCAGGCTACCTATCTGCATATTAAAAGAGATTATCACCACCGGATTACCCGCAGGGAGGCGGTATTCCATGGCTTCCTGACTTTTTAGAACATTGGTGACGGGGGGCGATATATTAATGGGGCGGCTGAACATATTCGAAAGGGAGGTGGACGCTGTGCCGATCATCTGGTTCATGGCTTCCGAAGCGGCGCTTATTTCCAATTCGCCTATCTCATCAGACTGTTCCGTACCGTCTCCTCCCATCATAAGATTGGCTATTATACTGGCGTCCCTTTGTTTCAGCACTAGAACGTTAAAGCCCTGCAAACCTGTTACGTATTCCACCTGAATAAAAACATAGGGCACAACAAAACTGCTAAACATCTTTTCCTGGGAAACAATGTGTACCTTGGGGCTGGTAATAACTACCTTTTGCCTGAGCAACTCTGATAAAGTGGTTGATGCCGAACCCATGGTAATATTACCTATTTCCCCCAGGGAATCTCTTTCCTCGGGGGTTAAATATCCGTTCTCCTCCTCAACAACATAGTCCAGTATGGCTTCGGGAGGTGCTTCCTCTTCCCCGGAAAACCCGTTTTGCTTCGTAATATCTTCCGGCTCGCCGGCAGAACCCTTTAACAAGGCATCAATCTCTGCCTGGCTAAGCGCGTTATTATCAACCATTACCCCTGCCCCCTTCAGTCAAAGCCACTACCTGGACGGCCAATTTACTGTCCAGCCTGCCGGCCTGAACCCCGAATTTCAGCTCTCCCTCGACATAAAGGCCGAGGTCCTGATCCATACGGCGGTTTAAAATCAAAACATCTCCCGGATTAAGAATCAAAAAATCATTTACTGTTACGTCAGCCTCTCCCAGAACGACATCCATTTTCACGTCTGAGTAACCCAGCCAGTATCGCAGCCATTTCAAATCTTCTTCCTTCGGGCCGCCAGACTGTCTTAAAAACTGCTGGCGTACGGAAAGCCGGGATATCATCGGCTCCAGCACGATAAAAGGCAGGCATAAATTTATAAGGCCTCTGGGCTCATCATTCAAAGACACTGCAAAGGTTATCAGGGCCACTACCTCGTTGGGTGAATACAACTGCTGCAGCCGGGGGTTAGTCTCTATGCCCTGTATAACCGGATCTATATGAAAAAGATCGTGCCAGGCCTGTGACAGGTGCTCCAGCATCCTAAGGTAAAGCTTACGGACCACCGACACTTCTATATCGGTAAGCTCCCTGATTGTTTCCGTACTGGTGCCCGGCCCGCCAAACATCAAATCTATAAGGGGAAAAATAACCTGACTGTTTGTCTCCATCAGAACCGCTCCCTCCAGGGGATTGAGCTCCAGCACGGAAATGACAGTCGGGCTGGGAATGGAACGGATAAACTCCTCGAAAATCATCTGACCGGCAGACGCAACTTCAATATTTATAGAAGATCTCAAATATCCTGACAGAAAACTAGAAAGTAGCCGGGCAAAATTCTGATGCAGCATTTCCAGGGTTCTTAGATGATCTTTTGAAAATTTATTGGGACGCCTGAAATCGTAAGCTTTTGTATGTACAGCCACTGGCCCGGCCTGTTTTACCTCTTCGGCATCAATCTTGCCGGAGGTCAGTGCCTCCAATAAAGAATCGATTTCCCCCTGGGATAATATTTCCTGCAACAGATTCCCCTCCTTCCACAGCGAACGAAATATTAATTAGCTATACCTTCAACTATTTACCCCTGCTGAGAACCCTTTCCAGTGCCTGCAGCAGTCTATCCTGCTGGAACGGTTTGACAATGAAATCCTTGGCGCCGGCCTGGATGGCGTCCATAACCATGGATTGCTGACCCATAGCGCTACACATTATAATAACAGCATTTGGATCGATGGAGCGGATGGCCTTAACTCCATCAATGCCGTCCATTTCCGGCATGGTAATATCCATGGTCACCACATCGGGAGATGAATTGGCGTACATTTCCACCGCCTGCTTGCCATTTTCGGCCTCACCAACCACTTCATAACCGTTTTTAGCCACAATGTTTTTAATCATCATGCGCATAAACGCGGCATCGTCTACAATCAGTATTTTCTTCGACACTGATATTTCCCTCCTAAATAATGTTAACCCATTATTACTTATTCCACAGCAAGTCCCAGAGCTTTAAAAAGCACCTGAATGGAGCCGGGCTCAGTTAACAAAAAGAAATTACCTTTAATATTGACCTCCTTCTCCTGGAATAGCTGTGTCTGTATCACCAGCACATGATCCTCCACCCTGCCACTGGCCACCATCAGGGAGGTTAATATGGCCCCCAGCATGTCAAAGGCAAACATGGGCACAGCGGTAACCATATTTAACTGCGTCATCTGGCACAGCGCGCCAATAAAGGAACCGGTCAGCACGTTACCTATCTCTTTCACTGCCGACTCCGCCATTTCATCCAAGTCGGCGGTGGTTCCCAAATTCATTCCCATCAATAAATCAACCATTTGGAAAGTACTCTGGGAATCAAATATAAAAAGCACCATACCGGGCACATCACCGGAAATATTTAAACTAACACAAGATACTATTTCCTCCGGCCCACCCACCAGGGATATAGTTTCATCCAGCGGCATAAAACGGGTCAGAGGTACATTCATATCGATCCTGCGGTTGACCAACTGGGCCAAGGATGTAACAGCGTTACCCATACCGATATTGCTGATTTCCTTCAGTGCATCCAAATGAACTTCTGAAAAACTAGACTTTTTGGTCAATATATCACCCCGCGCAATTAAGGTTAGGGGACACACCTTCCTGGATAGGCTATCCCCTTACTCTTATATAATTTGGGGACACACCTTCCTGGTTAGGCTATACCCCATACTTTTATTTTATTTTCGGAAGTTATGTCCCCACCTTATGCCTTGCGGTAAAAACAAGGCAACACTTTCTCCAGCCCCAGTTCCTGGTAGTTAAAAATCATTTCGCTTCCTCCGATGAAGAAGATCCCTCCCGCCGTTAGAGCCTGGGAAAATTTACTATTAATCCTGTCCTGGGCTTCCCTGGTAAAATAAATGGTTACATTCCTACATACAATCAAGTCGTAACCCTGGCCGTAAGGTTCGATCAACAAATCATGGCGTTTGAAATTAACCCTTTTTTTAATAGCATCATTTACCAGATAATAGTTTCCTTCCCTGGTAAAATATTTTTGCAGCCTCTGCGGGCTGACGTTACGGACCATGTCCTGGTTATATTTTCCTATGGCTGCCGCGCTGAGTATGTTTTTATCAATATCTGAGGCGTCCAGGCGGTGCATTTTGCCGTGAGTCATTTCGTCCAACAAAATCGCCAGGGAATAGGGCTCCGGCCCGTTGGAACAGGCAGCACTCCAAATTTTTAAAGTGGACCTGTTTTGCAGCAACGCCGGCAAAATCGTTTTCTGAATATCATTCCAGCGCTGTGGATCCCTGAAAAATTCAGATACATTTATGGTCAACTGGTCTAGAAATGTTTCATAGGCCATGCGATCTTCCGTAAGAAGTTTATATAATTCGCCAAAAGAAGCAATCTTTTGTCTGACCATCATGCTCTCTAGCCGTCTTTTTAACTGGTTTTCCTTATAGCTCTGCAAGTCGAGGCGGAACTGGCCGAGCATACGGCGTTTAAATTCTGTAAAATCCATATCAAATCACCTTTAACTTGTTGCCCATAGTTCTTATCGTAACATCCCCGTTGGAGGTATCCACAATCATGGTCCGCCCGCGATTGCCTCCTACATCCTCAGCCAGTATCCTGATGTTGAATTGGGAAAGCATTTCCCGGGACTTCTGGGTATTTCTTAGGCCGATGTTCAATGTCATTTTTTCATCCAGACCCGAAAACATCTGTGCTCCGCCTACCAACTTGGCCTGTAGCCGGTTCACCCTGGCTCCGAATTTCTGCAACTCCTTAATCATCAGGGGTATCCCCGTATCGGCGAATTTGGACGGCTTATGGACATTGTTAAACTGTGTGCTGTCCGGAAGCATGACATGAAGCAAGCCGCCAACCTTAATTATCGGGTCATACAAACTTACACCCACGCAAGAACCCAGCCCAAGGGTGATTAATCGACCGGGTTCCCTTGTTAGCTTTAAATCGGCAATCCCTACCTGTATCTCAACTATCTCTCTTGCCGGGTCCATTATTAGCCCCCTTGGTTACTTACGTAAATTATTAGCAAAATTCCACATCTGATCCGAGGTTTTCAGAGACTGGGCACTGGCCTGTAAAGCCCGCTGTGCTTCAATCATCGTTTCCATTTCTTCAGACAAATCAACATTGCTCATTTCCAATTTGCCCTGCCGCAATTCACCCATACCGTCCTCACCGGGAGTACCCTCTTCTGCCGCTCCCGAAGCAGCGGTTTCCCCATACAGGTTTTCAGATAAATGTTTTAGACCTGTCTCATTAGGAAATTTATATAATAGAATTTTACCTGCCTCGGTTTCATTACCATCTGCATCCTTAACCATTACGGTGCCGTTAGTATCTATTGCAACGCGCTGATAATTCTCAGGAAGTGTAATATCTGTGGACAGTTTGTGACCGCCACTGGTAACCGGCGTCCCTTCCGGTGTAACCTGTATGCTACCATCCCTGGTGTAGGCATAACCGCCATCGGGCATTTCCACTCTTAAAAAGCCGTCACCGTTGATGGCGATATCCAGGGGCCTGTCTGTTTCATTAATAATCCCCTGTTCAAACACCGTGTCCACTGCCGCCACCCTGGAACCAGCCCCCATCAAAGGAGTTCCTGCATCGCCGGACGACAGTTTGACCGGCCTGCCGCAGTCGGCCATTTTGCCATACAGTAAATCGGAAAATTCCGCCCTGCCGCGTTTAAAGGAATTGGTGTTGATATTGGCTATGTTGTTGGCTGTAATATCCATCCTGTTTTGCTGGGCATTAATCCCCGCAGCGCTGGTGCGCAGGCTGTTGATCATACTACTTCACCGTCCCCACTTCGTTTATGGCTTTGGCCAGCAGCTCATCCTGAGATTGAATGGATTTCTGCCCTGCTTCATACGATCTAAGCAATTCCACCATGTTTACCATCTGGGTGGCCAGGTTCACATTGGACTGTTCCAGGTAACCCTGGGTAACACCCGGGGTAGCGGCAGTCTTATCCGCTACCCCGGCCGCATCAAAATAATTGTCCCCTGTTTTGGTAAGTTTTTGCGGCTCATCAAACTCAACAATTTTAAGCTTGTAAGTGCTGCCGTCGGAAAGGCTGATTACTCCGCCGGAATCTACTGTAAAATCATCCTCCCCCACCAGGACCGGACCGCCGTCCGAGAGAACGCTGTTGTTCCGGGAATCAACCAGGTATCCTTCCGAATCGGTATGAAACTGGCCGTCCCTGGTATACAAAACCCTGGCGTTCTGGCCTTTTGTCTGCACCGTAAAGAATCCCTCGCCAGCCAATGCCAAATCCGTTTTCCTGCCGGTCTCCTTGAGGACTCCCGCAGAATAATCCGTAGTAAAACCGCTTACAGCCACGCCCTGGTTGGTATATCCCACCGGCGACCAGCGGGTGATTCTCCTGCCGATATTATCCACAGCTTTTTCCTGCAGCAGCATTTCTTGAAATTGTTTGGTCAGGACAGTATCCTGCTTGTAACCACTAGTGGAAACATTTGCCAAATTGTTACTGACCGCATCCATGCGTGCCTGCTGCGCGCCGAGACCGGATGCAGCGGTATACAATCCTCTTATCATGTTAAACCACCTCAGCTATTATTCATTTCATCAAGCATTTTGCGCAACCGGCCGATGGCCCGGCTGTGCAACTGACACACTCTCGATTCGGAAACTTCCAGTACTTTACCTATTTCCTTTAAGGTGAGTTCCTCGTGATAATACAAAGACAAAAGAATCTGTTCCTTTTCCGAAAGCATACTCACTGCTTCAGCCAGGGTTTTCCTGCCGTCCTCTTCGGTAAGTTGCTCCAGGGGGTCAAGACTGCTTAGATCCTGAATCATATCGCCAAGTCTTACCGAGTCTTCCTCACCGGCTTTATACTGTTCATCCAGAGACACCGCAAAGGCACTGCTGTAGTGGGCGTCAAGACGGTGTAGTTCCGCTATCTGAATGCCCATCTCCCGGGCCAGCATTTCCTCCGTTACTTCCTCCGCCCGTTCCCTTTCCAGGCGTTCCCGCACCTGTTTTAATTCCTGTATTTTTTGCCACATGCTGCGGGGCACCCAGCTAACCTTCCTTATTTCATCCAGCATGGAACCGCGTATCCGGTGATAGGCATAGGCCTCGAAATCCCTACCCATATCCGGGTCATATTTTTCAACGGATTCCAGCAACCCGAGAACGCCGCAACTCTCCAGATCATCCAGGCTCATACTGGGAGGAAGGCGAATAGGCAGCCTGCCCGCGATATATTTGACCATCCACAGATAGGACAGTACCAGCTTTGATTTTATCTCCTCATCCCTGTGGCACTTGTATTGCTGCCAAAAATCGGACAAAGCCTTATCCATCTGATCAACTCACCACCTGCGGCTAAATTCCGGATTGACCGAACAGCCGCATTAATCTATTGATGAATCCACCCGCCCCCACATAATATTTAACCGGCGTCTCACCGCCTACAAGCAAATTTTGCGCCAGTAGGGTGATGCTCCTGGCCGAAGTACTGCGGGGAAAATACATGCAAAGTGGTTTTTGCTCTTTGACCGCCTGGCTAACTAAGCTGTCCTTACTCACCCAGCCGAGGTTTTGCAGGTTGATGGTCAGATACTGGCTAACCACCATTTTCATTTTATTATAAGTGGCGGCGGCTTCACCTCTATCCAAAGCCTGATTCACCACTAGTTTTACTTCATTATGCACCCGGTAGTTGGACAAAACTTTAATCATGCTGTAAGCATCGGTAAAAGAGGTTGGTTCCGGGGTTACCACCACTATGACCTCTCCGGCTGCAGCCACAAAGCCAAGCACATTTTTCGATATGCCGGCTCCGGTATCAACCAGCACAAAGTCGGCTTCACGGTCAAAATAATCGAGGGAGTCGATGAGCTTCTGGCGTCGTTTTTTATCCAAATTGGCCAGTTCCAGAAAACCGGAACCGCCAGAAACCAGTCTTATACCCCCGGGGCCTGGAACGACAATGTCCTCCAGGCTCTTTTTCCCGTAAACAAAATCGAAAAGTGTGCAGGGGGGAGAAATCCCCATTAAAACTTCAACATTAGCCAGTCCCAAATCAGCATCAAATATTACCACCCGCTTGCCCATACCGGCCAGCGAAATGGCCAGATTGACCACCAGACTGGTTTTACCCACACCGCCTTTACCGCTTGTAACTGCAATGACCCTTGCCCCGGAATCGGACGCAGGCGTCTGCTGCCCAGGGATGAGTGTGCCGGCCTTTATGATATTAGATTGAATCGTCGAAGCCGCTTTCGGCATATCGGTCAGCTCCCCCAATCACAAGCCCGGCCAGTTTTTTCGGGGTAACGGCAACTATATCATCCGGCACCTTTTGACCAAAAGTAACGTAGGCTACCGGCTTTTCCAGATCTTTGACAAGATTTAAGAGGGTACCCAGTGTCTCTGTCTCATCCAGTTTGGTAAAAACCATCCTGTCAAAACCGATTTTTTTGTATCCTCTGACACACTTTTTTAGATCACGAAATCTGGTGGTGGAAGACATGACCAATATGACGTCCATTTCTGTTTCCACCGTTTCCAACAAATCCTTCATTTTTAACAGGCCTCCTGTGTCGTTGGGCGACACCCCGGCTGCGTCTATGAAGATAAAATCTTTTTCAGCATATTTGGTTAGCAAGCCGGCCAGTTCCTCGCCATTTGAGGCGGCATCCACCGGCGCCTGGATCAGACTGCCGTAATATTTCAGCTCCACCAGCGAACCCACCTTGCTACCGTTTAATGAAACCAGAGCCACCTTTTTGTTCTCACGCATCGCCCTGAAAGCGGCCATTTTCACCGCAGTCAGAGTTTTACCCACACCGGCGGGGCCAACCAGCACATTAATTTTTTTGCTGCCAAAATCAACATAACAGGGCTCAATTAATTTTGTTATTTTTTCTGTTAGCAGTGCTTTATTCTTCTCCTCTGAATTATCAAAAACTTCCGGCAGTCCGCTAAGTATTTCATCAATTAACTTATCTTTTATTTCAAGATCATACAAAATTCTCCTCCATTTATTAAATAATTCATTTCTTACCGCAATTTTCCCTTCTTTTTTCAACATTAAGCCAAAAGCCGGGGATATGTCTTCCCCGTCAGGATCATCTTCCCGCCCCTGATCCGGCAATGCAGGGAAAGGCTGGCCCTCCTCTTTATCCTGAAAGGCGCTGAGGACTTCCAGTAGCTTCCGGGTAGAGTCGTCACCCCGGGGTGATTCTGCTATTGCCTGCACCTCAAGCTTGGGCGGCTCATCCAAGGCGGCGGTGACCTCTATCTGACGTGGGGCGAACAGTCCTGCAAAACCCCGGCGGGGCACGGGATAACTGCTGACTATTACAGCTTCCGGGCCCATATCGTCCCTGATCAGTTTTATCGCTTCCTGCATATCACGAACTATGTATTTTTTTATTTTCATTCTACAGCCACCGTTCCCATGACCTCCACTTCCACACTGGAGGCAACTTCATTAAGAGACAACACCACCAGCGCCGGAAGGTAACGTTCGGTAAAACGTTTAAACGGCAGCCTTACCCGGGGTGAACACAGCACCACCGGGGTTATGCCCCGCATGGAAACCTTCTCTACGGCATCCTTGGCCTTGTCCAGCACCTGACGGGCCAGCCCCGGCTCGATAACCGGATAGGCGCCCAGTTGCGTGGGCTGTATGGCATCGGCCAGGATTTGTTCCAGCTTGGGATGCAGAGTGATCACCTGCAGCTTGTTGTCCGACGTTACATAAGCCCGGCAGATGCTCCTGGACATGGCCTGCCTGGTATGTTCAATGAGAAAGTCTATATCCTTGTTCATACGCACGCCGTCTGCCAGGGCTTCCAAAATGGTAACCAAATCCCTGATAGGAACTTTTTCCCTAAGCAGGTTTTGTAAAACTTTTTGTATATCTCCCAGGGAGATGAGTTCCGGGGGAAGATCATCCAGCACTGCGGGATCCTTCTCCCTGACCACATCAATCAGTTCCTTAACTTCCTGACGGCCTAGCAATTCATGACCATAATTTTTAATGAATTCAGTAAGATGGGTAACCAGTATGGTGGAGCAATCCACCACGGTAAGCCCCATCATCTCCACCCTATCCTTTTCAGTGGCAGGTATCCACCAGGCGGGCAGGCCAAAGGTTGGCTCCACCGTTGGAATGCCTGGAACGGACAGATCCTGCCCGGTGGGATCCATGGCCATAAAGTGGCCGGGCATTAATTCCCCCGAGGCGCTTTCCTCACCCCTCAATTTGAATACATAGGCGTTGGGGGACAGTTGAAGATTGTCTCTGATCCTGATGGGGCGAACATAAATACCCAATTCGGCGGCACACTGCCGGCGAACTGCCGCAAGCCTGGCCAGTAAATCACCGCCCACGTTTTCATCGGTAAGCGGGATGAGGTTGTAACCAATTTCAATCTGCAGCGGATCCACCTGAAAATAAGAGGTAACCGCCTCCGGCTCTTTTCTCTGCTGCTGCTGTATCTGCTCTTTGGCCTCGGCCTCCTTCCTGGCTACTTCCTTTTGCTTCAGTCCACCCATCATGCGGTAGCCCAGAAACCCGGCCAGCCCGGCCATGATCATAAAAAGTATATTGGGCATGGCGGGAACAAGGCCCAGTATAAACAGTATCCCTGACACCAGGAAAAGAATCTTTGGAAATCTAGTAAACTGGACGGCAACTTCAGCCCCGAAGCTGGACTCCGAAGATGCTCTGGTAACCAGTATGCCTGAAGATGTGGATATAAGCAGCGCCGGTATCATAGTCACCAGCCCGTCACCTATGGTCAGAATGGTGTAAGTCTGCAATGCTTGTGTAAGCTCCATACCCATGTATACAAGGCCTATAACAATGCCACCTATTATGTTGATTATGGCGATAACTATACCTGCAATGGCATCGCCCCGGACAAATTTACTGGCGCCGTCCATGGCCCCGAAAAAGTCCGCCTCCCGCTGCAGGCGCCGCCTGCGCTCCCTGGCCTCGGCTTCAGTAATCAGCCCGGAATTAAAATCTGCGTCTATGCTCATCTGCTTACCCGGCATGGCGTCCAGGGTGAACCTGGCCGCAACCTCGGCCACCCGGCCGGAGCCGCTGGTAATTACCACGAACTGGATAATGGTTATAATGATGAAAACTATAAAGCCCACCACATAGCTGCCGCCCACCACAAAAGTTCCAAAGGCCTCAATAACCCTGCCCGCATCTGCCTGTCCAAGGATCAGCCTGGTGGAGGAGATGTTTAAAGAAAGCCGGTAAAGCGTGGTTACCAGCAGTATGGATGGAAATATGGAAAACTGCAAAACCTCGGTGGTGAACATGGTAATAAGCACTATCACCAGGCCAATGGTTATGCTGATGACCAGCATAACATCCAGTATACCGGGTGGCAGCGGGATAATAATCATCAAAACGATCAGCAGCACCACGCCGGCAATAATCAGGTCGGTATTCTTTTTAAGTTCTCCGGCAATAGCATTCCGTGAAAGCTGGGGCATTGTGTTACCTCCGGATAGCATGAGTCAAAGGTCTAATGTCTAATGTCGTAGGCGCAAGTCAAATCTCGAAAGTTCTTTTAAATGACTTTTGACCTTGGACTTTGGACCTTAGACTGTGATTTTACAGTTGTGTTCCGGTGCTCCTGTATTTCGTACGGTAAAGGACAGCCATAATTTCAGCCACCGCCTGGTAGAGTTCCTCCGGTATTTCCTTACCCACATCTACCTGTTTGTACAGCGCCTGGGCCAGGGGAGGGTTTTCAACCACCGGAACCTGATGCTCAGCCGCAATGCGCTTCAGGCTCTGGGCCAGATCACCTGCCCCCTTGGCCACCACCAGCGGCGCGCCGGTAACGCCATCCTCATAGCGCAGGGCCACGGCATAGTGGATTGGGTTGGTGACTACCATGGTAGCCCTGGGCACTTCCTGACGAATCCGGTTCATAGCAATTTCCCTCTGGCGTCGCTTCAGCCAACCTTTTATTTGCGGGTCACCCTCGGTCTGTTTATATTCATCCTTTATTTCCTGCTTGGCCATACGCAGCCCGCGTATATATTCCCAGCGCTGGTACAACATGTCGCCAACGGCAAGCACCAGAAAAGCCCCGGCGCCAGCGGCAGCCACCGCCAGAATTGCTGTCAGCACCTCACTAAACCCCTGCCCCGGCGCTTTGTAAAAGGCTACCATCAAAACGGGCAGATATTTTTTTACGATTAAAAAGCTTACAAATCCGACAACAAGCACTTTAAGTATGCTTTTCAAAAGCTCAACAACGCTGCGCAGGCTGAATATACGTTTCAGGCCGTTAATGGGGTTAAGTTTTTCAATTTTTGGTTGTATTACCTCCGGTGCGAACAGGAAGCCTATTTGCGCCACGTTAGCAAAAAAGGCTACAGCCATAAGCGCTATAAATATGGGGGCCATAAAAAGAAACGTATCCAGCATATAATCAAGCATTACCCAGGGCAGAGAGGAAACGGTCATTTTGAAAGTAAAGCAATTGGCAAGGTACCAGGTCAACTGGTGCTCCATACCATTGGCGGCATACGGCCTGAAGGTTAGAAAAGCCACCACTGCCGCCAGCAGAACCAAAGCAGCGGTGAAGTCCTTACTATTAGCCACCTGCCCCTTTTTTCTGGCCTCCTGCAGCTTGCGCGGGGTTGGCTTTTCAGTTTTTTGCTGGCTGGATTCGGCCAAATCAGGTCAACCCCTTAAACAAAGTATGCATATCCCTTTCCATCATCCGGAAGAGGGATTGGAAAACAGTACCCAGCATAGGCAGCATAACCGCCAGGGTCATTATGCCCGCAGCTATTTTGATGGGAAAACCAAGCATAAATATGTTCAATTGGGGAGCTGTTTTTCCCACCAGGCCAAGAGATACGTCTATGATCAACGCCACCGCAATGACCGGCAGGCATATTTGCACAGCAATGGTAATCATCTTGGCAAAAATCCGTATAAGCAGCAGCGCAGTATCCCCTTTGAATTCCGCACCGACCAGGGGCACCATCTGAAAACTTTTAAATAATGCGGATATTACCATATGGTGACCGTTCATGGTCAAAAAAAGAGTTATTCCCAAAAGATATAAAAATTTGGCCAGCAGTGTAACCTGTGCCCCGATGGCGGGATCAAAAAAGTTTGACATCATAAATCCGATGTGCATATCAAAGAGCTGACCTGCTATGGTAAGACTATTCAGTAAAAAAACACATACAAGGCCCATTATAATACCCACAGCGGTTTCCTTGAGCACAGCCAGTGCGAAACCTATTAGCCCCCCGGTTATGGCCGAAGTCGGGGAAGCCACCAGGGGCAGCAATAATCCAGCCAGAACGAATGAAATACCTGCCTTGATCAACCGGGGCGTGTTTGTACCGCCAAAAGCAGGCACCACCACAATGAAGGCGCTTACCCGGGCAAAAATGAGCAGAAAGTTAATGGCCAATTCATAATTCAACATATTCTACTACCCCTGCGCTACCTGATTACAGACGGCAGCTTGGCAAACAATTCACTGGTATAACCCGTCATCACCCTGATCATCCAGGGGGCCAGCAAGGCCATTACAACTAAAGTAACTATTAATTTGGGCACAAAGGTAAGTGACTGCTCCTGAATCTGGGTGGTGGCCTGCAGTATACCTATTACCAAACCCACCAGCAGTCCCGCCAGCAAAATAGGAATACTCAGTATAAGGACCATTACAAGCGCCTCTCTGGTAATCTGAATGATAAAAGTATCAGTCATAATTCAAATCCTTCTTTTTAACGTTCACAAGACAAAGGAAAGGGGACACACCTTCTGGTGTTGGTTAAATTCCTTCTTTTTAACAATTTCACGAAGGAATGTCCCCAATTTAACCAAAGCTTTCCACCAGTGATTTAATCACCAGATACCATCCGTCCACCATAACAAACAACAGTAACTTAAAGGGCAAGGCAATCATTACCGGTGGCAGCATAAACATGCCCATGGACATCAGCGTACTGGCCACCACCATATCTATCACTAAAAAGGGAACGTAAAGAAGAAATCCCATCTGAAACGCCGTTTTCAATTCACTGATAACGTAAGCGGGAACAACCACGGTTAGGGGGACTTCATCCCTGTTGCGGGGCTGCTCCATTTTGCTCAAATTTACGAAAAGAGCCAGATCCTGTTCCCTGGTTTGTTTAAGCATGAAACTGCGCAGCGGCTTGGCCGCCGTTTTAAAAAATTCCTCCTGGGACATTTTGTTGTCAAGATAGGGTTTTAAAGCCTGCTCATTAATCTGATTCATAACCGGCGTCATTATAAATAAAGTAAGAAAAATTGCAAGGGCGACCAACACCTGGTTAGGAGGCGATTGGGGAATACCCAGGGCACTCCTCAAAAGGGATAGAACCACAATAATCCTGGTAAAACTGGTTACCATCAGCAAAAATGCCGGGGCCAGGGCCAGCAATGTCAGTAATACCAGTATTTTTACGCTGTCCACGACCTCCCCGGGGTTATCGGTGGGATTTATGTTTAAATCAATGCCCGGTAGAGGCTGTGCGCCAGCCAGGGAAGGAAAAACCAATATTAAAAAAATGGAGAAAAATATTACTGTTATTGGCTTCATTGCTTGTCTCCAATTAACTGACGAATAAATTATTCCCGTGAACGGTATTTTGACACCCTGGAACTCAATAAATTAATACCCTTAGAAGCGGCGGAGAGAATTTCCTTAAAATCTATATCCTTTTCCCCTGGCGCAACCGGATTGGGCAAATCATCCATATGTTCCAATACACTGACACCTTTTTCATGCTGGGCCAGTAATAAATAGCTACCACCCACCTCAACAAGCGTTAAAAAAGCTTTTGGTCCTATGGGAAGCTGCTCAATAATTCTCATTCTCCGCGAACCGTTGATAACCCGGGATCGTCTGGCCAGGCCATATTTAATAAAAAAATAAGCCATGGCGGTAACCAGAGGCAAAACAATTAATAACCTCAGAGCCGCTCCAATCATTTCACTTGTCACGGCTCACTCACCATCCCGGCTCTCTCTTCAAATTTGTATATATTATCCATGCGAATGCCGAAATTGCTGCCTATAACAACTATCTCGCCCCGGCCAAAGGGCTGGTTGTTGACGTAAATCTCAGCGGTTTCGCCCACCGGCTGATCCAATTCAATAACGGAATCTTCACCTATTTTGATAATATCCCTTATTTTCATGGTCGCGGTGCCCAGTTCAGCAGTAATATGCACCTGGATATTTTCGAGGTAGTGGACACTTACCCGCATTTTTTCGGCTATACTAACCCGGTCGAGGGGGGGGAAATCCACCTTGTTTACGGAAGCCTCCTCTCCATGGATCCGGCTTAGAAATTCTTTTAATTCCTCTTCCTTCATCATATTAAATTCCCCCGCTGTTCACTGGATGAGGAAATCGGTAAAATATAGGCGTTCAACCTTGCCCGATTTCAGATCCTTATTGATTACGTTGATTATCTCGGCCTTGACCTTTTCTTCTTTTTCCACCGGGCGGATATCATCTACTGATTTGGTGCGCAAAATATGGAGAATATTCTCCTGGATCAGGGGTTGATCTTCCTCTATTTCCAGCTTTAATTTTTCGTTTTTGGGATATTCCAGCACCATCTTCACCCTGAGGAAACGGGAGCCGTCAGCATCGGCAAGGTTAATAACCCTTTCCCCTAAATCATATTTTTCCATTTCCGGCGGTTTTGCTACTTTTGCCCCGGACGTCATTTTCGGCATTAATACAAAATAGAAAATGGCGCCAGCCACAGCGATCCCTATTAAAACCGCGCCCAATACAATGACCAATGTTTTGGAGGCCCCACCTTTATTTTTTTTACCGGACTGGACAGCAGTTTCCTCAGCAACAGCTTTGCTTTTTTTTACAGCCATTCGTCTCACCCTGTACTACCGCCCGGCCCGCAGGCCGGGCAGCAAATTTTTTATTACTTTTTAACGCTTGAGGTTTATCAGTTCTTCCAGCAGTGTGTCCGAAACCGTTATAATCCTTGCCCCCGCCTGATACCCCCTTTGCGTGGTGATCATGTTGGTAAATTCCTCGCTCAGGTCAGCATTCGCCATTTCCAGGTAGCCTGATTCAATGGTGCCGACGCCGGTTGAGCCGGGCGTCACCGAGGCACGATCCGACGGGGCACCTGATGCATTTGCTTCCGCATATAAATTAGAACTTTTCTTTTCAAGGCCTTCCGGGTTAGGAAATGTTCTCAGAGCAATTTGTTTAGCTATATCCGCACCGTTAACGCTGATATTACCGTTCTGGTCAATATTAACAGTTTCGATGGGGGTAGTGGTGGGATCAGCTAGCTGAATAGCAGCACCGCTGGTATCTAACAGGTAATATCCATTGGCATTACAAACGTAGCCGTTGGCATCAGCGAAAAATGTGCCGTCCCTGGTATATAAACCATTACCGTTTGCGTCTAACCCTCCAGATATATCTGGAGCGGTATCACCTGACGCTGTAACCCCCTTCGCCACCTCAAAAAAACCATTGCCGTTAATTGCCAGGTCCATCGACCTGCCTGTCATTTGCAGAGCACCCTGATTCATATTTGTAGCGATTCCGGCCATCCCTACACCGGTACCTACTTGCATCGGGTTCCTCCCCACACCGGAACCCCTCAAGCTTTGGCTAAGCGCATCCATAAAACCAGTTCTGCCAGCCTTATACCCTATTGTATTAACGTTAGCAATATTGTTACCTATGGTATCCATGCGCACCTGTTCGTTCTTGACTGCTGATACACCGGAAAATAGGGATCTAATCATTTATTTTTGTGCCCTCCTTTATAAGGTATGGGGACACACCTTCTTAGCTTGGATATATTCCTTACTTCTGAACAAATTCACGAAGGAATGTCCCCAATTAGTAGTTTAAGCCGCCTCCGTCGTTCGGCGGTCCCAAAAGCCTCCACCAGGTGGGCCGGCCGTTTTGGTCGTTAGTCGCGAGTCGTTGGTCGTGGGACTTATTGTTGGAATTCGCTGAAGCGAATTCCTTCTATGCTCACTTCTCATTTCTCACGTCTCACTTCACAATAACTGCGCTGTCAATATTGGTAATAACGTGCTCCTTTAGAGAATCGCCATCCATGGCCGTAATCAGCGTCCTGTTCGTGATGCTGGCCACCAGGGCTATGTCGCCGTACAGCACCAGTGACTCCCGGGAGCCTTTGGCCGCAGCCCTTGTCACGGCATCCTCAATTTTGGCCATATCTTCATTGTTGAGAACTATGTTCCTTTCCTTTAGCCTGCGCTCCGCATGGGCCGAAAGTTTCAGTCCCGATATTCCGCTTATTCTGTCCTGCAGCAGTTCACCGAATGGCTTAACTTTATCTACCGCATTTACGTTGGTATTTGCCTGGTTGTTCTTTTTACCTTCCAGGGGCAGGGGCATAATAATCCGGACATCTGCAGGACCACTGTTCTGAATCCTCATCTAGCGCTCCCCACCTCTACAGGCGCCTTAATCATTTTGCGCATTTTCTACTTCTGTCACCTTTTCCAGATCATAGGACTGGCCGTTTACATAAATTTTTACTGTGGAATCAACAATGGCTGCTTTTTCAACAACCCCCGTTATTACCTGGTCCGTGTCATTAATAGTTACCTGTTTGCCGATCATCATGGTAGCCTGGGAAAAAAGCATAGTGTTGCTAAGTTCGGAAAGAGTTTCCAAAGATGTGAACTGTGCCATCTGGGCTACAAATTCTTCGTTGCTCTGGGGTTCCAGGGGGTCCTGGTTTTGTAACTGTGCCACCATAAGCTGCAAAAAATCATTTTTATCCAGTACTTTTTTTGCAACCCTGGTTGTTTCAGTGGGCAGGCTATAATCCACGGCATTGACTGCCATAAATATCCCTCCTTATTACGGGATTAGACCAGCAGGTTTAACCCTGACATATCGTCATTGGAGTTGTAAAACGCTTGTTCCAGGGGTTCGTCAAGAACATCGCCATTGTTGTCGTTTGTAGTACCGTAGCTGTCACGATGCTGGCTATAGCTGCCCTGGCCGGACTGTGGGGTATTCTCCTGACCCACATAGGCGGCGGCGTCATTTAGCTGAATATTATGCTGGGATAGCAAATCCCTTAGTTGGGGCAGCGTGCCCTCTACAGCATCCCTGGCCATTACGCTGCCGGTATAGAAATGCGCTGTAAGTTCCCCCTTGGTGTAGGAGAGCTTTACGGTCATCTCGCCAAGGTGCCTGGGTTCCAGCTTAAGGCTAATAGTGGTGGAAAGATGCCCTTCGCCTTTTTCACGCCAGTTAACCAACTGCGTTATACTCCTGATTAATGCCTGGGGGGTCTGCTTCACCGGTATACTGCCCAGATCAATGGTTTGAGATCCTTGCTGCAGCACCGCCGGCTGTTCATCAGAAACAATCTCACCAAACGCCTTATTAGAAGCTATTGCAGATATGTCCGTAGTTTTATACCCGCCTGCCGGACCCGTAGGGACATCTTTTTCCGGCGTTTGTAAACCAACATTAAAAACCGTGATACCCTGTTTCTCTCCAGCATTAGATAACATTTGATGATACCCCTGCCGGGCGTTTTCACTCTGCTGAAACGGATTGTCCTGGGTCTGTTTCTGTCCGGCTCCATCGGGTAAGACTCCAGCGACCTGCACCGGTTTAATGCCGTAGGCAGCCTCAGCCTGGAGTATTTGAGTGTTTTTACCGGATCGGGCATCCCCGGCCTGGATCTCTTGCTTCAAAACTTTAGCCGGTGTCAATTCCGGGTTTAACACGGTAAGCATATCTGCTGTAATATTCCCGGCGGCAGATTCCCCAAGCACAAATTGAGGAATAAATCCAGGCATGGACGCAGTTCCATTATTACCAACAGGCTGCGGGGGTAAATCCGCAATACTCCCTGCCCCGGCTTGCGGCGTTGGATTAACAGTATTGCCGGGAGGATTTTCCGTTGTCAAATAATTAACCAGAGCCGACAGGGCCGCATTCCCGCCGGACATTTTACCCTCAGTGGGAAAGCTCCCGATCTGGCCGCTCTGAAGAAACAACTCAGACGCTCCATTCTCCTGCAAGGAACTAAGGCTGTTATTCAACACGCCGGGCGTCATATCCCCAGGCAGCAACCAGGATGGCGACATAATCAGCAAACCCTCAATACTATTTGCTTCCGCCCCGTAAGAAGCAACGCTTCCACCAGTGAGTTGGGAAAGATTCTGCTGTGGAACTGCCATACCGGGTGTGTTCAACATATCCTGCTGGGAAACTATCATACCGGGTGTGTTCAACATATCCTGCTGCGGCACAGTCGTCCCGGGCATGCTTTGCCCGTTCAACAGGGTGGCAAACAGCATGGCCAGAAAATCACCGCCATTTTCATTCCCCGTTTTTACACCCCCGCATTTCAATACATCACTTTGAACGGGGGTACTTGTTTCGACTCTCACCTATTCACCTCCTTTCAATCATGAGTCAAAAGTCGAAAGTCCAAAGTCGAAGGTCAGTGAAGAACCTTGAAGCCCAATTTAAGTTCTTTGACTTTTGGTAATTAGACAGAATAGCTACGGAGTAATAAATGACTTTTGACCTTTGATTTTCGACCTTAGACTGAACAATTACATATACAATCACCCCCTCCTTCTGGTATATCGCACAGTTCCCATTTCATCCAACGCCTTTTGTTCCGCGGAACTCAGGCTGTCCATATAGGCAGTGAATTGGTTCTGCTTTAAGCGGTCCATAACCATTCTGTCTTTCCGGGCATCAATCATAAGCGTACGTTTTTCTTCCATTCTATGGCTCGCCTTTGCTGCGGCAAACTTACACTGGTGCAGACGTTTGTTTAAATAATCAATGTATAGTGCTTTGCTGATAATCTCGCAGGCGTCGGGGTTGTCAAAAACTTCACCGGTTGCCCTCTCCAGGTTTGCAGCGACCTCATTAAGCAACTGTACCTGCTTAAAATATTCCTGTTGAGCTGCGGCAAAAGCCATAACTGCATTTTCTTCCTTCATTTCCCTTTGCTTCAATACCGGTTCAAGCCTGAATGAAAACCTTTTCAACGGTTTCCCCTCCCGCTCATACAAACCTTGGAACAGTTCTCTGAAAGTGCTTTGTCTATGCCATCAGCTTTATTTAGAAAACACTTAACTGACGAGCAGCTCAAATTCCTTCAGCATATCTTCGAAATCCGAGGAATCGTTCATATCCTGCCTCAAGAATGATATTATATCGTCGTAACTATTGATGGCATCGTCAATTTTGGCGTTTGACCCCTTTACATAGGCGCCAATATTAATTAAATCTTCAGATTGTTTATGGGTAGCCAGTAAATCTCTCACCCGGGCTGCCCTTGCCCTCTGTTCCGGAGTGATTATTTCCGACATCAAACGGCTAATGCTGGACAGAACGTCAATGGCAGGATAATGATTTTGTGACGCCAACTGCCGGCTGAGCACAATATGCCCGTCCAGTATTCCCCTTACCGCATCAGAGATAGGCTCATTCATATCGTCTGCATCCACCAGCACGGTATAAAAGGCTGTTATCGAACCCTGAACTCCCATACCCGTACGTTCCATAAGTTTCGGCAAAAGGGCAAATACAGAAGGAGTATAGCCTTTAGTGGCCGGCGGTTCACCTATGGCCAGCCCTACTTCCCGCTGGGCCATGGCAAACCTGGTTACCGAATCCATCATAAACATGACATTTTTACCCGCATCCCGGAAATACTCCGCTATGGCGCTGGCCACAAAGGCGCCTTTCAATCTTACCAGCGCAGGTTGGTCGGATGTTGCCGCCACCACCACCGAGCGGGCTACGCCTTCCGGACCCAGGTCTCGTTCCACAAAATCCCTGACCTCACGTCCACGTTCCCCGATCAAGGCGATAACATTCACATCCGCCTTACAAAAACGGGCAATCATCCCCAATAATGTGCTTTTACCTACTCCGCTGCCGGCAAATATGCCGATACGCTGGCCCTTGCCGCAGGTTAGCAGGGAATCAATGGCCCTTACGCCGGTAGGTAGTATTTCGGTAATGCGCTTTCTGCTGAGAGGATTGGGAGGGTGGTTGTCTACACAGAATTCCTCACCGTTGTTCCAGTCCGGCTCCTCCAGGTCAATGGGCTGCCCCAGCCCGTCCAGTATCCGCCCAAGCAGGTGAGGTCCAACCTTAACACTGAATGTCTTGCCCCGGGGAACCACATAACAACCAGGGTGTATTCCCCTTAAATCTCCCAGAGGCATCAGCAGGGTTACATTGTCATCAAAGCCTACCACCTCAGCCTTAACGGGGAACTGCTCCCCGGGCACCAGTATATTGCAAACCTCTCCTATCCTGGCTGCAATACCCTTGACCTCCACCGTCAATCCGATAACCCTGGTTACCTCCCCGGTAGGCCGGAGCAATATAGAATTTCTCACCCTGCTCCGCCACAATTCCATATCAATATAAGGCGCGCCGCTCATAAATCTTCGCCATGCAGCGCCTGCATCAAAGCCTGCCATCTGGTGTTTATGTTAGCATCTATTCTCCCGTGTTGAGTTTCAGCTACAACCCCGCCCGGGCTAACGCCGGCATCTGATACTATATGCAACACGCCTTTCGGTGGAAGTAATTGTTTTAGCTTTTCTTTTCTCTGTTCAAAAATGGCGGCCTCCGATGGGTTTACATATAGAATTACCTCGTCTCTGCTTTTAAGCAGTTCAATCGCCTCCCCGGTCACCGCCATAATTGTCTCCGGGTTTTGCCTTATTTCATTAAATAAAATCTTGGCTGCCATCTCCTTGGCCAGCTCGATAATTTCTTCCTCCACTGAATCAAGGGTTTGTCTGCGAATTTCTTCCGCCTGGCGCAGAACCAGACGAGCTTGATCCCTTATGGTATTTGCTTCTGCCGCAGCCCTGACCAGCGCATCCTTTCTTCCTTCGTTAAAACCGTTTTCCCTGGCTTCTTTTTTTATTTCCTCCGCCTCCCAGCGGGCATCTTCCATGGCGTTGCGTATAATGTCCGCAGCCTCTGCCGTAGCTTCATCAACGATCGTTCCGGCTTCTTCTTTGGCCCTGGCAAGCTTGTCCCCGGCCTGAGCCAGCATATCCTCAATCAATTCCTCCGGAGAAACGCCTGTTTTTTCCACTTCCACGGTAAATCTGTGTCTTAGTTCCAGGGGACGGGTATTTCCACTATCAATTTCCATGCCCCTGATTATTCTTTTAGAGGAGCACAGCATCTTCGCCACCCCGTGCAATAATAATTTCTCCAGCCTCATCCAGACGCCTGATTAATTGCACTATGCGCTGCTGAGACTCTTCCACATCACGCAGCCGTACCGGCCCCATAAATTGTATTTCTTCCCGAAGCATATCTGCAGCCCGCTTGGACATGTTTTTGTATATCCTGACGCGAACGTCCTCGTTAGAACCACGCATGGCCCTGGCCAAATCCTTCTGGTCCACCTCCCGGAGAACTCTCTGGATGGCGGTATCATGAAGCTTGACAACGTCCTCGAAAACGAACATAAGCTTGCGGATTTCGTCGGTCAGTTCAGGGTCGTCCATCTCCAGTTCTTCCAGTATGGTTTTCTCTGTAGATCTGTCCACACGGCTCAGTATATTTACCAGCGCCTTGATACCTCCGGTTTGCTGGTCCTGCTGGGTTACAATCAATGAAAGCTTTTTTTCGAGAACACTCTCGACTTCTTTAATAACCTCCGGGGCTATGCGATCAATAATAGCGACCCTTTTAGCCACATCCGATTGTATTTCCGTCGCCAGCGAGGCAAGTATAGACGAAGCCTGTTCCGGCTGAAGGTAGGTAAGGATCAGAGCTATGGTTTGCGGATGCTCCTCCTTAATAAAATTAAACAGGTGTTTGGCCTCCGTACGCCTGAGATTATTAAAGGGAACTTTTTGAATTGTACTGGAAACTTTACTTAATATTTCTTTGGCCTTTTCTTCACCCATGGCCTTTTCCAGGATATCCTTGGCATAGTCAAATCCTCCCCTGGACAGGTATTCCCTGGCCTGGGTAAGCTGGTAAAATTCGTCCAATACAAATCTCTGAATATCCTTGGGAATGTTTTCAAACAAGGATATTTCCTGGGTAAGCTTCTCCACTTCCTCGTCTGAAAAACCCTTTTGCAGAACGCTGGCCGATACACTCGCCCCCAGGGATATCAACAATATGGCAGCCTTTTGTATACCCGTAAGATTGGATGGCACTAACATGTCGCACTACTCCCTGAGCCAAAGTTTTATGATCTCGGCAACCTCATCCGGATTTTCCTGGGCTAAATCTTTTATATCGTCCTCACGGCTTCGCGCACGTTGCACAACTTCAAGAGGTTCGTCTTCGGTATCGATTTCAATCTCTTCCTCCTGCCTGGCCAGTTCCTCAGCCAGCCTTGCCGTCCTGCGGCGCCGCATAATGATAATCAGCAAGCCAAGCAACAATAGCGTACCTGCAGCCAAAGCAGCAATTAGCATATTCCTTCTGGCAGCTTCGGCCTTGGCCTGCTCTGCCGCTGCAGCCGCAGCGTCTTCCTTCTGTATGGAATTATCAAAAGCCATACTGGATACGTTTATCTGATCACCCCGGGCTTGATCAAAACCAATGGCTGTGGCAACTACATTGTTAATCTGTTGAAGCTGCGACTGCGGGAAATCACCGTTAACAACCACCGATACGGAGAGCCTTTTAATACTTCCGGGAGCATCCACAACAGTTTCCTGTTTGGAAGGAACCTGGTAGTTGGTAGTATTTTCCTGCTTGGAATAGTTGGAGCCGCTTCCTGTAGAGCTTTGTGCGGATACACTGCTCCCGGGCAGTTCAGAATCTGTGCCCGGTGCTCCGCCAGCGGTGGAACCCGAACCGTTTTCTTCAAGATTGTGCTGGCTTAAGGTTTTACCATCATCATAAGATGTACTGGTCATCTGCTTCTGGTCGAAATCCAGATCCGCTGTCACCATGGCGACAGCCTTGCCGGGTCCCAGTATTTGCCTGAGCATCTGCTGAATTCTGTATTCCAGCTCCTTTTCGAAGGTCCTTCTTATTTCATAGCGATCCATGGTCTGAAAGGCAGAGTTCAGTGACTTGTCGTTAAGTCTTAAGCCATCGGTTAGCGAATTACCATCCATATCAATAATGTTTACATTTTCAGGCTTAAGCCCCTCTACGCTGCCTGTGACCAGATCCACTACACCCTTGACGTTTTCCGGCGCCAACTTTGCATCGGGTTTAAGTTTTAGTGCAATGGAAGCGGAGGGTTCCACCTGATCGTCCAGAAAAAGGCTTTTCCTCGGCAACACAAGGTGAACCCTAGCTTGGTCAACCTCATCCAACTGGACAATGGTACGCCTGAGTTCTTCCTGCAAAGCCCTCTGATAGCCGACCTGCTGCTCAAATTCAGTTACTCCAAGCTTATTCTGATCGAATAATTCAAAACCAACGCCGCTGTTATACAGAACGCCGGCACTGGCAAGAGATATCCTTGTTTCATATACTTTATCTTGCGGGACTTCAATCATCTTTCCCTGATCGGTAACTTGGTAAGGTATTTTTTCTTTCTTTAGCTCCTCGGTTATTTTACCTGCTTCCCTGGGGTCAAGGCCTGTAAATAGTGGAGAGTAAGGGGTGCTAAAGAGCTTCTGTCCGAGAAACGCCAAGGCCAGCAGTACGACAACGGATGTTGCAATGGCAATGCCCTTCTGAATTCTGCTAAGCCCCTGCCACCTCTCACGGAACCTTACCAATAGATCGCCAAGATTCACTTAAAAACCACTTCCCTCATGAAAATGAGGATACACTTATACCTGCATCCGTGAAATTTCCTGATATGCCTCAACTACTTTGTTTCTTACTTCAGTTGCCAGTAAAAGTATAATTTTGGCCTTTTCCATGGCTATGGTGACCTGATGTACATCCTGGACTTCACCAGTCAGAAATCCTTTTACCGTTTCGTCGGAGTTTATTTGCGACTGATTAACATCCTGCAGGGCTTTATTAAGCATTTCACCGAACGAGCCTCCCGGCGCCACCTTGACGGTTTCCTGACCGGTAACGGATTGCACATGGGGCAGGATAAGAGGTACAGGAGCGATTTGCATATAACAGTTACCCCCACCAGTTAAGATTAAGACAACTAAATTGGTTAAAATTATTTTAAAGATTTGAAAAATTAAACCGATTTATTAAAATAGCAATTATTTTTATTCAAAATACTTCTAATAACTCTTAACGTATAATATCGAGTGCCCGGGCAGCCATACTTTTGCCCGCGTTGAACACGGTTACATTGGCATCATAGGCCCTTGTGGCTGCAATCATATTTACCATCTCATTGGCTATATTAACATTCGGGTAGGCCACATAACCGTCCTGATTCGCGTAAGGATGGGAAGGATCATGCACCATTCTTGGCTCAGCCGGGTCCTGAATTATTTTGGGGACATGCACTCCTGACTCTTTGTACATTTCCTGCCCGGCCACGGAACCTGCCTCCATGGTCAGCAATTCTGAAAATACCGGCACATTGCGCCGGTATACCGGCCTGGACGGATCCCCGGGCACACCTGCGGTGTTGATATTGGCAATATTGTTTGAGATTAAATCAAGCCACAGCCGGTTTGCCGTCATACCCGACGCGCTGATGCCGAAGGATTCAAAAAAGGGCAATATTAACTACCTCCCCGTATAACATTTTCAAGACCCTTGAACTTATTGGACATGATCAGAGATGATGTATCATACAACAATGTATTTGCAGCAAGATTGACCATTTCCTGATCAATATCAACATTGTTCTCCCCGTAACGCATGGTGGAGTCCTTTTCCTGTACAACACTAGGAGCAACATTTTCCATAGCTGGCGCTCCTCCCATATGCCTTAGGTTGGTGGTAAGCATTACGATTTCCTGCTTGCCCAAAGCTGCTTTAAGCTTTTCCTGGAAAGACACAAAGGATTTTTTAAAACCCGGGGTGTTGACATTGGCCACATTGTTGGCAATTACACGCTGGGACAAAGAGGCTGAATCAAGCTGTTTACCCAAGGCCATAAGTACCGGGTTGGAGAATAAATCCATTCAGTTTTTCACCACCTGGAACCAAATTTACCATGCCTGGAAAACTAATCTACATTTGACCGTTACAACTAAAATATACAGAAAAAATTAATATACTGACAATGTACAACACCTTATCACTATGATTACTAAATATTCAACAAAAAATAATTTTTCCCTTCCATTACTTCCAATAAAATAATTTATCGACATAAATAACCAGCAAAAAAATGTCTTAAATTTTTTGCCCGGTTGATTATAATGCTAAAATTTCAGGTATATCCGCCGAATATATAAATAGTAGCAAAATTCTCCTATTAAAATAGAGGAGGAATAGTAATGAAAATACAGGGTTCATCTATTATAATGTCGGGAAATTACAGTTCTATAGATATACAAATAAAGGAGGAATCATTAAAAACCTGGATAGGAAATGAACGGCCAAATTTTGAGGGAGGAAAAATACCACAGGAACAGCTTTCGGCTCTGAAGCAGGACATATCTTTCAAGCAAGATATAATCGAAATTTCGGCGAAGGCCAGGGAAATGCTGGCCGGGTCAAGTTGCGCATCTGAAAAAATAAAGGCCAATCAACTAGAGGAACTGGACGACATAAGTGATAAGGACAAGTTTAAACTCATACTGCTGCAAAAAATGCTTGAAAAGCTTACAGGTAAAAAAATAAAATTTAATATGCCTGAAAAAATAAAAATAAAAAATCCGGACTCAAATATAAACAAAATGAAAAAAGACGGCGTCAGCCCCTCCCAGACCCAGGCAAAACAGGGGTGGGGTCTGGAATATGACTACCACGAATTAAAATATGAACAGGAGAACATGTCCTTCACTTCGACCGGAGTTATCAAAACTGCAGATGGCAGGGAAATAAATTTCACGGTAGAGTTAAATATGAGCAGAGAGTTCATGTCACAGAAGGATATAAGGATAAGGGCCGGGGACGCCGTAATGAAAGACCCGCTGGTTATTAACTTTGACGGAACAGCTCCGGACCTAACGGACACCAAGTTTTCCTTCGATCTTGATGCCGACGGCAATGCCGATCAAATATCCTTCGTCACCCATGGCAGCGGATTTCTTGCCCTTGACCTGAACGAAGACGGCACTATAAACAACGGCAGCGAGCTTTTCGGCCCCAACACAGGCAACGGTTTTACGGAGCTGGCCCAATACGATCAGGACCACAACAACTGGATAGATGAAAATGACGAGATATTAAATCGCCTCCGGATCTGGACAAAGAACGAGGATGGCAGCGACAGTCTCTTTGCTCTGGGCGAAAAGGGCATCGGCGCCATATACCTTGGTAATGTGGAAACTCCTTTCAGCTTCAAAGACAGTACAACTAACGAACCGCAGGGACAGGCAAGATCAACAGGTATTTTCATCCGGGAAAATGGTGCCGCCGGAACAGTGCAGCAAATCGATCTGGCGGTATAAAAGATCTCGCATACCCATAGAAAAACTCCCCGTGAGTACACACTACGGGGAGTTTTTCTATGGGTATATTATATGTAGTATATTGTACTAGATAAATTTATCTACGATTATACCCAGCATTTTCTTGAAATAAGCAACCATATCCAGAACTTTCTCCGGCGGAATCTCCCTAATTACAGTATTGTCTTCCGTATTTATAACCTTTACGTAATATTCACCGCTTTCTTCGTGCAGAGAATATTTTAACTCTGTATGATACATTTCCATCGTGTTATTTATCTGTTTAACAGCATTTTCTATCTGACACACATCGCTTTTATCAAAGTATTGCTCTTCCTGACCGATGATATCATCCGCAGACCATGGTGGGAAATCCCCCAAAATGTCCCGTTGATTTTGTAAATTTTCGTCAATTCCGGTTACAGGCATCCCCCCAGTTATACCCTGAACTTTCACCTTTCATTCCTCCTACTCACTTTTTCTTTTCCACAAAAAACCCTGATAATTGATAAGGTCTATTTCCGTATAGATTAAACACATTTTTGAAGTTGGCCAAGTTTTTCAACTTCTGCTTGATATTATTAACCTGCTCCATTGCTATCGGCTCAAGCTTACTATTAATCTCAATTATGTTATGCAAAATTGCAATATTTTTATGCTTAAGATCATCTATAATGCTATTGTCCTCCGCCGCAATGGCTGATATAGATTCCATCAATACGTCTATGCCGTCAATTTCCTCTATCACGGACTGTCTGGCACCAATTAAATTAAGAAATTCTTCAATATCACCTATTTCTAATTTTTTTCTCATACCAAGGGTGACTGATTCCATGCTTCTCAATAGTTCTCTTTTTTTCTCCAACAACTCAATAATCATCATATGTCTTCAACCTTGATTATTATTCTGCTTTAACATTTCTGCCCATGCGTCCCTAAGACCTTCAATCAATTCCGCTACTTCCTTCATAGCTGCCCCATCTTTTTTTATGTTAGCCGTAACCAAATGACTGTACATAAAGTCGTAAAGGCTGGATAGATTTTTCGCTATTTCATAGTTCATATTAAGAGTTGACGAGAGATATGAAATTATATCTTGAGCACTGATTAAATTTTCATTGACCTTCTCATAAGTTTTTTCCTCAACAGCCGCTATGGCAGCCTTAATGAATTTTATCACCCCATTAAAAAGCATCAGAGTGAGTTCACCGGGGGAAGCGGAATTTATCGAATTAGCTTTATACTGCTGATAGGGATTGGCTAATGCCATTTTATTAACACTCCTATGCAATTATTTAACCATACTGAACTTAACCCTATGAACTGCTACTTCCCCCAAGCATCTGCGACAAATAGGCACTTTGGCTGTTAAATTGCTGAATGGCCTGCTCCATGGCAGTAAACTGCTTGTAATAGCGCTCATTCGCCACATCCATACGGTCTTGAGCAGTATCAATACTGCTGTCTATATCGGATATTCTTTTACCAATATAGCTATCATCCAACAATATACTACTGCTGTCGCTGCCCGCCTGATCAATAATCTTGTTCATGCCATTGTTTACATCTTCATACAACCGCGCTGCTATACCTTTTTGGCCATAATCATCGGATACATTGGTAAATAGCTTCATTATTCCTTCGGGATCATCTTCCAGCGCTTTCCGCAATTTATCCTCGTCTATTACCAGTTGTCCACTATTATAATCTTCAGTGGTGGTAATACCTATATCAGACAGACTTTTATATTCCCCTGTCAATCCTGAAACCGGTGCGGACATGGTTGAACGCATTTTGCCTCTTATTCCGGACAGTATATCATCATTGCGCAGTATCCCGCTGCGGGCTTTTTCTTCCCATTTCTCAATCTGCGTATCGGATAATTGACTCCTCTGATCGTCGGTCAGGGGGACGTAATCCGAATAGCGTGTTTCACTTAACTTAGTAGTAATGGTATCCTCAATTTTATTATAGCTGTCAATAAAACTTACGATTGAGTTGTAAACCGCATCTGTATTACTAGTAACAGTAACCGTGCTGGCGCCCAAATTCTTCAAGGTCATGGTTACGCCGTTGACCGTAACGTTATTTACCGAACTGGTAAGCCCAGTGGCATCGCCAAAATCATACTGGGCATCCTGCCCGCTATTCACGCCGGATATTAGCTTCAGTTTCAAGGTATTGGCGCCAGTCCCCCCGGTATCGGAAAGAAAGCTACTGGTATCGTTAGTAACGTTGATTACCGCATCGGCGCCGGTGGTGGTTGTGTTTAAGAAAAACCTGTTTTGGTCAGCATCGTAACTTGCGGTAATCCCTAAATCCGCCCCATTTATTTCTTTGACCACATCAGAAATAGTTTTGGTGGATGTATCAAAACTAAAATCGTGACTCCCCTTGCTGCCGGTAAGGGTGAAAGTGACAGTTCCGGATAAGCCAAACTGACCGCCTAAAGTTTTACCAGACTCATCAGCCAGCACATCTGTGCTGGCCTTGGATACTCCCTCGGCCAGCCTGGTAACGTTTACTTGATATGTTCCCACAATGGCATTGCTGCCGGCAGTGGCCGTAAGCACGGTTTCATCGGAAGATGAAACATTTTTTGCCAGGTAAGTTGACTGGAGTTTCATATTAAAGACCGTATCTCTGAAAGAACGCAGGGAAGTATTTATAGTCCGATAATCCTCTTGCTTCCATTCCAGTGTTTGCTTGTTCTGATTGAGTTTATCAATGGGCACTTGATAGGCCTGCATTAATTGTTTAATTATCGAATCCGTATCTATGCCGGATGACAAACCGCTTACCCGCAGCAGATTGGTGGTCACGATTATCACTACCTTTCTTAAGTAGATTGCTTTAATTACTTTTTCGGTTATACCGCAATAAACTTTACAATAATATTTTAGAGTTGTAGGGCATTTTTCTTGTTCCACTCATATCAGTGTAGACTTTTCAACAAAAAATCCACAATTTGTAAATCCAGTTCTGTATCCACATCATGTGATCTATCCTGTGGCATGACATATGCCACGGTATCACTAGAGATGAATGTGTTGCTACGCTTTAACCACTCCGTCTCAGCTACGTAAACGGCACCGTTTAGAGCATATACAACGGGCAAATCCTGTCTGCGGTTAATAGGTTGTTTTAGATTAACAAATGCAGAGATCCGGTTGCAGGCATCCAAGGTATACATCCAATAAGGACTTTGGGGAGACTCGACAACCGAAACGCAGGCGGGAGCTTTTTGTAAAATGCATTTTTCCAGGCATCCATTGATGTCTTCAACTTTTCTTAAAGGTGAAGTAGGTTGAAGTAATACAACGTAATCATAATGCTCTGGTAATTCATAAACAGCATGCAGGACAGGATTTATGCCCGGTGTATCGTCCATAGCAAGCTCAACCGGCCTTGTGAAGGGCGCTTCGCACCACAATTTTTTGGCAATGTCGATTATCTCACTATCTTCAGAGGACAAAATCAGTCTATCTATATATTTTGTTTTCTGGGCTTCCTCAATGGTCCAGGCGATTAGCGGTTTTCCAGCAACCTCGCGGATATTCTTCCGGCGCACCCCCTTGGAGCCGCCCCGAGCGGGTATGATGGCAAGCACAGTTTTACCATTAATCATCCGAATACCTCCGGAAACTCTCCATTAGCTTTTTCATAGTCCACAGCCTGTCCAATATCAAGCCAGTATTCCCTAATTGGAAATACTGCTGTCTCCATATTTTTTTCAAGTAACTGTTTAAACAAATCCGGCATATCAAAATATGTATCCGGTGGAATAAAGTCCACCACAGTGTGGTCCAGTACATATATTCCCGCGTTTACAAAAAATCTTTGCACAGGTTTTTCATCTATACCTGCCAGACGATGCCTATTAATCTTTACCACACCATATGGAACCTGGAAATCATACTCCCGCACACACATGGTTGCCATCGAACACTGCTCCAGATGAAAGCTCAGCAACTGGTCAAAATTGATTTTTGTTAACAAATCGCCATTCATTACCACCAGCGGCCTATTTAGCTTTACTGGAATCAAACTTAAAGCGCCGGCGGTGCCCATTCTCTTGTCTTCTTGTATATACTCTATACTCACTCCCCAGCGGGAGCCGTCGGCAAAATAATGCCTAACCATATCCCCTTTATAGTTAATAGAAATATAAAATTTATTAAAACCGAAATCTACAAAGTTCTCCAATATTGTCTCCAATATTGGTTTACTGCCTACTTTCAAAAGCGGCTTGGGGCAATCATCAGTCAAAGGGCGCAGACGGCTGCCCAGCCCTCCAGCCATGAGCAACACAACATTCTCCCGCTGTCCGGGCTTGAGTAAATTCTCCAAGAATTCAACATTTATTACGCACCCATTACTGTCAACCACCGGAATGTGCCTTAGTTTTTTAGCTTTCATTAAAGCAAGTATGTTCTTCCGGCTTTCTTTTATCCCGGCAACTGTGGGACAGCTATTCATAATACTCCGTACCGGATGCTCCAGTGATATTCCTTTTAAAATACCACGGCGCACATCACCATCTGTAACCGTGCCCATTAACCTGCCGCCTGAATCCACCACCAGGGCAATTTGTAATGTTGTTTTATCAATTAATTTGATGACATGAAGTATTGACTCATTAGGGTCTACTAATATTTTTTTCCAATCCTTCATAACGGTACCACCTTTGCCGGGATACCTACAGCTGTAACACTGTCCGGTAAATCACGGATTACTACAGATCCGGCTCCTACCTTTGCAGAACTGCCCACCGATAAACCTTGTATTATTGTAGTTCCCGCTCCTATAAAAGATTTATCTCCTATATTAACGCCGCCGCACAGGGTAACACCAGTTGCCAAATGCACAAAAGAGCCGATACTACAATCATGTTCCACTATCACTCCGGAATTAACGATGGTATTGCAACCTATAGAGGCACCCGTCTGGATTATGGAACCAGCCATAATTTGCACTCCTTCTGATAATTTGACGTCGCCGGCCATGACTGCTGAAGGGTGTACAATGTTAACAAAGTTATAGCCTTTATTTTTAAACAACCTGTATATCCCCTCCCTTGCTGACGACATACCTACCATGCCCAAACCATTCACAAGGCAAATTTTATCCGCAGGAAAATCATCTATAATGCTATCGTCACCAAGTACAGGCACTCCCAGTATTGAAGCGCCCCATTTCGACCTGTCTGTGTCCGTTACCCCCAGCATTGTTAACCCGCACAAAAGTAAAGTATCAATAAGCACCCTGGCATGGCCGCCGCCACCAATAATTATTAATGGCATATTCATAAGTTTATCATCTCGTCCCGCCTGTAATCCCTATCCGCTTTACGTCCTAAACAATCCCAAAAAAACATGGGAGAAACACCGGTACCCGGACGCTTAGCCGCTACGTTTTCTTCGGTAAATATTTCTCCTTTATTAATATCCCTTGCTGCCACAAGGCTTTTTCTGGCAACCTTTGCATTATTTAGTTCAGACTGCGCTGGATATTTTATATTTGAACCGATTGCCTTCTCCACCTGGCGTATACTCTTTATCATTTGTGTGAGTTCATATGGTTCAAGGGAGGCTTTGTGATCCGGCCCGGGCAGAGCCCTGCTCAGAGTAAAATGTTTTTCAATTACAGCAGCTCCGCGAGCAGCAGCAGCAATGGAAACCGCTATACCAGGGGCATGATCTGAATACCCCACCGACAAACCAAAGGCGGATCTCAGGGTATCCATAGCCAGTAAGTTTACTTCTTCAAAAGGTGCCGGATATTCAGTGGTACAATGCAGCAAGGTAACATTTTGTCTTAACGCCTGCTGACCTTCCTTCGACCAGTATGCCGCTTGAAAAACATTTAGAGCCGGCTCTTCTTTAGATCTGGTATAACCAAAAGCCAGTACCCCAAGGGCTGTTTCTATTTCACCCAGCGTACTCATGCCGGTAGATAGAATAACAGGCTTTCCGGTAAGCGCCACCCTTAATAATAGCGGCCCATTGGTAATTTCCCCGGAAGGCACTTTAAGTTGCAACAAGTTAAACCTACCGGCAAGCAAATCCACACTTTCCATATCAAATGGAGTGGATAAAAATTGAATCCCCTTTAACCGGCAGTATTTGATTAACTCCTCATGGGCATTTTCATCAAGCTCCAGTTTTTTTATCATTTCCAGTTGAGATTCCCTGCTGTCTGTTGTTTTAAGCTGGTACTCTGCCTTGGGAGCACAGGTACTTATTAATTTATCAGCCTTAAAAGTCTGGAATTTTACCGCATCTGCCCTGGCCTCTACTGCCACGTCAATCAATTGCCTGGCCAACTCTAACGAGCCGTTATGGTTTACTCCTGCTTCGGCGATGATGTAAACACTACTCATGCTACCATATCTCCTAAAAAACATAATTGTTTCTGCTACCAGATTAACATCAATTCCATTTTCAACTTTTTAAAATTAAAAGACTTATATATGCTATGCTTGCATATAGCCCATGAAACAAGTATCTTACTCAAAATATAGCTCAGGAAAATTCTATGTAGTTTTCTTTTACGGATAAGAATAAATCTTTCCCACTAATTCTTGTCTACTTCTTATAGAAGCCTATGGAAATATACATTTCAACACAACAACCTAACTCCCACATGTTAATACTATACAAGCAATACCTTGAGGAAACCAAGAAATATAGGAGCCATATCACATACAACCAACAACATATGCATTTTGACTTTTCACAAGGTTTCTTTTAGCAACATAAATGCTTCTGCAGCATTAAATCCTGCAACTACCCCTCTTAAAGTAGCTAATGCTCTTAACGCCTTTTCACTACGCGGAAAAGGAAATTCATTTACCTCTGAAGAATAAATGTTAAGTATTTCAACTTTTTTGTCTAAATAATCAAATATATCAACGAAAACATTAGGCCTAAAGCCATTATTATCAGGGTTAATATTAAAGTCTGTCTCTGAAATAGTTTCATATGCTAAAATACGCTTAATATATGGATGTCGAAAATTTTTTGTTGATGCTACCATTACATCAAATACAATAGTATGATCAGAATGTATATCACCCCTATACGGAATATATACTATTTTCGGTTTAATTTCTTCTATCACATAAGACACGGAATTAATAAGTACATTTAAAGGAAGTGTATCCAATTCTGAAGTCGGAAATCCTAGCCTATAAACACTTGAAAAACCATAAATCTTGCTAACCGTATTAATTTCTTTTTCTCTAATTTCTCTATAATCATTATTTTCCTTCATGTTGGTTATAATTAACCAATATACTTTATAACCCTGTTCTATATGCCGAAATATTGTACCCGAGCACCCTATAGTTTCGTCATCAGGATGGGGTGCAACAACTAATACAGCAGCCATATAACACTTCCTTAGTAAGTTATTTTTTTCTGTAATAAGATCTTATCGTATTCAAGTGATTTAAGCATATGTACTATTCTTTTTGATGCATTACCATCACCATATGGATTTGTACAGTTATTTATTATTTTCTTAAAACTTTCATCATTAATACATTTATTTATAGCAGAGGCAATCTCGTTTCTATCATAACCAACATCTATAACATTTTCAGCCCTTAACCTACCTTCTTGTCGCAAGCCCACATTAACGCATGGTATTTTAAAAAAAGGAGTCTCGATCAAACCGCTACTTGAATTACCAACTACTACACATGTTGGTATATTTAAACAGCCTAAATATAGTTTCCAACCCAAGCTTTTCTTAATTATAAATTTTTTATTATACCTATATTCATTTATAGCTTGGATGATTTCTCGGCTCCCTTTATCATTACAGGGATATGTTATGATTGTTTGATATTCTAATTCATTTAGCGCTTCTAGACTCTCCTTGACCTGCTTATAGGACAAATGACTCTCTGTCGTTACTGGGTGTTGAGTAAATAAAATTATAGGCTTAGAAATATCGATTCTTAATAAACGAGCTACATCTTCTGGTTTTTCATAATTACCGCTCACAACATTATCTAAAAATGTTGAACCAACATTAAATACTCTCCATTTTTCTTCACCTAACTTTAGAACTCTATTGTATGAGTCTTCATTAGTTGTAAAATGAATGTGTGATAGTTTAGTTATACTGTGCCTTATTGAATCATCAAGATGTCCACCTTGAGATTTATCTCCTCCAAACATATGGGCAATAGGGATATTTAAATAATATGCCGAAATCGCAGCAGCAAATGATTCATATCTGTCACCAGCTATAAACACTAAGCTTGGCCTATCTTTATTTATTATTTCGGTCAAATCAACGATCAATTTCCCTAAAATTTCAGCTACATCTATAGTAACAGACGACATTGTTTCTATTTTATAAGTTCTAATATTATTGAGAGTCATTTCGCTAATAGTATAACCAAATGACTCTATTAAATGAGATCCTGAAATAATCAAATATGGGTTAAAATAGGGGTCCGCTGATATCTCATCAATAAGAGGGTTTAGCAAACCATACTCCGATCTGCTCCCAGAAAAGAATGCAACTTTCACTTTTTTTCTCCTTTTAATAATATCATTTCCTTAGAGATCTCCAGAGGTATTTGTTTAATGGAAAACAAAATTTCGTCGGAAGGGACGTAACCAGCTTTAGCAACCGATTCTTCATATAGTGGTGTGGCCTTATAATATTTGATAAACTCATATTTATCTGGAAAAACCAATTTTCTTTGTACTCTTTCTAAATTAACATTTTTAAATATTAAATTTGATTCATGGAAAAAATCATTTTCAAGTCTACTAGTTCTAATAATTGCTTCATTATATATAGGGAAACTAAAAACCATTTCATTAAAGACATATAGTTCTTTAGCGTTGTTAATACTGGGCCCCAACAGATAAAACATACAGGATTGTTTAAGCAACCTATTAATCTCTTCCAAAATAACTTTTATATTTGTAGCATAATAAATAGCATAAGTTGATATTATAAAATCAAATGTACAATCAATAAAGGGAAAGAAATAATCCATATTCCATTTAACTAAAATTTTTGGGATAGGCTGCTTAGTTGCCTTAAATAATAATTCTTCTGATTGATCAATACCAACTATAATTCCTCTTCCACCGCTCATTTTGTGATATATTGAAAAAAAGTTCCCACTTCCACATCCAATGTCTAATATTTGATCGCCTTCTTTAATAGGAAGTACATCCTCTAGCCAACTCTCCAAAGAAAAATTAGAATATTTTATATGGGCATTAATTCTTATTGTCAAGTTATCTAATTTTTCCTCAAAACCTAATGACATAATTTTTATCCCCTTTTAACACCTAATTTCGAACTACTAGGTATATTTATCAAGAACGATTGTAAATTTTTAGCTACAGATAAATCCATTTTAGGGCATTGGCCATATATTGGCAATTCACTTAATAACATCCATGCTGGGCGAGTCATTATCCCAACATCGTTTAATGCTTCTAAAATTTCTTCTTTTTTACATATACTATTACGTTTAATAATTAAAGCATTAAGCCAATAATTACTTTTTGAAAAATTATTCTCTGTAAAAAAATGCACTTCGTTGATTGATGAAAAGGCAGCCTTATAATTTTGTGCTAAACATCTTTTCATATATATAAAATCATTCAAGTTCTCCATTTGTGCACATCCTAAGGCAGCATTAAGATTTGGCATTCGATAATTATAACCTACCATATCATGATAAAATAACCACCTGTGGGGTAATTTAGCTGTTGTGGTTATGTGCTTTGCTAACTTAGCTAATTCTTTATTATTACTTAATATTGCCCCACCACCACCGGTAGTTATTATTTTATTGCCATTAAAACTAAGAGCCGAAACCTTGCCAAAATTTCCTGTATGCTTACCTTTATAATAAGACCCCAATGACTCAGCAGCATCCTCCACCAGTTCCAGTTTAAATTCACTACAAACATCCAAGAGCGGGTCCATATCTACCGGGTGCCCAAAAGTATGCATAGGAACAACAGCCTTTATTCGCCGTCCTGTAATTTTATTAATACAATCATCAGTACGAATTATCGCTATATCATATAAGTAGTCTCTTAACTTATAAGGATCAATCCCTAGTGTCCTTTCCTCACTGTCAACAAAATGAGGAATTGCATTGCAGTATGTAACAGCATTTGCAGTGGCCACAAATGTAAGCGCCGGAATCAGTACTTCGTCACCCGGGGCAACCCCCACCAGTTTAAGGCATATATGTAATGCAGCAGTTCCGTTTACTACGGCCACTGCATACTTTACCCCAATGAAATCCGCCAGCATTAGTTCAAATCTGTCAACATAACTGCCCACTGATGAAACCCAGCCCGTGTCCAGACAATCCTTCACATATGCCCATTCATTGCCGGAGAAACAGGGCTCGTGCAGCGGCACAAACTCCTCCCGGTGGGATACAACTGATTCAATCGCATTTATAATACTATAAATAATGTTTTTTTCATCTTTAAATGAACGGGACAAATTATTTTCCCCCTGCCAGATGACTTTAAGACAGCAGATAATGCCGGAACATCAAACGTTATATATTGACGATTTATAGCTCCACAAATTATGCGGATTGGTAAACCACTTGACCGTTTCTGTCAGACCCCGCTTGAAACCGTCTTTACCGGCGTACTGCGGCTGCCACCTCAAAAGCTTCAGCGCCTTTGTATTGTCCGCCCACAGGCGCTCCACTTCACTTTTAACCGGCCGCAGACGTTCGGTGGCAGTTTCTATTTCTATCTCCACACCCATAACTTCGGCTATCAGCCTGGCCGTATCTCCGATGGAGATTTCATAATTGCTGCCTATGTTTATTATTTCACCCATGCAGTTATCAGCCTCCAGAGCCGCAATAAAACCGCTCACCGTATCTTTAACATAATTAAAATCCCTGGTAGGGTGCAGTGCGCCAAGTTTTATATTGCTCTGCCCGCCGGCAATCTGAGTAATAATGGTGGGTATTACCGCCCGGGCGGACTGACGGGGACCATAGGTATTAAAAGGGCGAATAATAGTCACCGGCGTGCCAAAAGAATAATAAAATGACATAGTCAGTTGATCTGCGGCAATTTTAGTGGCAGAATAAGGTGATTGTCCCTGTAATGGATGATCTTCTGTTATAGGTACAAAACTTGCAGTGCCATATACTTCACTTGTCGAAGTATGAATAACCCTTTCAAGTCCCAGTTCTCTGGCCGCCTGCAATATGTTTAAGGTACCTTTTACATTAGTATCCACATAAGTATCAGGCGAGTGATAGGAATAAGGAATTGCAATCAAAGCAGCTAAATGAATCACCGTGCAACAACCCTGCATAGCTTTCTTTACACCGTAAGAATCGCGAATATCACCGCTAAAAATTTCGATTGCGTCTAGAATATCCCGGGGTGACTGATCCAGCCAGCCCCATGAATTAAATGAATTATATAAAATAAAGGTACGTACAGGGTACCCCTGGCGCACAAGTTCTTCCACCAAGTGAGAGCCGATAAAACCTTCAGCACCGGTTACAAGAATTTTTTTGTTGTCCAAATTTAACATCCTTCTAGTTTAATTTATATCATTAATGTTAATAAATTAATTATATATTAACATATTACTCAGATTTTCCAGGCCAACATATTTTTAATTTATTCATTTACAACTCATTATAAAAGCAAACAATTTAATCGGACATAAAAGAAGTATGGAGATACTTTTCTAATTCGCCATAAATCAACTCGCTTAGATCGGCGGAAACCTTAAATAACTTTTTTTGTATTTCAATTATTTTACCAACCTTTTCCACAGTATCACTCCTTTTGAGTTGATTAATTTCAAATGATGCTATGGCAAAATGCGTTTGAATAAATATAGTAAAGAAACCCAAGCCATCCGCATTCTGTTCGTACTCTATCATCATTTGGTTTAATTCGCTTAAATATTCCACTATATTTTCTTTTACAATAGTATTATTTTCATATTTAACAAGCTTTTTAATAAAAGACTCCATCAATTCATTAAATTTACGCAACTCTTCGGCTTCATTCTCTATTCTTCCATGAATAACTTCATTTTCTTCCATAAATAACGGCTCATAAATATCATCAATCAGCTCATATAAAGGTTTACATTTTTTAACCGCATACTTATCTAACGCATCTTTTAGTAAAAGATTTTGGGTGTGTTTTAACTTAGCACCACCCTCAGTTGAGTTAATAATTGAACCTTTGCTTTTATAAAATTCTTCTTCAAACCATGTCTGGAATTTCCTCCACATTTCGCTGGTCCTAACTTGCTCTCCAAAATAACCTTCAACCCACAAGTCCTTTTCTTTTCTTTTGTCAACATCCTTGTTGTCATATATAGTCCCTTCGGAATGAGTTCTTCCGTCATCACCGTAAGCAAGATCCTGACCTGTGAAGATAATGGGATCACACCCCAGGTAACGGGCAAAGGAAAACGCTAAATGTGCCACAGAAAGCCCGTTGGGAATCAAATCAGATTTATTTGAAACCAGACAGTTCAACCAGTTATTCATTTTTTCACCGCCCTTTAGCGGCAATATCATCCTTCGGGCCGAAAACTTTTTCAGTATTCCCGGATAGACGACCGGTGGACCGACAAACACCGTATTCTCAGGAAAATCTATATCTTTGTAGAAATATTCATACACAATTTTAGGACGCTCCACCGTAAAAACAGCGTCTGGGGAAATACCCATATCCAAAAGTTTTTTTATTATTGTGTCCACGGCAAAAATAAGCACATTTTCTCTGTCGGCTTGCTTTAGATAATGGATATTTTTTTTCAGCGATGGTCCTGCAGACACTATAACGGCAGGTGTAGAAAGGTATTTATTCTTTAATTTTCTGATGGACATTGATGAACAGAATTTTTTAAAATTCAACAGGTTTTGCAGCAGCCCGATCATAGTATCATCGGTGGAATTCCCAAGCATGAATAAACTTGATCTGGCGCTTTCAAAAAATCTTTTCTGTAGATTTAAGGATTGCTCCCTCTCAAAAACCTTCAAGTATTGCGATGTATAGCACTGTATATTAGAAACCTTTATTACAAATCCTTTATTAATTATATAGTTTGAAAAATATTCAGGCGCTGCTTCATAATCAGCCACCAGTAAATAAAAATTTTTCCTGGCAAATAAATCAGCCATATCATAATGGGTAAGCATATAATAGAAAATTTCCGGGTTGGGTTCCACAACAAATACAATGGAATCCCTGGAGGCCCCATTGTAAATTCTTTCTACGGCCCCGATATCGAATAATCCCGGCATGAAATATATTCCCTTATGATTATAATCGAAATTCTTCACATATTTACCGGTATCACTGTTATCGTACCTTACATAATCATTTTGGCATGCCACCACAACCTTATCTTTATCCCTGAAAACATTGTATTTTTGCTTTGAAGGATCAAAAGGTAAAATGATGTGATTAGCATTATTTTCAATTGCTTTCAAATTCTTTTCCAGAACCATTTTCTCTATCACAATAATAATCCCCTTAAGGAAGCAAACTATTTATCAAAAAGCCCCACTTTAATACTAAAGCGGGGCTTTTTGATTAAATTATAATTCATTAAAACTATTTCAGCAGTTGCAGAACTCCCTGGGGAAGCTGGTTGGCCTGGGCAAGCATAGACTGAGCAGCCTGGGCAAGAATGTTGTTCTTGGTGTAATTCATCATCTCCTGCGCCATATCCACGTCGCGGATGCGGGATTCTGCGGCTGACAGGTTTTCGGATGAAGTTCCCAGGTTGTTAATGGTGTGCTCCAAGCGGTTCTGGAACGCACCAAGCTTGGAACGTTCAGCCGACACATTACGTATAGCACCTTCAATGGCAGTTATTGAGGCTTCAGCGGCATCCTGGGTATCCACCTTGATGCCATTAACGTGTAAAGCCTCAGAACCCATGTCTTTCATGTCAACATCCATGGTCTGGGCTGTATTGGCGCCAACATGGAATGTAAGAGTATTAGCCACCGAAACTTTAACTGTGACATCATCTTTAACTAAAACACCGGCAGAATCTCCAGCTGCGAATGTAGTAGCAACAGATATAGTTACGCCGGAAGTTGCCAGTGTTATAGTACCACCTGCAGAAGCAGTTAGGGCGATAGTTTTGTGAACTGTATCAACAGTTCCATCAGACCTGGTTATGGTAAGCTCATATGTGTTTGCAACTGTTGTTAAGGGTCCTATTTCGACATAGTAGGATTGGCTGGTTGCAATAACGGAGTTAGCAATTGTTGCAGCATTGATTGTAAATGTTTTGCTGTTTTGCGATAATATTTCCGCAGTGGCATCAGTGGTGCCAGCCTTGGAAACACTGCCGTCCAGCAGCCTCTTGGTGTTAAACTCAGTGGTGTTGGAGATACGGTCAATTTCCGATACCAACTGGTCGACTTCCTTCTGAATCTCGGCGCGGTCAACGTTGGTATTGCTATCACTTGCGGACTGTACGGCCAGTTCCCGCATGCGCTGCAGTATGGAGTGGGTTTCATTCAGCGCACCTTCAGCCGTCTGAATCAGGGAGATACCATCCTGGGCGTTCCTCCCGGCCTGGTCCAGACCACTGATTTGGCCACGCATTTTTTCGGAAATGGCAAGACCGGCAGCATCGTCAGCAGCCTTGTTGATACGTAGACCGGAAGACAACTTTTCCAGAGACTTGGATATAGCCGTATTGTTGTTAGACAACTGGCGATAGGTGTTAAGGGCTGCAATGTTATGGTTGATCCTCATTTTCATTCCTCCATGAATTTTTTTTCACCGCATCCGTGCGGCATAGTCTTTTCTCCGGTCGGCCGACCCGGAGATAGCCTTTAAGTTATATATCGACAGAAATTTGTCGGCATTTAGGGCCTTGCCAAAAAAAATTCAGCTCTTTCTGTCCTTATGAGAAATCTTCACGAGATTCTCTATTTCCGATATGGCGTTCAAGTTTGCCACTGCCTCCCTGTTTTCCCTGCGCAGAGTTTGAAATATTTCGCTGCGGTATATGGCTACATCGGAAGGCGCATCCAAGCCAATGCGTACGGTATCCCCGGTAACATCCAGCAATACAACCCGTATGTCATTTCCTATGTTTATTGACTGGCCCTTTTTTCTTGTCAGTACCAGCATTTATTTATCCTCCTTTTCCGACGGAGGTTTGTTTACAGATAGAGGGTGGCGGATTGTATAACGCTTATCCACCAGCACCACCTGGCGGGCCTTTCCCGTAGCCACATTGAGAATTACCGGCGCCAGCAGGTTTACAGTGGCATCCTTTAGCCCTTTGCCGGCATTGACGATGCAGAAAACGGCAAGTTGTTCTGACGCATTCATATCCATTACTTCGGTCACATCATTGGTTATTTCGAATTCGTAGTCCGTAAAAAACATAAATGGATTTACAAGAATAAAGCAGACCGTTTCGTCCTGCACGGATTGCAAAAAGAAAAAGGGGCTGTCGCTTGCAAGTGAAACAAGTTCAAATTTATTCAGCTCCGTAGGCAAGCCGGGCAGGCCGGCCGTAAAAGTATAGATATTTTTATCTTTGGGCATTGGCGATACCTCCACCAGACACAGTTTTCCAATTTAAAATAGTCAGGTGACCATATAAATCAGGCCACCTGATTATAACGTTTTTTATTTATATTCATCCAGCAAAGATCCCTTCGTGGAAGTATTATCCTTGCCTGTTCCATGTTTCAAAGGTCCTTTTGATGCAGCGTTCATGTCTTCTTTTTTGTCACCGGCTTTTCTTTTCCTCTCATTTATACCGGCCTCTTTATTGCTCAAATAACTGCTTAATACCGCTGATTTATCCAAATCGATAACCGGCTTATTCAATTCCGGCCCTAATTTTTGCTGGCCCCGTAATATTTCTTCTTCCATTGAAGGTTTCTGTTTAGCCTGTTCTGCCTGTCTGGAGGCAATAATATCCTGAGTAACAAGACATTGCAGCCCCCCTGCTCCTATTTTCATAGCACATCCACCTCCATCTATGAAATCATAAAACGGAGACTATTTAAGGAAATTCAACAAACTGGTTTGCATAACAGTAGAACATACGGACAGAGAAGCATTATAAGACAACTCATATTGGCTAATATCTACGGAGAGCTTGGCAATATCCGCACCAGCGATATTTTTCAAAACTTCATTCAAGTTTACTCCTTGATCCTCCAATTGTGATTGTAAGGCCTCAAAGTGTTTAGTCCTTGCGCCTATTACCACCCTTTTCTGCAAAAGCCGGTCTGTTTTATCCTGTATATCGGCTATACTCGTCTCCAACCCGTCTGTATCGTCATTATACAACCTGTCCCGCAAAGCAAAAAGAGCGTCAAACATACCTTTATCGGCAGTAGCTTTAGTGGTATCCGCAGGATCATATACCACCCCGCCGGAATCAGCATGACCAAAAACCCCTAATTGTCCCAGAGAAACACTATATTCCGCCCCGTTTGCGGACCCGGAAAAATCTATCTGCAATCCATCCAGCGTCCCGCCGGAAATGCTCATTATCCCTGCGGTCAAAGCCTCAGTGGTGTTAATTGTCGTGCCATCCTCCATTGAACCTGTAATGGTGACCTGGTTTGCAACGGTATCGACCTGCATATTCAAAACCCCCACCAGCTCATGATCGCTCTGTCTTTGCTGTACTGTCGGCAAGGGCTGGGACTTGGCACTGGCATTCAACCCTTCCACCACAACACCTGTAGTTACCCCCGGAGCGTCTATTCTGTAGTCCGTACTGGCAGATACTTCCCGGTAAATACCGTTATAATCTCCATTATATATGATCTTATCCCCTTGCCTTACAAAGGGTGGAGAAGCATTGTCAGTACCGGCGTAGATATATTTTCCACCAGCAGAAGAATTGGCCAAATCAACCAGTTGATCAATCATTTTATCTATCTGTTCACCTATGGCAATCCTATCTTCCGCGTTACAACTGTCATTTGCTGCCTGCATGGCATAATTATACGCCTTATCCAAAACATCTTTTATGGTGCCCATGGCAGTATCATTCATATTAAGGTATGACAAACCGTCATTAATATTATTATTGTATTGCTCATTGTAGGAAAGCGTATTTGTTACTCTATAAAACTGTCCAAGTACATTGGGATCGTCACTGGGACGCAATATTCTTTGGTTGGCGGATATCTGTTCCTGAGTCCGGTTAAGATTATCAAGGTTATTCTGGATTCTGTTTATAATGTTATTGGTCATGAGCCTGTTGGTAACACGCATGGACATAACCTCCCAACTAGAACAATTTGTTTATGATAACATCCAGCATGCCGTCGATGGTATTGACGACCCTGGCTGAAGCCTGAAAGCCATACTGATACTGCAGCATTTTGGTTAGCTCTTCGTCCGTTGAAACGCCGGAAACCGATTCCTTCAGATTCGCGACTTGCGTTCTGATGGCGGACAGCGTAGAGTACATATCATTGGTTTTCTTGGCGTCGGCGCCCGCCTCGCTCGTTATCGTGCTGTAATACTCTTCAAAGGTGCACTGGTTGGAAACACCGGTGAAAGAAATGTCGGCATCCCGTAGAGCAGCAACATCACCGGCCTTCGTACCGTCCAATATCGAGGGGTCATCCAATAAATTGGTAGCCACCCCGAAATCATGACCCGCCAGGGTTCCCGTGAAAAAGTCGTCCGGTGCTCCTTGGACCGGATCAACTGCTTTAATCTGGGCGCTGAGTTCGGTGGCCAGTTCGTCTAGTTTATTTTTATAATCAATAATGAGCTGCCTTGACTCCTCAAGCCCCAGGAGGGACCCACTGGTGTTTGTGGCGCAATCAGCGGTCAAATCCTTATCAGTCACAGCGCCGGTAGAGTCTGTAATATTCAAATGAATGTGATCATTGCTGCTGTCCACACTTAAATTCAGGGAGTCACCTGAAAGTACTGTTTTTACATCACAACCGAAAAAATTAAGCGTATCAAAATCGCCTGTGGGTTGTCCATTGGCGTCCATGCTGTATTTTACTTCGATAGGTCCTATTTCACTTAGTTGCTCCAGCAACTGATCCCGCTGGTCCAATAAATCATTGGGCTGCTGATTCAGCATGTATATCTTTTTTATGGCCACGGTCAAGTCCCTGATCTGTTCCAGTATGTCGTTGGCCTTATCCACCTTGTCTTTTAGAGCGCCGCTATCAACACCTGTTCCCGCCGCATCCATCTTGGCAACATTATTTTGGATGGATTCCAGCTGATTATAGGTGGTACCCATAAGCTTGGCCAGGCCGTCGCCGGCTTCAACCACTACGCCTTTGACCCCCGAGTCCTGGGGGGAGTTCTCCAGATCCATCCAACTCGTAAAGAAATCAACCAGATCGGCATCAATACCATCGGTTTCGGGTTCTGCAAAAGTTGTTTCGGCCTGTTGCAGCACCGAAACCTGGTTTTCCCAGTAAGAACTGTCATTGGCAGTTTTGAGCACGTTGTTCTGTAAATATTCATCCGTAACCCGGCGAATCATTTGCACCTTTGTGCCGGTGCCAATTTGCCCCGGTGTAACGGAACTGTTCAACGTAGGGTTGGAATAGGGGTCGGTGGGAGTAATCACTACCTCCTGCCTGGAGTACCCCGTCGTACTGGCGTTGGCCAGGTTGTGCCCGGTGGTGTCCAGGGCGCGCTGGTGCACCATCATGCCCCTGCGACTGGTTTCAATTCCTAGCCATGTGCTTGGCATTATCAATTACCACCTGTCTCAAATGGTTTTATTTAAAACTGATGTAGCTTTTCTATCGCTGGCAAAGGTTCCGCTGCCCTGGTAAGTGTTGCTTTCATTGGGCATAATAATATTCAGTATCTGCGAGGTACACTGCAACCCCCTGGTAGCGAGCACCTGGTTCATTTTGTTTATCTCGCTTAGCCTGTTAATGCGTTCCTTAATTTCTCCGGCCAGCCGTTGAAGTCTGTCCGTCATAGAAATCCCCGTGGCGTTTGCCAGTATATCGCTTAAAACAGCCTGTCCCTTTATGCCCGAAACCCCGGCCAGGCGCTGTTGAATTTCTTCCCTTTGCCTGTCCTGCTTCTGCAGCGTGTGCGACAACTCTTCCAGTCTCATAACCGCGGCCATCATGGCGGTTGAGTCGTTATTTATCATAGCCGAGTTGTGCTCCCCAGCCGCCGAGAGCAGGACGTCAAGCGTATTATGCTGCTGTTCCAAAACGTTGCATAGCTCAGTCAACAATGCTTTCATAATGTCATCCCCTGCTCTTTGATGTTGCTGACTATCCGTCGCATTAGTAAAAAGCTTTATAAACCAAATAAAGCGGGCAGATATGGCCCGCAAATATTAAACTAAACTTCTTCATCAATAAACATTTCCCCGAGAATTCCGGCGGCAGTCTTTTCTGCATCGGGCTTATAGGTACCATTATTAATCTGTGTTTTCAGTTCTTCCACAGTTTCTTCCCTAAGCGGAATATCTTTCAACACAGCTTTATAGGTCTGCAATTCCCTGGCTTTGGTGGATATTTGCAGAGTATCGTCACTGGCTGGACTGCCCGCACCGTTTCTCTCTAATTTATTTTTCTTAGCGTTGGCTCCGTACAGCTTGGTTATGTCTGCAGAACCGTAACTGAAAATTCTCATGCCCACCGACCTTCTTTCGGGTAACTTACTTGTAAAATCGGCAGGGCAAAACAAAACTTTATATCATTTTAACAATTTCCTGGGCAATTTCGTGCAACGGCAACACCTTTTCAGCGGCGCCCATTTCTACCGCCGCCCTGGGCATACCGTACACCACGCAGGTGCTTTCAGCCTCCGCAATGGTGTGCCCCCTACGTTTTTTGATATCCGCCATGCCTTTTGCTCCATCCCGCCCCATACCAGTGAGCAGTACTCCCATACAGCGGTCACCGCAGGTCTCGGCGGCGGAGATCATGACCACATCCACCGAAGGCCTGAAGCCTCCCGGCGGGACGGGTCCTTTTCCCTGGTCCAGATGTACCGACAGTGAGCCCGGTTTACCACGAAAGGTCAGATCGTGACCAGCCGGCGCCACCAGCACCAGTCCCGGCTTAACCTGGTCGCCCTGGGACGCATGTTTGACCTTTAATTTCGACTTTCTGTCAAGGTGCTCGGACATGGGTCCTGAAAATCCCACCGGTATGTGCTGTACGATAACAATACCCGCCGGAAATGTGGCGGGCAAGGCGGGAACCAGTTGTTGCAGCGCTGCAGGCCCTCCTGTGGAGGATCCTATCACCAACAGTTCCACTTTACCGGCGGAAGGTTTGAAAGATGCTACAGGTTTTGTCGCCATGGAGACGGTTCTAACAGGTGGGGGCGCCGGTCTAGGCGCAACCATACGCAATGACGCTTGAGCGGCGGCTCGCAGTTTATATTTCAGGTCAGCCACCATGGCCTCCATCTCGCCCGGCTTGGTGGGTTTGGATACAAAGTCAACCGCACCAAGAGATAGGGCTTTCATGGTTTCCCTGGCCCCCTCGTAGGTATGGGCACTAAGCATCACCACCGGAGTGGGGCTCTGTCTCATAATTGTGCTTAGAGTGGCCAAACCGTCCATCACAGGCATCTCGACATCCAGGGTTACCACATCGGGTTTCAGTAGCTTTAATTTTCTAATCGCCTCTTCACCGTTCACAGCAACATCTATGACCCGGAATTCGCCGTCCCCTTCCAGAAAACGGGTGATGAGGCGTCTCATTAACGTCGAGTCATCCACCACCAGAACCTTAATTGGCGGCATAAGCAAGCTCTTCGGTGCCCAATTCTTTTACCAGACCACGGGCATCTACGATCAGGGCAACCCGGCCGTCACCGAGTATGGTGGCGCCGGAGAGCCCTGTGATTTGTCCCAGATAATTGCCCAGTGATTTAATTACTATTTCCTGTTCGCCGATGAGCCGGTGCACCACCACACCGATTCGCCTGTCCGCCGAGCCCAGCATAACAACATAAAGTCTGTCTTCATCAGCTTCCTCAATTTTAAATATGTCGGAGATCCGAACCAGAGGCAATACCCTCCCACGTACGACAATAACCTCATTGTGGCGGATCATTTTGATTTCCTCGCGTTTTATAGCCAGGGTCTCCTGAACATTTGTCAGCGGGAAAGCGAAAACCTGTTCTCCCAGGCTAACCATCAACGCCCTGATTATAGCCAGAGTCAAGGGTAATTTGATGAAAAAGGTGGTTCCATACCCAGTAACGGTATCAAGCTCCACAGTACCATTAATCTGCTCGATCTGACTTCTGACAATGTCCATGCCCACGCCCCGGCCGGAAACATCACTCACCACCTTCGCAGTGGAGAATCCCGGCGCCATGATCAGTTCCAGCGCGTCCCGGTCACTCATGCGGGCAACTGCTTCAGCGGTCATAACACCTTTTTCTACGGCTAATTCTTTTAATTTAGCCGGGTCCATGCCCTGACCGTCATCTTCCAAAGTTATAACAATATGACTTTCCAGATAGGATGCTTTCAATCTAACCCTGCCCACCCTTGATTTGCCCAGGCGGACACGCTCCTCGGGCGGCTCTATGCCGTGATCTATGGCATTTCTTATCAGGTGAATCAGAGGATCGCCTATTATTTCTATCACATTTCGGTCCAGTTCGGTCTCCTGGCCCTCTACTATAAAATCTATTTCTCTGCCCAGCTTCTGGGCGATATCCCTAACCATCCTGGGTAAGCGGTTAAACACCGTGGCCACCGGCAGCATGCGTGCCTTCATTATTTCATCCTGCAGGTCAGTGGTAACCTGTCCCAGGTGATTGGAAATTTCCAGAATATTTTCAGCCAAATCATCGGTTCCGTACTTGCCCTCAAATATTTCAGCAAAACGATCAATTCTGGTCCGGTCAATTACCAATTCACCAACCAGGTTCATGAGCGAGTCCAGCTTCTGAACATCAACGCGCACAGTTTTGATGGTGGTCCTTTCCATCTGCGGCGCAGCCTTCCTGACTTCTGCCGCTTCTTTTGGCATTTCGTTTAATACCCGGGTCTCCTGAGCTGTTTGTTCCACATGCTCCCCAGACGTCTTCCCTGCCGTTGCTTCACCGTTCGTTTCCAGCGGAGTAACTTCAACCTTGTTTATTTCTGCGATGGACATAATGAGGTTAGTGACTTCACCCTGATCCTCCCTGGAGAACAACACCAACGAAAAACCCTTATCAAATCTGCCATCCTGTATTTCCTCCGCCGACGGGTAGCTTTTGATAATGTCCCCCATTTGCTGTAATGATTCAAAAACCAGAAAAGCCCGAACATTTTTCATCTGTGTGTCCGGGTCAACTTCCACATAAATTTTGTAAGCCTGGTATCCCCTTACCTCGGCCTCCCGAATCATGTTTTCCAGTATCTCATCGGGCTGGAATATATCCACAGTTTCCTGGCCAGCCGCAATCTCCGGTGCCTTAGCGGTGGAACCGGGATAATCAGTGTCAGCGGGTGCGGAGCCGCTATCTTCCAAACATGATTTTATTTTTCCGATCACCGGGGTTTCATCCACCTCCCCGGCATTTCCGGTTATTTCTTCCTTTAACACCTTTAGTGTATCCAATGCTTCAAACAATACGTTTACCATGGGCGTGGTAACCTTCATGGTACCCTGCCGCAAACGGTCAAACAGGTTTTCTATTTCATGTGTAAGACGGGACATTTTCTCGTATCCCATGACGGCCGAAGATCCCTTAATAGTATGGGCGGCGCGAAATATTTCCTGAATAACCAACGGGCTTTCGCCGTCCCTTTCCAACAACAGCACGTTATCATTAATTAACTGTATCTTTTCTTCCAGTTCTTCCATGAAGACCATCATTTCGACATCGCTAAACACGTTGCTATCTCTCCTTATACCAAAATTTTCATGGCCTCCGTATCCATCAGGCTAAGTACATTTTTTTCATCATCCACCAAAATCCTGGCCAAGTCCAGTAAAATAAACATTCTCTGGTCATAAAGAGCCACTCCCCTGATAAATTCGACGTTTCCGGCACCAACCATGGGAGGTGGGGGCTCTATGCAGGACAAAGGGAACCTGAGCACTTCGGAAACTGAATCTACAATCATACCCACGGTAATATCGCTGGTCTCTACTATGATTATCCTGGATGAGACGGTGATGTCCGCAGCCTCCAGGCCAAACCGCCTGGAGAGGTCCATGACCGGGATAATACGTCCCCTAAGATTTATTATCCCTTCAACAAAATCAGGGGTCCCAGGCACCTGGACAATTGATTCCATACGAATTATTTCCAGTACTGAATCAATATCTATGCCGTAGGTCTGGTTCCGGAGCTGAAAAACTACAACCTGTTCTTCTTCCCTTTTGTTTTCTGACACCGCTCAAACCTCCCCGGGTGTATTACTTGTATTACTCCTCTTCCGTCTCTTTACTTCTCTCACGCATGGACGGAACAAGGAAAGCAGACAGCCGCTCTCTTATCAATATAGGGTTATAACCTGCCTGCAGAGAAACTATGCCTTCCACCATGAGCTCCCGAAGCACCATTTCCTTCTTGCTTATACTTGCCAGTCTGGCCGACATTGGCAAGAAGAGCACGTTGGCGCTGCCGATGCCGTAAAATGTGGCCATAAACGCTACGGCAATAGCAGAAGAAAGACCATTTGGGTCAGAAATGCTGCCTAATACATGCACCAGTCCCATAACCGTACCGATGATACCCATGGTGGGGGCGTAACCTCCTGCCGCTTCAAACATATGAATACCGGCATGGTGTCTTTCTTCCAGTGAATACAACTCCACGTCCATGATGCTTCGCACCAGTTCCGGGTCCGTTCCGTCCACCACCAGTTGGATGCCCTTGCGTAGGAAGAGATCGTTAACTTCACCCAGCCGGTTTTCCAAAAACAGTAACCCTTCACGCCTGGCCTCATCCGCCAGCCCCACAATTAATTCGATTACTTCCGCCGGATCCTGATTCCTGGACTGTAATGCAATTTTATATAGGGTAGGTACATTCTTAATTTCATCAAAAGTAAAACTAAAAAAAGTACAACCTGCGGTGCCCCCGAATACTATCAGTGCCGCACTAGGTTTTATGAGTGCGCTCAGGTGTCCGCCATCCCACATAAATCCCACAGCCAAAGAAAATACAGCAAAAAGAAAGGAGACAATCATTGAAACTTCCATAAAACGATCCTTCCCTGCAACAATAATATTTTTTATTCCACTTTATTATCGGCCGGAACTATTCTGGCCGATTCCGGCTCAGTCATATAATACATATCTCTCAAAATGACAATATTGACCCGCCTGTTGATCTGCCTGTTCGCATCATTGGTATTAGGCGCCCGTGGCCTGAATTCTCCGTAAGCCGTGGCAGAAAGACGCTGTGGCAGTATATTGAAACCGTTTAGCAATTCCTGCAACACATGCGTCGCCCTGGCTGACGATAGCTCCCAGTTGGAAGGATATTGCCTGGTGTTGATCGGAAGGTTGTCCGTGTGTCCCTCAATCTTCATGTAATTGGGAACCGTTTCCAAAATAGGGCCAATCTTATCTATGATTTCTTTTGCAGACGGAGTAAGTTCAGCAGAACCCAATTGAAACAGCACCTGCTCCTGAAAGGAAAGAACTACACCCCTTTCCTCCGTACTCACGGAAACCTGCTTGTCCAGCTTGGCCTTGGTTATATACTCCTGCAACTGTTGCTTCAGTTTCTCCAGTTTGGCCGCTTCGGTTGATGTATGAATGGGTTCCTGCTGTGACAGGCCATTTACCAGGGACGGACCCGGAGCATCCAAAATCATCCCCCCGGCCCCCAGCGCCTTGTTTAATGAATTGGACAGTATTCTAAATTTCTGAACATCTATCTTGCTCATGGTGTAAAGTACAATAAAGAAAATTAGCAAGAGGGTGATCATATCTGAATAAGTTAATAACCAACGTTCCGAATTTTCTTTTTTTGGCTTAGCAGAGCGCTTCAAAAGCTGGCGCGCCCCCTCCCTATTTCGCTAAATATTGCAGAATAACCATTTTATATGCAATATTCGACTTCGAAATAAAACTTCCTTTAATTTGGCATTAAAAATTCTTTTTTTTGCCAAAAATATACCGTCCTTTTAGTCACCTTCAACACTTCCCCGTTCTTGGATTTCACTGTATAATACTAGATGATTGGTTACCTGGACATGGAGGTATCAGTATGCTTATCGATGTAGTTCCAACCGCCAAACATATTGGCGACTATGACTTGACCGCAAAAACCGCCGTGGTTTTTGACATCCTTAGAGCCACCAGCACCATCACCACGGCGCTAGCCAACGGATGCCTGGGAGTTTTTCCGGTATTGTCGGTGGAGGAGGCGCGCTCCCTGGCGGCTGATCCAAAACAAAAGATACCCTCTGCCAACCCCGATGTAATGATGCTGGCCGGGGAAAGGGGAGGTCAGAAAATACCTTTCTTCCCCCACGGCAATTCACCACTGGAATATACGGCAGAAGTAGTGGCGGGAAATTACCTGGTGCTTACTACATCCAACGGAACAAGAGCCATCAACGGCTCAGTCAGGGCCAGTTATGTATATATTGGCAGCCTTTTAAATATCAGGGCGACTGCTGTAGCCGCAACGGGGAAAAACAAGGATATAGTACTGGTCTGCGCCGGTACTGCTGATAAATTTTCCCTGGAGGATACCCTGGCTGCAGGATTTGTCATAAAAGAGTTGCTGCACTTAAAACCCGCCCTCAGTGACCTGGCCACCGCTGCTCTCCATTTAGCCCATCATTACAGCCGGGAGCCGGTGAAAGCTTTCCTCGATTCCAGGCACGGACAAAAACTCATCCGGCTGGGTTTGCAGGAGGATATAAATTGGTGCGCCCGGCTCAACGTTTATGATTTCACCAGCCGTTTTAAAAACGGCAGAATTGAAATCGATAAATGATTTGCTTTTATGCATTATTTATGTTAACATTTCTATTGCAGATTTATAGTTGCGAGGGCGTAGCTCAGCGGGAGAAAATCAAAGAATTATGGGCGCATAGTTCAGCGGGAGAACGCACGGTTCACATCCGTGAAGTCGTAGGTTCAAATCCTACTGCGCCCACCACCCAATAGCCGTGGTTAGAATTATAACCACGGCTATTTTTCTGTAACGTATCTCTTATTATCTGGATATACAATTGGAAAAGTGTTATAATTTTTCAACAACTGGAAGCAACAATCTGTACAACAACTTCCCAATTAGGCATATCTCCTGGAATTTATAATACATGACGGTCAGGAGGCTGTTGACCAATGCCAACTAATGATATTGTTGCCATACTCCGGACAGTTATTCAAGAAGAATTACAACCTATACGCCACGAATTTCGGGAATTCCGGCAAGAAGTCCATCAGGAGTTGCAGCAAGTTAACACACGCCTTGAGGCACTGGAACTGGGGCAGCAGGAACTGAGACAGGATGTTCAGGAGCTTAGAGTAGGC
>LADO01000023.1 GCA_000961595.1 Peptococcaceae bacterium BRH_c4b
GATGTAACCACACCGGCGCCCACAGTACGGCCGCCCTCGCGGATGGCGAAGCGCAGTCCTTCTTCTATGGCGATGGGGGTTATGAGTTTTACGTTGATGCGGATGTTATCTCCGGGCATCACCATTTCCACTCCCTCGGGCAGTTCGGCTACGCCGGTAACGTCGGTGGTCCTGAAGTAGAACTGCGGGCGGTAGCCGTTAAAGAACGGTGTGTGCCGGCCACCCTCTTCCTTGGTCAATACGTATATTTCAGCGTTGAAATGGGTGTGCGGTTTGATGCTGCCGGGTTTCGCCAATACTTGACCGCGCTCAATTTCTTTACGGTCTACGCCCCTTAAGAGGCAGCCCACGTTGTCTCCCGCTTCGCCGCGGTCCAGCAGTTTACGGAACATTTCTACTCCGGTTACCACGGTCTTACGCGGTTTCTCCTGCAGACCTACTATTTCTATTTCTTCGCCCACTTTGACGGCGCCCCGCTCGATTCTGCCGGTGGCTACTGTGCCGCGCCCGGTGATGCTGAATACGTCTTCTACGGGCATAAGGAAGGGTTTGTCTAAGGCGCGCACCGGTGTGGGTACGTAGCTGTCTACTGCGTCCATCAGTTCCCAGATGCTCTTGCACCATTCGCATTCCTTTTTGCCACAGCCGCATTCCAGCGCTTTTAAGGCTGAGCCGGTGATGATGGGTATGTCGTCGCCGGGAAATTCGTATATGGACAGTAGTTCTCTTACTTCCATGTCTACCAGTTCCAATAGTTCGGGGTCGTCTACCATATCAGCTTTGTTCAGGTATACTACGATGTAGGGTACGCCTACCTGACGGGCCAGCAGAATGTGCTCACGAGTCTGGGGCATGGGGCCGTCTGCCGCCGATACCACCAGTATAGCTCCGTCCATCTGGGCTGCGCCGGTGATCATGTTCTTTACGTAGTCCGCGTGGCCGGGGCAGTCCACGTGGGCATAGTGCCTGTTGTTCGTTTCGTATTCCACGTGGGCGGTGTTGATGGTTATGCCGCGCTCACGTTCTTCCGGGGCGTTGTCGATTTCATCGTATTTTTTTACCGATGCTTGACCCACGGTGGACAGCACTACGGTTATGGCCGCCGTAAGGGTTGTCTTGCCATGGTCTACGTGCCCAATGGTCCCAATGTTTACGTGCGGTTTGTTGCGCTCAAACTTTGCCTTTCCCATTTGTATACTTCCTCCCTCGAATCAATTACCAGGGTTAATACAATTTTTTGACATCCTTAAAAGTTATTACCATTATACTTCGCTTTATACAGTCGAAAATTACAAAAAAGTATTTTCGATATCGACTGTAAAAATCCTCCCAGATCGTTTAAATTTTTATGTAATACTCAGCCTGAAATGCAAAAAAACCGGCTTACCAGCCGGATATACTTCTGGTAGCGGCGCAGGGACTTGAACCCCGGACACCACGGGTATGAACCGTGTGCTCTAACCAACTGAGCTACGCCGCCATTTGGTATGGAGCCGCTAACCGGATTTGAACCGGTGACCTCATCCTTACCAAGGATGCGCTCTACCTACTGAGCTATAGCGGCATTTTGGTTGCGGGGGTAGGATTTGAACCTACGACCTTCGGGTTATGAGCCCGACGAGCTGCCAGCTGCTCCACCCCGCGACGACAAAACATATTATATCACATACATACTATAAAATCAAACAATATTTTGCGTTAACCTTATGGTAGTTTTGGTGGAGGGGGCAGGATTCGAACCTGCGAAGGTGTCTACCGGCAGATTTACAGTCTGCTCCCTTTGGCCGCTCGGGAACCCCTCCATATTAGACGTGGGAGGTGAGAGGTTAGAGGTAAGATTCTTTTTTGGAATTTGCTTTTAGCAAATTCTTTCTTAATCCAACGTCTCACTTCTTACTTCTCACTTCTCACTTCTCAATTGGAGCCGGCGATGGGACTCGAACCCGCAACCTGCTGATTACAAATCAGCTGCTCTGCCAATTGAGCTACGCCGGCAAAGGTCTTAACTCAGGCGCAAGAATTATGTTAACAGAAAAACAAACCAGTGTCAATACCATGACCACTGCATAATATTTACTTTTTTGCCGTTAGTACGACAGCAGTAGCTCCCTTACACCAGAAAGAAATCAATCCACATGCGTGAAGCAGGCTCCGGCAAAACATAAAACCTGGCCATCTGCGGACCAGGTTTTAACAGCTAATTATTCAATCAGTTGGCTTAAGCTTCTCTCTTTTCAAGGTATCTTTCCAATTTACGCTTCACCCTTTGCAGGGCATTGTCGATGGACTTTACGTGCCTTTTCAGGTCTTCCGCGATCTCCTGGTAGGATTTGCCCTCAAGGTAGGACATGAGCACCTTCCACTCCAGGGAACTTAATATTTCGCCCATCTTCTCCTCAATATCATCAAATTCTTCCCGGCTGATTATTAACTCTTCCGGGTCGGTGATTTTGGTGCCGGAAATTACATCCAGCAGGGTGCGGTCCGAGTCTTCGTCGTATATTGGCTTGTTTAGTGATACGTATGAGTTCAACGGAATATGCTTCTGTCGTGTGGCCGTTTTAATGGCGGTAATAATCTGACGGGTAATGCACAACTCGGCAAAGGCTCTGAAAGAAGATAATTTGTCCATCCGGAAGTCACGAATAGCCTTATACAGGCCAATCATTCCTTCCTGGATAATATCCTCACGGTCGGCCCCGATCAAAAAATAGGAGCGGGCCTTGGCGCGGACAAAATTCTTATATTTATTGATAAGGTACTCCAGTGCCCCGTCGTCACCTTCCCTGGCAAACTCCACTACATCCTCGTCAATCATTAAATGAAAACCGCCGGGAACCTCCCTCTGGACATTCAGGCTCACAATATCCCCCCCGCTATGTGTGTCACAAACATCTCCACCAGCACAAGAAAAATAAAAAGGCCTTACTCCGTTAAAACAAATAAAGCCGGGCCAGAACTGTCGTCAGACATAGACTAGGTAGTTATAAAACAACCTCCCTGCGGTTTGCACTACCGCCGCTATTTTACATGCCATCTCTGTCATCGGACACTGCGCAAAAGCGCCTAAAATCCCATACTTTAGCATCTACACGGATTAAGGCAGTGTAGCATTGTCATGCGTTTTTAAAAGACAAGCTTATTATATCCCAGGATAAAAACGTGCGTCAAGACAAATTGTACAGCCCCTATCCCTTCCCCCGGCGCCAGTTCTCCAGAGCTTTACGGATTTCATCCACCAGCCTGTTCTCCAGATAAGAATCGGCGGGTGTGGCGGACTGATATTTTTGCTCCCCTTCTTTTTTAAGTTTCTTTATCCTGGCCAGTAATTCCTTCGGTGTAAGCCTATACGCACCCCGGCCAAAAACAATTCTCTGCTCGTCCCAGTCCGAGGTAGCGACAAATACGGTGGCCCGATCCGGCAGTGTACCCACTAGTTTTTCAATAACTGCGTCGGCGGTTTCACCTTCCTGGGTATATATAATCTCTACTCCGTCCACAGTTTCGCTATGTTCCTGGTTGTTTTTCACAAGGTGTGCATCGAAAACCACAATTACCCGTTCGCCGCTTAAAGCCGCATAATTAGTTAGTATATCCACCAACCTGGATCTGGCGTGCCCGAGACTGGTATCCTTTAATTTTTGGAGCACAGGCCAGGCATATATGATATTATAGCCGTCCACGATGAGATAATCGTTCATATTGCGCCCGTCCCCTCTGCCGCAATACTTCATAGGAAAGCAGAGCCGCAGCCACCGAGGCGTTAAGTGAGCTTACCCGCCCCAGCATGGGCAGGCTAACCAGCTGGTCGCATTTTTCCCTTACCAGCCTGCCCAGACCCTTCTCTTCCCCACCTATTACCAGAGCCAGGGGGCCGTCCAGGCTTGCTTTCCAGTACAACTGGCCTTCCATATGGGCGCCCACAATCCATATTCCTTTTTCTTTTAGTGACTCAACGGTACGGACAATATTCGTCACCCTGGCCACCGGCACATATTCCACCGCTCCAGCCGATGCCCTTGCCACCGCCGGAGTAAGGGAGGCGGAGCGCCTCCTGGGTATGACCACGCCGTGCACTCCGGCAGCATCGGCGCTTCTGAGTATCGCCCCCAGATTATGCGGATCGTTAATTTCGTCAAGAATAACGAGAAAAGGCTTTTCACCTGCCCGGGCCAGAATTTCATCAACTTCCACATAATCCCGAACCGAGGCAAAGGCAATAACGCCCTGATGGGGTAACCCCCCCGCCATTTTATCGAGTTTCGCCCGGTCAACCTGTTGCACTGGTATACCGGCCTCCCGGGCCAATCTGCCTAATTCCCGCAGGGGAGGAGAATCACCTCCGGCCAGCAGTATTTTATTGATCGGCCTGCCAGCCCGTAAAGCTTCACGCACGGGGTTTCTGCCCAATAAAATGTTTTCGTCACTATAATCCTGGGACATAAAATCCTCCAATAATAACCTAATCAACAGCCTCGACTATGTTAAATACCTGCTCCATAATAAATTCTAGCCTTTCGGCAGCACCTTTCAAAAAAAGGTAGCCCACCAGACTTTCCAACCCTGTGCTCTGCCGGTAACTAACCACGCAGGCTCCCCTGGGGGCGTGTCCGCTTTTAGCATTGCGACCCCTCTTGGCTACCCTTATTTCCTCTTCGGTAAGACTGGGCTCAAGCAGTCTCAGCACCCTGGCCTGGGTGTCTGCGCAAACGAATTTTACCGCTTCACGGTGCAGCCTGTTGACCCCCGCAATACCCCTGGCGACTAAATGCCTGCGCACAGCCAGTTCATACACGGCATCACCTACATAGGCCAGTTCCAGTGGGGAAATTTGATTTAATTTTTCTCCGTCAAGGGTATCAAAAATCTTTTCCAATCCTTCTACCCCTGTCTCTTCCAGCGAACTCCCCGGGGGGTATCTTCAAGAATTATGCCCAGTTTACCCAAATCATTTCTTATGCTGTCGGCAGTCGCGAAATCCTTGCGGGCCCGCGCTTCCTGCCTCATCTTTATAATCAGTTCAACAAGGGCTTCCACGAGACCGGAAGCGGCCCCTGATTGACCGTCAATAATAATATTATCGCCGGCATCGATCTTAAAAAGCCCCAGCACCCCGTTGAAAGTTTTAATAATTTTAAAGGCCTTATGCAGCGCTTCGAGGCACGGACCGTCAGCTTGTGCAGCATGGTGTAAATAGGTATTAATATCACCTACCGCATCAAAAAGTATGCCGGTGGCCAGGGCGGTATTGAAATCGTCGTCCATAGCGGAATTGAATTCTGCCAGCCGGCCTCCCAACTCTTCGTTAAAGGTTTTGTCGGCACCGGAAAGAGTATGCCGTGGGTTACCCTGTAATGCTTCCTTCAAGGCACGAATGCAGTTTTTCACCCTCTCCAGCCCTCGCCCGGCGGCGGCAAGCTTTTCATCATCAAAGTCCAGAGGACTGCGGTAATGAGTGGAAAGCAGGAAAAAGCGCACCACATCCGGGGGAAATTTATCCAATATCTCCCTTACCAAAAAGAAGTTGCCCAAAGACTTGGACATTTTTTCCTGGTTAATAGTAATAAAGCCGTTATGCATCCAGTAGCGGGCAAAGGGCTCGCCAGTGGCCGCTTCAGACTGGGCTATTTCATTTTCGTGGTGAGGAAAAATAAGATCAAAACCACCGCCGTGGATGTCAAAATCTGTACCCAGATATTTAAGAGACATAGCGGAACATTCAATGTGCCAGCCAGGCCTCCCCAGACCCCAGGGGCTGTCCCAGGCGGGCTCACCTTCCTTGGCGGATTTCCAGAGGGCAAAGTCCATGGGATGCTTTTTCCTCCGGTCCACTTCCACCCTTGCCCCCGCCTGCATATCTTCCTGGGAGCGGCCGGACAATTTTCCATACCCCCCGAAAGACGATATGTTATAATAAACGTCTCCGTCCACCACGTAGGCATGGCCACGTTCAATCAGAACCCTGACCATTTCTATTATTTCATTAAGGTGCTCTGAAACCTTTGGGTGAATGTCGGCCCTTAAAACATTCAGGGCATCCATGTCGTGAAAATACTCTTCTACATATTTAGCGGCCAGTCGAATGGGATCTTCCCCCTCCTCCCTGGCCCTTTTGATAATTTTGTCGTCTATATCGGTAAAATTTTGAACATACCGTACCTTGTATCCCTTATACAAGAAATACCTTCTTACTGTGTCAAAAACTACAAAGGCCCGGGCGTTGCCCAGGTGAATAAAATTATAGGTGGTCGGACCGCACACATACATGGCCACCCTGCCTGTTTCCCGCGGAACAAATTTCTCCTTCCGCCTGGTGAGGGTATTATAAATCTGCATTCTTAAGTTTGCCTCCTTCGCAGCTATCCAGTCCGGGGGAGGATGGAACACCCGGCACCCTTTGTTCCAGTTCCCGGATGCGTTTTTCCAACTGCTCAATATTGAGCAGCATACAGCTCATCATCTCCGATACCGGGTCGGGAAGCTGATCGTGCCTGAGGTCGATGGAAGATCCACCGGCATCATCCACCCGGCGCCCTTCCCTCATCACAATTTTTCCCGGAACTCCCACCACGGTACTGCCGGGGGGAACAGGTTTCAAAACAACTGAACCTGCGCCAATTTTAGAGTTTTCCCCCACGGTAAAAGAACCCAGCACCTTTGCCCCGGTGCTAATCACAACATTATCGCCAATGGTGGGGTGCCGCTTACCCTTTTCCTTGCCGGTGCCGCCCAGGGTAACCCCCTGGTACAAGGTCACGTTATCCCCAATTTCGGTGGTTTCACCAATGACAACTCCCGAACCGTGATCTATAAAAAGCCCTTCCCCGACTCTGGCTCCGGGGTGAATTTCTATACCGGTTATAAATCTGGAGAACTGCGATAGCAGTCTTGCCACCAGAAACAGCCTATTCCTATAAAAGAAATGCGCCAGCCGGTGCATGGTAATGGCATGCAAACCGGGATAACACAAAAGAACCTCCAGTACGCTTTTGGCGGCCGGGTCCCGCTCAAATACCGCTTTTATATCCCTGCGCAGCCATCCCAGCATTTTCATTCCTCCAGAATCTAAAATTATTTCCGGGACACTGTATAACTATTAAAAGCTAATACTACAGCGAAAGGTTGCTTATTATGCTACGCCATGGGGACGGTTCCATCGTCTCCCCGATTACGGTATGGGGACACACCCCTTCGGGGAATGTCCCCGATTCTATCGCTGCGCTGCGGTGACGCTCAAGCGGGCATAGATTCTCTCTCCAAATAACACCCGCCAGTTTAAATTTTAGACATTGCGTATTCCAGCCGTTTAACAGTCTTTTCTTTGCCCAGCAGGGGTATCACCTGATACAGTTCGGGGCCGTGCATCTCCCCTGTCAGGGCCACCCGTAGCGGCATGAATACTTGTTTGCCCTTCAGACCCAGTTCCTTACCCAGGGATTTTAAAGCAGCCTTAATTGTTTCCTCGTCTAAATCCCTGGTCGAATTAATTTTATCCCGCAGGGTGTTGAGCACCAGGACAACCTTTTCCTGCCTGAGCACCTCCCGGGTCTCTTCATCTGCAGGCTCCACAGTCTCCACAAAAAATTTCTCCACGTGTGTATTAATTTCCGACAGGTTGGCCAGATAATTCCTTACCGTGGATACAAGCATCCGTACCCACTGGTATTTATCTGGAGTCATTTCCCCGGTTACATAACCACCCTGCCGTAAAAAAGGTATGGACAATTCAGTAATTCTTTCAAGATCGGATTGTCGTATATAATGACCGTTTAACCAGTTTAGTTTTTCCAGGTCAAACACCGCCGGATTTTTAGCTACCCGGTCCAAAGAAAACTGGTCTTTAATCTCATCCAGCGAAAAAATTTCTTCTTCCCCGCCCGGGGACCATCCCAGCAGGGCAAGAAAATTTACCATCGCCTCTGGCAAATAGCCCAATTCCTGGTATTGTACTATGGAAGTGGAACCGTGCCTTTTACTCATTTTACTGCGGTCCTTGCCCAGGATCAGTGATATATGGGCAAATGCCGGTATAACCCAGCCCAGGGCCTGGTAAATTAAAATCTGCCTGGGTGTGTTGGAAAGGTGCTCCTCAGCCCTGATTACGTGGGAGATACCCATACTATGGTCATCGATAACAACGGCAAAGTTATAGGTAGGTATACCGTCGGATTTTACAATAATAAAATCACCAATGCCGTTCGTTTCAAAGGAAACTTCTCCCCGTACCTGATCATCAACGGTAACCGTTTTGCCTTCCGGCACCCTGAACCTCAGCACCGGCTTTCTGCCTTCGGCGGCCAGACGGTCTCTATCCGCATCGCAAAGATCCCTGCAGCGACCCAGATAACGGGGCAGTTCCCCCTTAGCCAGCAAGGACTCCCGCTCAGCGGCCAGTTCCTCCTCGGAGCAGTAACAGTAATAGGCGTGTCCTTCCTCCAGCAATTTAGCCGCATATTGCTTATATATATGCAGGCGCTCGGTCTGGCGGTACGGGCCATTGGGACCGCCAGCTGCAATGCCTTCATCCCAGTCCAACCCCAGCCAGCGCAGGGAGGACAGTATATTTTCCTCCGATTCCCTTGAACTTCTTTCTAAATCAGTATCCTCTATGCGGACAATAAAAGTACCACCATGGTGGCGTGCATACAACCAGTTAAACAGCGCCGAACGTGCACCGCCTATATGCAGCGGACCGGTGGGACTGGGCGCAAATCTTACCTTAATATTATTAGCCAATTTTTTCGACAAAAAAAGGAACCTCCCGGTTTTTACGATTTTCGTGAACTATTATAACATTCCGGTAATTATAAGGGCAACTTTTTAACAATTATAGCCACAGCATACGCGGCAATACCTTCGCCCGTCCCGGCAAAGCCAAGGCCCTCGGTGGTGGTGGCCTTGACGTTAATAATTCCCTTGTCCGCCTCCAATGTCCGGGCAATGTTTTCTTCCATACTGGAGATGTAGCCCGCCAGTTTTGGAGCCTGAGCAACTATCATGGAGTCAATGTTGCCCACGTTATAACCTAAACCAGCAATAATGTCCCGCACCTTTTGCAGCATTAATAGGCTTGATATACCCTTAAATTGTTCATCTGTATCCGGAAAATGCCGGCCGATGTCACCGGCGCCAGCCGCCCCAAGCAGCGCGTCCATAATGGCATGTACCAGCACATCTGCGTCCGAATGGCCCGCCAGCCCTTTGACAAAGGAAACCTCCACCCCGCCCAGGACTAGCTTCCTGCCCTCAACAAGTTTATGTACATCGTAGCCGAAACCTATACGCAACTTTTTATTCCTCCTAACACACATACGGATACAAATGTGCAACATACAACTTATGCTATTCTGATTTACCTTTGTTTGCAGCGGTAGCCGAAGTCGTCATGCGCAAGTCAAGAACCGTCCCTACTTGCTACTCCTACTTGCTACTCTAGCCGTGGAGCATATGAGCGCCGGGGCAAAACACCGCACGGCCAACATATCTTGAAGGGACTAACACATCAATGCGACAAAAGAGAACCGTCCCCTGTCGCAAAGTCCCCTGTCGCAAAATTAGGCTGCAGGGGGCATGTGCGGAGCATGGGGTCAGGCATCCTGTTGCACACTGGGGGGCAAGTCAAGAACCGTCCCCACTTGCCCTTGACAGCAGTGCCTCGGCTATATATATATCTTCCGGTGTGGTAATTTTTATATTGCGGTAGGAGCCGGGGACCAGCTTTACCCGATGCCCGGCAGCCTCCACCAGCGACGCGTCATCGGTGGCGGCAGCGGACGGGCCGGCCAGGCGGTGGGCCTCCAGCAGCAATTGATAAGAAAAACCCTGGGGAGTCTGGGTCAGCCAAAGCAATTCGCGATTTGGTGTGCTGGCCACAAAGCCCTGCCCGTCAGACTCCTTCACCGTATCCTTGACCGGTACCGCCAGAGTGGCCGCCCCGTACTCTCCGGCCGCAGCAACCACAGTCTCTATTTCTCCCACCGTTACCAGCGGCCTGGCCCCGTCGTGTATAAGTACCGTCCGGCAATTAAATGGAATGGCCAGCAGCCCGTTTAACACGGACTGCTGGCGCGTATTGCCTCCGGGCACAACGGCAATCAGCTTATTCAACCCCCATGACCTAAAAGCACCCGGACCTGAGTCCCGGTATTTTTCCGGTGCAATCACCAGGACAATACCTGCAATCCGCCCGGCTTTCTCAAAGGCGGCCAGGGTATGCTGCAATACAGGCGTTCCGGCTAATTCCAGAAACTGCTTGTCCGCACCCTGCATCCGGGTACTACGGCCCGCTGCTACAATTACAGCATAAGCTTCAGCCACCAAAATTCACCTCATTAAGGCTCAACCCGTTATCTTTTCTGTCACCCAGGCGGGGTTTGGCAAAAATCATCCTGCCGGCGGCTGTCTGCAACACACTGGTTACCACCACGTTGATGGTCTGGCCGATATATCTCCTGCCCCCGTCCACAACAATCATGGTGCCGTCATCCAGATAGCCAATGCCCTGACCGGATTCCTTGCCATCCTTGACAACCTGTACAACCATTTCCTCTCCAGGCAGTACCACTGGCTTCACCGCATTGGCGAGTTCATTAATATTCAACACCCTTACACCGTGCAGTTCCGCCACTTTGTTAAGGTTATAATCATTGGTCATTATCTTTCCGCCCAGTTTTTGCCCCAGCTTGACAAGCTTGGTATCAACCTCGGCATTTTCTTCCAGGCCTTTGTTGTTATCATATATTTGGACCTTGATATCTGGATCCTTGCGCATTTTATTCAGTATATCCAGACCCCGCCGACCCCGGTTACGTTTCAGTAAATCCGATGAATCGGCTATATGTCTTAATTCCTCCAGAACAAAACCTGGCACCAGCAAAGTTCCTTCTATAAAACCGCTTTCGCAGAGATCCGAAATACGACCATCAATAATAACACTGGTGTCAAGTATCTTCAGGTTGGTCATTTTAGGTTCGCCCTTAAGCGGCTTCTCCTTGCCAAACCTGGTTATACTCCCGAATAGCCCAAGTATTTCCTCCCGCTTCTTGACACTAACACTAAGTCCCAGATAACCCAATAGAACCGTTATCAAAAGCCAAATGACCTTGCCGATGGGACCTAAAAAAGATAGCAGAGATCCCAGTAAATTTGCAATTATAAGTCCAAGAATAAGCCCCACAGAACCCATTATCAAATCCTGGGTGGGTGTTCTATGAAGCCATTGTTCGATAAATGCCGTCACCCAGAGCGAACCCCGTATTACCCACGGCACCAACAAGAGGCCGGCCACCAGTCCCACCAGTGCCCCAAGGCCCATAATGCCGAATTTTAGTTCCGGCAGACCGGAAGGCAGCGTTACAAGGTTCGATGAGGAGATAAAAATACCTGCATAAAGACCTAATAACATGAAAATCAACACCAAAACAAAAAAAACTATCCTTCTTGCCATTTTTTCACCTCCTGTCCGTAATATATTATTTACATGAATTACCTATATTATATTTCCTGGCAAGTTAATTCTTCAACAGCTAATTTTATATAAACGCCGAAAAGTGTAAATTTTTATAAACAAACAATTATTTGATTAAAACTTATTTTTATAAAAAAATACGTCAGCAGTACTGACGTATTTTAGGCAAATGCACTGTCTATCAGGGATTTCGCTTTATCCTCAGCCAGTTCTGTAGCCAGTACCAGTTCACTTATTAATATCTGTCTGGCGTTCTCCAGCATCTTTCTTTCTCCGGATGAAAGGCCCTTTTCCCTCTCCCTGTTGATGAGATTCCTCACCACTTCCGCCACCTCATAGACATCGCCGCTCTTTATCTTTTCCAGATTAGCCCTGTAACGGCGGTTCCAGTTGGTAGACATGATGCTGCTCTGTTCCTGCAGGATATCTATAACCCTGCGAACCCCTTCGTCATTTATTACCTCTCTTAAACCAATTTCCTTGCAATTACTGATAGGAATCATTACTTTCATATCACCCACTGGAAGTCTCAAAATATAATACTGACGCTTCTCCCCAAGCACTTCTTTTTCTTCAATGGCTTCTATGATCCCTGCCCCGTGCATGGGGTACACGACTTTATCCCCTATGTTATACAACGCCGGACCCCCTTTATAGTTTAATCACATTAACAGTATAGCACATAATACATCCTATGTCAAAAGACTATAATTTTAGCACAGCTCTACAGTTGTGTCAATACGTATTTTAAAACTACTGAGCCGGTTTGACAGGACAAGCAACAGGCAAGTATAATGATGAAAAATCAGATTAATATACAAAGGAGTGAAACCGTTTTGATAAAAGAATTTCCTTATGATGAATTTCAAAACACGGTTTCAGAACTTCTTGTTTGCAACAAAAGTATTCTGGATATACTGGCTAAATTTCAAGAATCCAACGCCCGGCTGAACCGGGCCATCGTCAAGTCGGTAACCGGTTGTGGATGTACTCGCATAGATGCTTCCAAGAAAGAAATACCAAAGGATGCCGCATTTTCCGATTTAAAAGATATCCTTGAATCCCACCTAAAAGGTGAACTGTGCGAAAGTTGCAGGGATACAGTGGAACAATCCATCGGCAGCACCCTTTTTTATATTGCAGCTATATGCAATTTATTGGAATTAAACCTGTGCGATATTATAGGTAAAGAACAAAAACATTTGAAAATCCTCGGTTTATACAATCTGGCCTGAATTAAAATATTAACCAGACCTGCCGGGTAATCCATTACCAGTTGTGTCTTTCCTGGCCCAACTGCTCCCTGTAACGGTTTAGACCGTCTTTTATTGAACGTGCCCTGACCTCTCCTATACCTTCCACCGCATCAAGTTCCTGAATAGAAGCATTTAATATTTTTTTCAGTGAACTGAATTCCTGTACCAGGTTTTCAATAACCGGCAGGGGAAGTCTTGGTATCTTCTCCAGCACCCTGTATCCTCTGGGGTAGACATTCTGGTCAAGTATGCTGGTACTGCCGGGAAATCCCAGTGCTCTCGCCACCAGAGAAAGATCCAGCAGGTCCTCCGCAGGCCAGCTGCCGATCATCTCCAAAATATTCTCTGGGGACTTTTCACCGGTCATCACCGCGTAATCCTGGATAACCAGCAGCCCTTCGTCCTCCACATTAGCCACCAGTTCCTCCATTTGCATGGTAATAAGCCTTCCCTCGACCCCCAGTTCACTTATATAGCGCTCTATTTCTTTAACCACCCGCAAGACCATTTCTACCCGCTGAATGGATCTGGTCACATCGAAAAGCGTTACAGCTTCTTCAAATTCCAGTATACTAAGATCCACCAGAACCCTGTCCAGTACATTCCTGTATTTCTCCAGGGTCTGAATGGCCTGATTGGCCTTGGTGAGGATTACTCCCAAATCCCTCAAAACATATTTAATATTGCCCTTATATACTGTAATAACTCCGCGCCGTTGAGAAATGGAAATTACCAGCGAATCCGTCTGTTTGGCCACCCGCTCGGCGGTGCGGTGCCTTATGCCGGTCTCACTGGACGGAATACTGAGGTTGGGAACCAGCTGTGTGTTGGCGGCAATAATCTGCTTGGCATCTTTGGATAATATTATGGCCCCGTCCATTTTTGCCAGCTCATATAGATTTGCCGGTGTAAAAACGGCATTGACCGCGAAACCTCCCTCGGAGATTTCCATAATCTCGGGACCATCCCCCAAAACTATTAATGCTCCGGTCTTGGCCTTCAAAATACTCTCCAGGCCTTCCCGCAACGGGGTTCCCGGCGCCACCGCTCTTAATACCCTCAATAACTTATCTTCCAATATTCTCCCACCCTCAAACTAAAACGCGATTTCTATAGCCTCGGCCAGAGTGCCGGCCGTATAAATGTTAACACCTTGCATAACAGCAATGTCCACCGGCAGCTTCTGTCCCGGTACAAGACAGTTTTTAAAGCCCAGCCGGGCGGCTTCGATAATCCTTCTTTCCAGAAAGGAGACCGGCCTTATTTCCCCAGTAAGCCCAATTTCCCCCACAGCCACAAGACCCTCCTTGACCGAGGCTTCCCTGAAACCGGAAGCCAGGGCCAGGGCTATACCCAAGTCGACGGCGGGCTCATATAGCTTCGCCCCGCCCACGGCATTTACATACGCGTCCTGTCCGCCGAGATTCAAACCAGCCCTTTTTTCCAAAACCGCCATAATCAGCGCCACCCTGTTGTAATCCACGCCGGCGGTCATCCTCCGGGGCGTACCGAAACCGCTGGGACAAACCAGCGCCTGTATCTCCACCAGCAAGGTTCTACTGCCTTCCACGGTAGGAATAACCACAGAACCAGCCACATTACCGCCTGAATGATTCGTTAAAAAAAGCTGAGACGGATTGGCGACCTCCACCAGCCCGCCGCCTTCCATCTGGAAAATGCCTATTTCGCTGGTGGAACCGAACCTATTTTTTACCCCTCTTAAAATACGGTAGGAATAATTGGCCTCTCCCTCGAAATACACCACCGCGTCAACCATATGCTCCAAAACCCTGGGACCTGCCAGAGTACCCTCCTTGGTCACGTGCCCCACCAAAAAAATAGACATGCCCCCGGTTTTGGCGAGGCGCATCATTTGCGCGGCGCACTCTCTCACCTGCCCTACGCCTCCAGGTGCCGAAGGCAGGTCGGGCTTATAAACGGCCTGGATGGAATCCAGCACCACCAGGTCGGGCTGCAATTCCCTGATACAACCTTCGATGACTTCAATGTCATTTTCCGCCAATAAATAAACTGTCCCGTCTGACAATCCCAGGCGGGAGGCACGCATTTTGATCTGGTAGGCTGACTCTTCACCAGAAGCGTAAAGGACTTTTTTGCCCCTATTACTCACCAGGCCAGCCATCTGCAGCAGTAGTGTGGATTTCCCAATACCCGGGTCACCACCCAGCAAAACAAGACTACCCGGCACAATACCCCCGCCCAGCACCCGGTCCAATTCGCTGATACCCGATACAAAACGATCAACTTCAGCAGGGGGTATATCCGTAATGGGCAATGCTTTTGCCACGCTAGCCTTTGCTCTGGGTGAAAGGTCAGGCTTATTTTCCTCGACCAGAGTATTCCACTCCCCGCAGCCGGGGCAGTGACCCAACCAGCGGGAACTGACATAACCGCAGCTTTGACAGGCGAATCTTAATTTTAATGCCATTTATACAACTCACAGTAACAATAATTATTTAATAATTATATCATTTAAGTATAACAGTACTCAATACGTCTGGCGGCAAAAATAACCATAATATTACATAAAATTCATTCTACTATCCCCTAAAATATAATTCATTAATGCTAATAGACAACAATCTGCCTGAAATTTTACGGCTCCGGCAGATTGTTGTCTATCAATAATTTAATTGCCGTGATTCACATCCCTGTTCATCCCAAGCCAGGAAATATGCAGGCCGCTTAGCTTGCATCATTGCGCAGTACAAGCTCATGATCACTGACGTCCACAACAACCTTGCCGGATTTTTTAAATGTTCCTCTGAGCATCTCCTCAGAAAGGCGGTCTTCAACCTGGCGCTGGATCGCCCGGCGCAGGGGACGTGCACCGTAGTTCTCGTCGAAACCTTCTTTGGCCAGTAAATCCATAGCAGCCCCAGTGACCTCCATTTCTATGCCGTGCTCCTGCAGCCTGGCAGCCACATCTTTTATCATCATGCCAACTATTTCTTTGATGTGCTCTGTAGTCAGGGAGTGGAAAACTATTATTTCATCAACCCTGTTCAGAAACTCCGGTCTGAAGGTACGCTTCAGTTCATCCATGACCTTGGATTTCATGTTTTCATACCCGGCTTCCTGCTGGCTGCCGGTGCGGAAACCCATGGTGGTTCCCCTGCGGATGGTCTGCACCCCCACATTGGAGGTCATAATTATGACCGTGTTCCTGAAATCCACCATACGCCCCATAGCATCTGTAAGGCGACCGTCTTCCAGCACTTGAAGCAGTATATTAAAAACATCGGGGTGCGCTTTTTCTATTTCGTCCAGCAAAATCACCGCATACTGTTTGCGTCGAACAGCCTCGGTTAACTGTCCTCCCTCTTCATAACCGACATATCCGGGAGGGGCTCCCACCAGGCGGGATACGGCAAATTTCTCCATGTATTCACTCATATCCAGCCGGATCATTGCGTCCTCGTCGCCGAACAGTGCTTCCGCCAGGGCCCTGGCCAGTTCGGTTTTACCCACTCCGGTAGGCCCCAGGAAAATAAACGACCCCACCGGGCGCTTGGGATCTTTCAGTCCCGCCCTAGCCCGGCGAACCGCCCGGGACACCGCCATCACTGCTTCATCCTGACCGACTACCCTGTGGTGCAGTACTTCCTCCAGCTTCAGCAGTCTTTCACTTTCCCCTTCAGCCAGTTTTTGCACCGGGATGCCGGTCCAACTGCTTACTATATGGGCAATGTCCTCCTCCGTAACGCTGAGTTCCTTACTCTCCTGGCCCTGTTTCCAGTTTTCTCTGCAGGCTCCCGATTCCTCTTTCAGTTTCATTTCCTGGTCCCTGAGTTGGGCAGCTTTTTCAAATTCCTGATTATTAATGGCTGCTTCCTTCTCCTTGCGGATCTCTTCCAGCCTTTTTTCAATCTCCTTGATATCCGGAGGAGCGGTAAAGGCCTGCAGGCGGACCCTGGAGCCGGCTTCGTCCATCAGGTCTATGGCTTTGTCCGGCAAAAACCGGTCCGTGATATATCTTTCCGATAGCTTGGCCGCAGCCAGTATGGCTTCGTCGGTGATATGCACCCGGTGATGGGCTTCGTATTTATCCCTGAGCCCCTTCAGTATAGCAACGGTCTCATCCACCGTGGGCTCAGCTACATTAACAGGCTGAAACCTTCTTTCCAGGGCAGAGTCCTTTTCAATATGCTTACGGTATTCATCCAGAGTTGTGGCGCCGATACACTGCATTTCGCCGCGAGCTAAAGCCGGTTTCAGTATGTTGGCCGCATCCATGGCCCCTTCAGCCGCCCCAGCGCCGATAATGGTATGGAGTTCGTCTATAAATACAATAATATTGACGGCAGAAATTATTTCCTCAATAGTCTTCTTAAGTCGCTCCTCGAATTCTCCGCGGTATTTTGTCCCGGCCACCATGGAAGCAAGATCGAGGGTTACCACCCTTTTGTTTAACAAAATCTCAGGGACGTTGCCGGCCACCACCCTTTGGGCTAAGCCCTCCACGATAGCTGTCTTACCTACCCCGGGCTCACCGATGAGCACTGGGTTGTTCTTTGTCCGGCGGCTTAAAATTTGTATTACCCTTTCTATTTCCTTGTCCCGTCCCACCACCGGGTCGAGTTTATCCTCCCGGGTCATTTCGGTCAGGTCCCGACTGAACTGATCCAGCATATTGGTGGCGGGACCAGCCTGATGGGGGCAGGCATGACCCTGCTGCGCGGGCTGCGCAGGTCCGCCCAGCAGTTGCAAAGTTATCTGGCGCAGTTTATTCTGATCCGCCCCAAGTTCATTCAGCACCCTGGCGGCAATCCCTTCGCCTTCCCTGATTAAGCCAAGTAAAATATGCTCCGTACCCACATACTTATGTCCCATGCTCCTTGCTTCTTCCACGGACAGTTCCAGCACTTTTTTCCCTCTGGGGGTAAGGGTCACTTCTTCCGAGGCCCCCTGCCCTTTTTCCACCAGTTGCTCCACCATGGCGGTAACCCTCTGGGAGTCTATGCCCAATGCCTTGAGGGCCTTAGCGGCAACGCCCGCTCCCTCCCGTATCAAACCGAGCAGAATATGTTCCGTACCCACGTAGGGGTAACCCATACGCCTGGCTTCATCCTGAGCTAAAACAAGTACCTGCTGCGCCCTCTGAGTGAATCTTCCAAACATGCCCGAACACCTCCTTATGCCTCTGAGAGTTTCAAACGTATTAATTCGGCCCTTTTTACATCCCTTTCAAAGGAAGAAAGCTCTTTGCCCACTATTTTCAATAAAAAGGCAGGTCTGGTTGCAATCATCAACTCTGTAATCAAATGCCCCGGTATGGTGTCAATAATATTTAAATCCTTACCCAGCCGCAAATCGGAAAAAAGCCTCATGGCCTCTTCTGAAGTCATTATCCTGGCATGTTTCAAAAGCCCCCAGGCCCGGCCCACCCTATCTTCAATGTGTTCCCGGCGCTCCCTGTATAAAGCCTGCCGGGCCGATCGCTCACTGGCAATGATTTGCCCTGCCACGCTCACTATACCGGCAATTATGTCTTCCTCGGTCTGGCCCAGGGTTACCTGGTTTGAGATTTGAAAAAGATTGCCGGTTGCCTCGGTACCCTCACCGTACAGGCCGCGTACGGCAAAGCCAAGCTTGGATATGGTGGCCAACACCCCGGATATCTGATTCACCAGCACCAGTCCCGGAAGATGCAGCATCAGCGAAGCCCTCATCCCGGTTCCCACATTGGTGGGACAGGCCGTAAGATAGCCCAGCCTTTCATCAAAGGCATAATCAAGGGTCCTTTCTAGTAAATCATCAATCCGGTTGACTTCGGACCATGCCTCATGAAGATGCAGCCCCGGTAGAAAACACTGCAGCCTGAGGTGATCCTCTTCGTTTATCATGATACTGATTGATTCATCATTATTTAAGACCACAGCCTTCTGCTTGTAGTTCTCAAGCAGATCGGGGCTGACAAGGTGCTTATCCACTAGTATTTGCCTTTCCACCTGGGACAATTCACTCATTACGGTCATTTGCAATTCTTTGGCATCCTGACCGCCAGTGCTTTTGACGGCCAGCGTAACAGCCTGAAGAACCTGTTCCGCCCCTTCTTCCGAAAGCCGGTGGGGAAAAGGGAAATCCGCCAGGTTTCTGGCCACCCTGATGCGGCTGGAGATAACTACATCAGATTCCGCTCCCCCCTCACCGGTCCAGCGGCTCAGGGCAGTACTAACTGTTTCCTTGATTGACACTGTTAAGCTCCTCCCCGCCCAGCTTTTTCTCCAAATCCTTGATCTGATCCCTGATTTCCGCTGCCAGTTCAAATTCTTCCCTACTTACAGCTTCCCTTAAACTGTTTTTCAGTTTGTGTATTTCGTTGACAATTTTGACCCGGCCGCCGGTCCGTTCCGGCACCTTGCCCGTATGCCTGTTATTACCATGAATTCGTCTAAAAACCGGCTCGAGCCGATTAGCAAATTTACGGTAGCACTCTCCGCATCCCAAAAGCCCCTGCTGGGCAAACTTTCTTTCCGTCAAGGCGCAGTCGGGACATTTCTCCCCCTCGGGAATTTCCTGCTGTCCGAAGGGGTTGGCCATCTGGTAATGAAATAATCCTGCTAAAAGGTTATGCAGATTCATTTGCGGCACAAAACCAAAACTTTCGGCCTGAAACTCCCTGGCACAGGGTTCACACAAATGCATGGTCTTTTTTTCACTGTTAATTATCTGGGTAAGGTGAACCGTAGCCGGCCTCTGTTTGCAGCGTTCACATTCCATTTTCATATCTCCTTTACCAGCAGACATCAGTACAAATCTGCCTGCCGGAATTTTTGCCGGTGTTTATTTTAAAATGGCAATAAGCATTGCTTTTAATATACTCGCCCTGAGTTTATCCCTGTCAGGCAAGGCTGTTCTCAGCACATCCCTGTACACGGCAGCCTTCATAATTTCCGACTCCCGCCGGGTTATAAGGTCTTCCTCCAGCAACCTGCTTATGATACCCACGGCTCCCTGCTGGGTTATATCCTCTCCAATCAGCCGGTTCATATAATTTATAAGCACCGACCTATCGTCTAGTTCCAGTTTCACAATCCTTACAAATCCCCCGCCGCCACGCCTGCTTTCTACTATATAGCCGTGCTCCGTGGAGAAACGAGTGCTCAAGACGTAATTAATCTGTGAAGGGACACAGCTAAACTGGATGGCCAGCTCATTACGCTGAATCTCTATTTGCCCCTGCCCGGCCTGCTCCAGCAGTCTTTTTAAATATTGCTCGATGAGGTCAGATATATTGGACATCTGTCAAAAAGTCACCTCCATTTCTGCTATATTTAAATTTTGTTTTTATCAAATTATAATTTTTATTCTTTTAATTTTTGATTTTGCCTGACATTAACCATATTATTGACCTTTTCTGACCAACAATCAAACCCGCTATAATATAGTTTTTCCCCGTATAAGCCCATTTTTTACACATAACTATAAAAAGCTTTATAAAACATAAAAACAGGGCTTCTTAAGCCCTGCTCAAATGTGGCTCCCCGAGTAGGATTCGAACCTACAACCTACCGGTTAACAGCCGGTTGCTCTACCGTTGAGCTATCGAGGAACGGAAAAGTGAACTCTATAAAATTTGAACAAGATAAATTTTAACATGCAGTTACTGTGGAGTCAATACCAAAGCATAAACCTGCTCCTTTTCGGACAGACAAAATACTGCTCCGCCTGTAACAATACTATTTTTCTGGGTATCCCGGTATATTATACATTCCAATTTTCAACATAACTAAATTATCGCCATGTATATTTAGATGCTTCTGGGGTCCGGCCATGGGCAAACTCCTGGCGGCATCCAGGGTGAAATAAGAAAGATACCAGTTTTCCATAAAATTTATAAATTTAGTTATTCTGGAGTGTTCTTTCAACCCGCCCAGAGTGGCTATAGCCAATTTCCTCAAGTCTGCTAAATCAACCGGAACTTTACTTGCTTCCTCTTCACCATAGCTTTCACCCACCCAGGCAAATCCCTTGCCGGCTTCAACATTCAAAAATGAGAAAGGCCTACCTCTGTTTTGTCCTTTTCTCCTTTGTCTCAGCCGCTCAGACTCAACATAGGGACGGTTATTCTTATCCAGGGCAATGCTAATCTCATATGTTATTGGCCGTTCCGAGGGTGACTCCCGATAATATATTTCGAATTTTACCGGACCGGATGAGCCGGACGACACAAGTCGCTCAAAACCGCCACGTCCACGCTTGTCACAGGCTTCTTCCACCCCAAAGGAAAGGCAGTCTGCCAAAAAGCCAAAGGAATCAAACAGTGTACTTTTACCCGAGCCATTTTTCCCGATTACGGCAACCAGTGGGGTTAATGGGACAACATTTTGCAGATTCCACAATTTGCCCAGGGTTATATCTTTTAGCACACGATAGTTTTGCACACGATAACCTTCAATTTTGGCGATAAACCCACCACCTTTTAAACAGTACAATTATTTAAATATATAATTCGGACTCCGGCAATAACAAATCAAAGGGCGCAAAATACACCTTACATTCTTTGCCTTTCAAAAATGCCCTGATTATCTCGTAAATATTGCCCACGATCTCCTGGTGCCGCCTGCCGGGAGACGGGGTCATGGCCAGGGGTATACCGTTTACTACTTCCCGTCTTTCTTCATCCGGCATATTCAAATAATGTTCATATGTGAATAATGACCTTTTTTCAACAGCGGAACGCAACACTAGCTCACTCCCGACAACCATTTTCCATATTATAATATACAAAAAGCAAAAGACATGCCGGCAGTATCAGCTGTTTCTTCTTTTTCTTCTTCTCGGCACAGGGACATCAATGGCTGGCTCATATGCTTTCAGGCCATCATCCCCCGTCAAAATTTCAACAATACTTCCTGCCCGGGCATAAAATTCTGCAACATTTTTAATTGAGGCATCGCCAATGGTTAATTTTTGGACTGCAAGTTCCGGCCATTCATTGGCAAGTTTTTTTAACCCCTCATTTTCCCAAAGTTCTCCCTGGGTAGTAAAAGCACAATCCTGTTTTGGTCAACCGGGTGAATAAAACTCAGGGAGTGCACATGCAGTGCCTGCCCGCCAATAAGGTCTCTTCTTCCACCGTAAATCCCGTCATCCAACAGTGGATGTCCCATGTGGCTCAAATGCACCCTGATCTGGTGAGTTCGGCCAGTTTCTATCTCAACAGACAGAAGACTGGACTGGATTTTAGAAAGCCGTTGCAATACCATATACCGGGTTCTGGCCTCCCTGCCCGCAGACGAAACTTCTCTTTGCCAACCTTCCTGGCTATGAGCAGGTCTATAAACCCTGTGTCTTCATTCATAAAACCCTCCACCACCGCCAGATACATACGCTGCATCGTTTTTTCCAGCAATTGCCGGAGAAGTTTGCTATTTGTAAACTGATTCTTTGAAATCAATACCAGTCCGGAGGTATCCTGTCTATGCGGTAAAGCGGCCTGAATACCAGGGCACTGCTGTTAGAATTCGACCAGTAAAACATGACCGCATGATAATTATTATAAAAAAAACCGGGATTACCCGGCTAATTGTTTTCTACATCTTTAATTAACTTTTTTATAGAATGACAAAGGCTGTTATTTTCACCCCATGCGGCTTTAATGATATCCTCCATCGCGGTAAGATATCCCAGTGCCCTCTCCTGCGATAATTCTTCTTCCTCAAAGCTCTGGTAGATCTGCATAGATTTGGCTACTAAATGGCTATACAGATTAGAACTGTCCATTTTTGCGTTATCCGGGGAAATATTTAATGATTTTCCACCGTCAAGCACCTTTAAATGTGTTCCATTTGGCGTACAATTACACCCATTACCGCACATTTTCATCGCCCCCTGATCTGATTATACTCTAATATGCCACGCCATATAAATTTTTTTTAATCCCTTATAATTTAAAAACCTCACGGGTTACCGTGAGGAATAATGAAATGGGACACACCTCTTGCAGAGGAATGTCCCATTTTAAAATTTATTCCGGCGACGACCTACTCTCCCAGGGATAAATCCCAAGTACCATCGGCGCTGAAGGGCTTAACTACCGTGTTCGGGATGGGAACGGGTGTACCTCCTTCGCTATGGTCACCGGAAAAATTGTTTTTTAATTAATGCATGATGAGGTGGGAGGTGAGATGTTGCTCTCACTTCTCAATGTGCACCTTCAAAACTTCACAGCGATATAAGAAACATATATTTGCAAAAGCGATTTAGGTTTTAGTTTGATTCTTTTTCAGGTCAAGCCCTCGACCTATTAGTACCGGTCAGCTGAATCCCTCACGGGACTTACACTCCCGGCCTATCTACCACGTAGTCTACATGGGGTCTTACCTGGTTTTCCAGTGGGAAACCTTATCTTGAGGCAGGTTTCGCGCTTAGATGCTTTCAGCGCTTATCCTTCCCGGATATGGGTACCCGGCGCTACTCCTGGCGGAATAACCGGTACGCCAGTGATCCGTCCATCCCGGTCCTCTCGTACTAGGGACAGATCCTCTCAAGTTTCCTGCGCCTGCGACGGATAGGGACCGAACTGTCTCACGACGTTCTGAACCCAGCTCACGTACCGCTTTAATGGGCGAACAGCCCAACCCTTGGGACCTACTCCAGCCCCAGGATGCGATGAGCCGACATCGAGGTGCCAAACCTCCTCGTCGATGTGAACTCTTGGAGGAGATAAGCCTGTTATCCCCGGGGTAGCTTTTAT